>CAZBQQ010000012.1:24568-62070 GCA_964493965.1 uncultured Solibacteraceae bacterium
CCGAGACCGAGCCCCGCAAGCGGATCCGACGACCTGACGGGAGGCTGGGGTCCGATGAAAGCAAGGCGCGAACCGTTCTGACCGGAAGATTCGCCGCCGGGGGCGCCGGTTGCACGACCTCGACATCATCGAGGGTCGTTGTCCACAATTTGACGCCGACGGCGGCGCCGCGGGCGTCCAGGCTGGTGAAGAGATCGCCCCGCGCCCGGACCACTGCGTCCACAAGCACGTGATAATCGAACGCCGATTGATTCCTGACCGCCACTCGCACATCGCGTCCCAGAGTGTGGATCACCAGCGCGAACCGCCCGGCCCTGTCCATGACGGAGGACTTTACGACGCCTTCAAGCTCAACGTAGTGGTATTGGAGCCGGCCCGAAGTCAAATCCTCGGCGCTAGGCCGGATGGGCTTTGGAAGCGGGCTGTGGCGGTCGCCGATCTGAACGCTTCCGAACGTCACACCTGGATCGGGCGCTCCGCTGGCGACCGTTCCCTGGAGGTCCATGGCGGTCCCAGGATCGGGGCCCAGGCTCGCCAGGGGCGCGCCTTCTATCCGAATCGCGCCCGTAGCATCCTGCACGAGCAGTAACTGGATGGCGCCATCGTAATATGTAACCGTTCCGTGGAGATGGACCGGGGGCTGCGTGGCCGCCGCATCCTGCGTGAGCCGGCGCACCTGTTCGATTGTGGTCAGCGGGCCGTTCGGTGCGCTCTGCGCGCGCTGCCCGCAGCCGCCGGACAGAGACAAAAGGCCGCACGCCACCAGACCAACAGCCTGCGAACGCAGCGCTTGAATATGTCTCATCGCGCTCCTTCAGCAGCAGACCACCTGGTCGGGCAGCGTCGTACGGGCTGTGTCGTGAGGTTCCATCGGAACCTCCAGGACCGGTTCAACCGGCGTGCGCTTGCTCAACCGTTTGCGCAGCTCGGCCGGAGTGAGGATCCCCTCTTCTGTCACAATGCCGGTGAAATAGTCGAGCGGCGTGATGTCGAAGTGGTAGTTGGCAACGGTAACGTGCGGCAGGTCCCGCTCCAACAATTCGCGTGAATCCTTCAGCTTTTCCTTGGGCGGATTATAGGAGCGCGGCAGGAATTTGTCGGAGGAGCACAGCGCGTAGACCCGCACGCCCAGCTCGCGGGCGGCGAGTGCCAGCAGTGAGGTTCCAGTCTTGTTGAAGATGCCGCGCGGCGAGGCAGCGTCCGCGCCCACCATGACCAGTTGCACTTCCGGAAGGACCAGATACATGGCCGCGTCCGCGATCACCGAGACTGGAATCCCCGACATGCCAAGGCTGGCGGCCATGGCGATGCCTTCGCAGATGGGGCGGGATTCCGGGCAGATCACCGAGAGCCGCTTCCCTCCCCATGACACCTCGCGCAACGCGGTCAGTATGGTGGAGCTGAACGAGTGAGTCATCACTGTCTCGCCATCGGAGACCATGGCCGCCGCCCTCTCCGCCACTCGCGCGGCGTTCCGCTCCATGGAGTCCAGGAAGTCGTGGCAGGCCGCGGGCACGTCGGGAGAGTGCACCGCGATCGCGGCGAGATTGTAGATCGGGCCGGTGGTGGGCTGCGCGTCCGTCAGCGCGCGCGCGATCTCCAGCAGATCCTCCGGCGTGTGCCGGGCGCACTCGACCAGCAACCTCGCGGCCCGCACGGTCTGTTTGGCGGCCCCGCTCGCCCGATCGTTCCGGATTTCATCGATCGCGGACCTGATTTGAATCGCGCGGATGTCCGATGAGATCGTGTGAGAGTTTTGCATTAAGTCCTCCACCGAGATCAATTAGACACCCAATTAGCAGATTTACAAGGCAATCCCCTCTCCCACGGCGCACTGTGACGGGGTTGAGGCGGGGGATGCTCTCTGGAGGCTGCGGCGGCCGGAATCTCTGGTGTAACTTGCAGAGCCGATTGCAGATACGCACGAGCGTCAAATGACGCAGTGGGACTAATTGAGGGTGGCTTCCCAACTCCTGCTGGCCAGGAGGCTGTTGCC
Source organism: uncultured Solibacteraceae bacterium (assembly GCA_964493965.1). Lineage (GTDB taxonomy): Bacteria > Acidobacteriota > Terriglobia > Bryobacterales > Bryobacteraceae > DASWZN01. The sequence goes on from CAZBQQ010000012.1 coordinate 26,565, forward strand.
GGGCGGAACCTGCACACTAAGGTACCGTCCAAACCAGTTCCCCTGGGTGCGCCGTACCCCGCGTTTGGGACGTACCGGACCGTACCGGTCCCTACCGGCGTACTGCCAGCTGGACCGTACCGCCCCCCCTTGTATTCGAGTTGGCGCGCAACAGACCCGAGGGCCCTCCCTACCTCCCGGACGATCCAAACCCGCCGCCGCCGCGTTTTGTGTCGCTTAAGTCAGATTCGTCCCACTCGACCTGCTCGTACCGCGCCACCACCAACTGAGCGATGCGGTCTCCGCGCGCTATCCGGTAGGGTTCGCGGCCGAGGTTAAGCAGAATCACCCGGATCTCGCCGCGGTAGGCGGGATCGATGGTGCCGGGGCTGTTGGGTAGCGTGATAGCGTGTTTCAGGGCCAGGCCGCTGCGCGGCCGGATCTGGGCCTCGAAGCCCGGCGGTAACTCGATGGCGAGGGCAGTGCCTACGGCCGCGGGCTGGCCCGGGATCAGGACCGCGTCGTCGGCGGCGCGCAGGTCGAGGCCGGCGTCCTCCTGGGGACCGTGGGCGTACTCGGGTAGAAACGCTTGGGGGGAAAGACGCGCGATTTTCACTCGCATGAGCTATTCACAGCATAGCGTCATCCAAGCCGGTGCGCCGTGCGGATAGGTCCCATTTGGCTGGGCGTGGGGCGGGGCTGAAGTCTGCCCTCCTTAGGGGCATCCCATGCTTGATAGAATCTAGTCAACGGCCCCCCACGCCTGGGAGCGACCACAAGCATAAGAGGGAGCGCGATGAGTGTAACCCATCTTCTCGGCCTACACATGCACCAGCCGCCCGGCAACCTGGACTTACTCATCCGGTCCAATGAGTGGGAGGCGCGCCAAGTCATGTTGTGCTACGAGCGACCGCTCCGATACGCCGAGCGGTATCGGGACGTCGCACGGTTCTGCGTTGGTTTTTCCGGGATCCTACTCGAACAGCTTCAGGACCCGGACATCGTTTCGCGCTATTCCGGAATCGTCGATATCCCCAAGATGCTGGATGGCTACCGCAACGCGCCTAACATCGAGCTGGCGGGAATGGGTTACTATCATCCGGTTTTCCCATTGATCCCGATGGAGGACTGGGGAGAGCAGATCGCACGCGGCAAGAGTAAGATCGCGGAAGTGTTCGGGCGCGAGCCGCGGATCTTCTGGCCGCCGGAGATGGCCTTCACCATGGAGATGATCCCGGCGTTGGCCGAGAACGGTTACCGATACGTGGTGGTCGATAGCGTCCACGTCAAGCCCGGCGAGAACGGCTCCGGCGAGGAGGCGCTGTACCGGCTTCATCGGGCCGAGTACCGGGGAGCGGCGATCACGGTGGTGCCGCGCGACCGCGACTTGAGCAACGCGCAGGAGAGCGGACTCAATCCAGATTGGTTTGCCAAGGAAGTGGTGCGCAAGACGGGCAGCGCCTCCCGGCCCTGCCTGGTGACCACCTGGACCGACGGGGAGAACGGAGGCTGGTTCCGGCAGATCGACGAGGAGGACGGTTTCTGGAGCTATTTCTTCGCTCCTTACATGGAGCGGGTACGGGCCGGGCAGATGCCGATTCGTCCGGGTTTCAGCGAGGAGTTCGCGGCGTCCAATCCGCCTCGTAACGTGGCGGAGGTCCGCACCGGCACGTGGAACGTGGGAACGACTTCCGGATACGACTTCTCGCAGTGGGCGGGTTCATCCTCCCAGCGTGAGGCGCTCGAGGAGGTATGGAAGCTGAGGCGGCTCTATGGCGAGGTCGCCGGAGCCCTCAAGGACGGCCAACTGAAAGCTCAGGCGCGGAAGTTGGAACAAGCGAAAGACGCGATCCTCAAGGCAGAGACGAGTTGCTACCTGTTCTGGGGCGATGCATGGATTCCGAAGCTACACGAGCAGACGAGCGCCGCTCGCCGCATTCTGGACGAGATTCGATCGAAGTAACAGGGGGGACGGTATGAAGTGTTGGTTCTGTGAAGACGAGGCGCGAGGGGCTTGCGCGGCCTGCGGGCGGGGGCTTTGCCACCAGCACGCCCACGTGCACGACGAGTTGACGCTGGCGAAATCCGACACAAGCAGCGGCTACACCAGCTACTATAATGTTTACGGGGCGCTAAAGTGCGCCGATTGCAGGCTGGAGTGGAAGAACTACACGCCTGGCGCGTAGGCTCGTAAGCGTTTTCGAAGCCGGCCGGCGAAGGGGACTACGGATGACGGATGCCGAGGGGGGCGCCGCCGAACCGCTGGCTTTCGAGACGGGCGCGCTCCCGGAGTTGGGCGAAGACGACCGCCTGGTGCTGATGGCGGTGGATCCTTACCTCGTGTATGCCTACTGGAACGTAACCGCACCCAGGATCGCTGCGGCACAGGCGCTGTTCGGGAAGGACGAACTGGACGCCCACGTCTTGCGGTTCCACGATACGACCGGCATCGAGTTCGATGGCGTGAATTGCGGGAACAGCTTCGACGTCAGGATCCGCCTGGATGCCGGCAAGTGGTATGTGCGGCTTTGGAGCCCGGAGAGAAGATACTGCGCCGACATCGGGCTGCGGGGGAAGGACGGCCGACTGGTGGCATTGGCCCGGTCGAACCTGATCGAGACCCCGGCGGCGTGGCCGCACGTGAAGGTGGATGAGGCGTCCGCGCTGGTGGAGCAAGGGGCTCCCACGAGCGAGCCGGCCCTGGGAATGGAGCCCCCTGCGGTGGTTGTGGCGCTCGAAGCGGAGCCTCGCGCGGCGACCGCCATGGAAGTGCAGCATCCGCCGGCCGCGCTGGAGAGGGAGACGCCGGCCCCAACCCCAGCGCCGCGGCGCGCGGACTCCCGGGTGGTTCTGGCGAGGAAACTCGCGGAGGTGGCGGCGCTTCGCGATGAACCGCTCCCTGCCGCGGATCTTACCGAGATGGCCGAGAAGAGTTTCGTCCCGGGAGTCTCTTCAGTGTTACTCGGGGCTCGCGGGCGCGCGAAGTAAGTTGGCACGCTGAAGCGGAATGCCACTTAGTTTTCCCACGATCGAACAGCGCCGCACGTTGTGGGGCAGGATGGCATCCTGCGCGCCGGTTGCGAACCGGCGCCCGGCCGGTCTGTGGACCGAAGACTACAGGCGGGTTACCAACCTGTCCCACAGCTTTCTGAGTGGCATTTCGGTGAAGCGTGCACCACGGGGTTGAGCCGCGAAATGGAACAGGGATATCTGGCCATCGTCCTCCACGCGCACCTGCCTTATGTGCGCCACCCGGAGTACGAAGACCCTCTCGAAGAGAATTGGCTCTACGAGGCGATTACCGAGACTTACATCCCCTTGTTTCTAGTTCTGGAGAACCTGTTACAGGACGGGATCGACTTTCGCCTGACTGTCTCGCTGACTCCTACGCTCTCCTCCATGCTGCTCGATCCTTTGTTGCAGGAGCGGTATGTGAGGAAGATCGACCGCGCGATCGAGGCGGCGGAAATGGAACTGGCGCGGACCAGCGGCCAGCCGGAGTTCCACCTGCTGGCGCGCATGTACCATCGATTGTTCCTGCGGGTTCGCGACGCGTTCGTCAACCGCTACGGCTGTGACTTAGTACAGGCCCTGAAGCGTTTTCAGGAGACCGGCAAAGTGGAAGTCATTGCGAGCGCCGCCACTCACGGTTACCTTCCGCTGCTGGCGTTGCATCCGGCGGCCGTGCGAACGCAGATTCGGGTGGGAGCCGAGCACTACGAGCGGACTTTCGGCCGCACGCCTCGGGGCTTCTGGCTGCCGGAATGCGGCTATTGCCCGACGGTGGAAGCGCCGCTCCGGGAAAGCGGCGTCCATTTCACGATCCTCGACACACACGGCATTACGCACGCCAACCCGCGGCCGCGGTTCGGCGCCTACGCCCCAATCTACTGCCCTTCCGGGCTGGCGGCTTTCGGGCGCGATCCGGAGTCCTCGCGCCAGGTGTGGAGCTCGATCGATGGCTATCCGGGGGATTACGACTATCGCGAGTTCTATCGCGATATCGGTCACGACCTCGACCTGGCCCACATACGGCCCTACATTCACCCCGCCGGGATTCGGATCGACACGGGAATCAAATACTATCGCATAACCGGAAAAGGCGACCACAAAGAGATCTACGTGCCCGAGTGGGCGGAGAGAAAGGCGGAAGCGCACGCAGAGCATTTTGTCGCGGAGCGGGTGCGGCAAGTGAAGCGCCTGGCGCCGATGATGGACCGCAAGCCCGTCATCGTCGCGCCCTACGATGCCGAACTGTTCGGCCACTGGTGGTTCGAGGGCCCGAGCTGGCTCGAATACGTGATCCGCAAAATCGCGCTGGAACAGAGCACGCTCCGGCTGACCACGCTGTCGGAGTATCTGGAGGAATACCCGATCGCTCAGACGGCGTCGCCGGCGGCCTCGAGCTGGGGGCACAAGGGCTTCAATGAAGTGTGGCTGAATAGCGAGAACGATTGGATCTACCCGCGCTTGGACGCAGCGGCCACGACGATGGAGAAGCTGGGACAGGGGCATCCGAGCGGTCTCGCAGTGCGGGCTTTCGACCAGGCGGCAAGAGAGCTGCTGCTGGCTCAATCGAGCGATTGGGCCTTTATGATCCACTCCGGGGCGACGGGCGAGTACGCCACGCGAAGGACCAAGAGCCACCTTTCGCGCCTCGGCAGTCTGGCCGCCGAGATCGAGGCGGGGAACATCGACGGGGTCCGCCTCGCGAACATCGAGGCGCAGGACAACATCTTTCCGGAGATTGCGACGGCGGCGGATTTCATACCCGGGCAACCGAGGCCGCGCGTTGTGGCTGCGGTCCCCAAACCGCTTGTCCCCGCCACGGCGCCGTCCCGGCTCCACGTGGTGATGGTGGCTCCGGAAATTGTTCCGTTCGCGAAGACCGGCGGTCTGGCGGATATGGTGGGATCGCTCGGGATCGCGCTCGAGCGGCTCGGCCAGCGAGTATCCATGATCATGCCGGCCTATCGCCGCGCTCTCAAGGGCGGCGCGCCTCTGAAGGAGACGGGGATCCGCTTCGCCGTGGCGGTTGGGAATCGCCAGGAGGAGGCCACGCTGCTGCGCGCCGAAGTGGGCCGCGACGTTTCCGTCTACCTCGTCCGCGCCGACCGGTATTTCGACCGGGACAACCTGTACGGCACTTCGGAAGGGGACTACGCGGACAACGCCGAGCGTTTCGCGTTCTTCTCGCGGGCCGCGCTGGAGGCGGTCCGCAAGATCGGGCCGGCGCACGTTCTGCACGCACACGACTGGCAGGCGGCGCTGGCGATCGCGTTTCTCAAGACGCAGCCGGAAGTGTATCCGGAGCTCTCGGCAGTGCGGACGGTTCTGACGGTGCACAACGTGGGATACCAGGGCATGTTCCCGCGCGACAACTGGCATTTGCTCAACCTGGACTGGGGGTTCTTCACCCCCCGGCAGCTGGAATACTACGGACAGATCAACTTCCTCAAAGGCGGCCTGGAGTGGGCGGACGCGATCACGACGGTAAGTCCCACCTATGCGGCGGAGATACAGACGGCGGAGCATGGTTTTGGACTCGAGGGCGTGTTTCGGGACCGCGCCGCGGACCTTTCCGGCATCCTCAACGGCGCCGATTACTCGGTCTGGAACCCGGCCAGTGATCCTGCCATTGCTAAGACGTATGACCTCGCGGACGTCTCCGGCAAGCGGGCCTCGAAGGCCGAGGTTCAGCGGCTGTTTGGTTTGCGGGAGGCGCCCGAGATCCCGCTCGTCGGAATGATCACGCGACTGGCGGCGCAGAAGGGCATCGATCTGGTCGAGGGAGCGTTCGAGGAACTGATGCGCCGGGAGGTGCAGTTCGTTCTTCTCGGAGCGGGCGACCGGCCGTTTGAGGATTTCTTCCGCTCCATCGGCGACGGCTATCCGGGAAAGGCCGCGGCGCAAATCGTTTTCGACGAAACGCTGGCGCACAAGATCGAGGCGGGCGCGGACGCGTTCCTGATGCCTTCGAGGTACGAGCCGGCGGGCCTCAACCAGCTCTACAGCCTGCGGTATGGCACGATCCCCATCGTGCGGGCGACCGGCGGCCTGAAGGACAGCGTGTCGGACTTCGATGCGGCGGCGGGCACGGGAAACGGTTTCGTGTTCCGCGACTACGACGGCGCCGCGCTGCTGGAGGCGGTGGACCGGGCGCTAACCACTTATCGGCAGAAAGACCGGTGGGCCAAGCTGATGGAGAACGCAATGACCGCCGACTATTCCTGGGGCCGATCCGCCGGCGAGTATCTCAAGCTGTACCGGCGCCTGATGACCGCTTCCGCCGGAAACGTTGCGCCTTCGCGCGCGTCGCGGGGCGGGGGTTCTCCGTCTGCCGGCTGACGAACCGCAGCACCTCGCGCTGGCCGCCGGCGGCGTCGAAGATCTGGTCGAGGGCGCGGATCGCGTGGCCGATGGCGACGTTGCGGCACTCGGCGGTCGCATACGAGGCGCGCTCCACGGCCAGAATGCGGGCGGCGATCCTCGGGGCCAGGTGCGGCTTGGCCAGGGCGATGGCCGCGGCGCCGCGGATGGCGTTGGCGGCGTCGATCATGTTGGGACCGGAGATCGGCGCGAGGTACGCGTCCAGGATGTGGTCGAGCCTGCGTCACGATCCACGGCCGCCAGGTGGGCCAGCGTGAGGGTGGCGTTCCACTTCAGGATGTGGTTCGGGCTGGCGAGCAGCGCCGCGAAGAAATCGAAGTGCGGGTAGATTAGATCCGGGGATTGCGCGCTCAGATCGCGGAGGACCTTGCTGGCGCCTAGCCTGGCGCGCCCGCTGGGGGAACTGATGCCGTCGATGGCTGCCTGGACCAGATCGGGACGGAGCTTTGACCCTTGCTTCGGCAACCTTCTGATACTGCGTTGGGGAGGCGCGTGTCAAGCATGGGCGAGAGGGCGGGTCTGGAGACCCGCTGCAGGTGTGGACACCTGCCCCACATGGCGCCGCCGGGCTTGCTATACTGAATTTTCACGGAGTCTGTATGTCAAGGCTCCGATTGTGTTCAGTTGTCGGGACGTACAATGCCAAAACGCACATTTCAGCCGAATAATCGCCATCGGGCCAAGACGCACGGCTTCCGCCAGCGTATGAAAACTAAAGACGGACGGGCCGTTCTCGCGCGCCGTAGGGCGAAGGGGCGCTGGAAGCTGACCGTCAGCGACGAGCGCGCGGTTCGTAACGCCAACGCAGACTAATCCGATCGAACCGGCGAAGAGGGTTTTATCGTTTCCGAAGAGTGCTCGGATCCTGCGGTCCGCGGACTTTCGAAAAGTCTATGCAGAGGGATTCCGGGTTTCCAGTCCTTATTTCGCGGCGTTTTGCCTGAGGCTGCCGGAGCCGGGGCGCTCGAGGATCGGGTTGACTGTACCTCGCGCTTTGGGTGGTGCGGTGGTCCGGAATCGGATCAAGCGCCGCACGCGCGAGGCGGTGCGAAAGCACCTTCACTCTTTGGAGCCGCAGTGGCAGATCGTGATCAATCCTCGCCGGGCGAGCCTGGCGGCGCCGATCGGGAACTTGGAACGGGAAGTGGAGAAGCTGTTTTCCCGGTGCAAAGGCTCGTGATCGGTTCGCTGCGGCTGTACAAGAGGTGGATTTCCCCGCTGTTGCCTTCGGCCTGCCGGTTTTACCCGACCTGCTCGGAATACATGATCGAGGCCGTGAAGCGCTACGGAGCGGCGCGCGGCGTGTGGCTCGGCCTGCGGCGACTGCTGCGGTGCCATCCCTTCCACGTGGGCGGCTTCGACCCGGTGCGGTGAATCGAGAACCATGGCGGACATCAAGAATAGCCCCAACCCGTTGAACCCTCAGCCGGAGTCCGGGACGCAGTGGCGTCTGATGCTGGCGTTCCTGCTGATGGGCGCGGTGCTTTTCCTCACTCCCTATTTCTACAAGAGCGTAGTGCCGCAGCAGCCGGAGAAACCGGGACAGACGGCCACCGAACAAGCGCAGCCCACGGCCACACCGGCAGCGGCGGCCGAAGCGTCCCCGACGCCGTGGATCACTCTGACCAAGGCGCCCGCGGCGGTGGTGTCGGCGGCGGCGCCGGAGACCTTCGTCGTCGATACCAAGGTCTACCACGTGGTGCTCTCGAACCAGGGCGGCGTGGTGCGCAGTTGGGTGCTCAAGAAGTACAAGGACAGCCTGGGGCAGCCGCTGGAGTTGGTCAATACGGCATCCGTGGCCAAGACGGGCTATCCGTTCTCGCTGGCGTTTCCCAAGGCCAAACCGGCGGTGGATGTGAACGGGGTGCTCTATCGCGCCAAGCCCGCATCCGACGGCCTGGGCATCGACTACGACTACTCCGACGGCAACGTGGTGGTTCACAAATCGTTCCACTTCGAGGGAAACAGCTACCTGTCGCAGGTTTCGAGCGAGGTCACGGTGGGCGGCAAGGGCGTCGAGAACCTGCTCGCGTGGCGGGGCGGGATCGGCGATTGGGCTGTCGCGGCGCACACCGGCCAGGAGCTTACACTTTACTACGATGTCGCCGCGGGCAAGCTGGTCACCAAGGCCGCCAAGGCAGCCAAAGACGGGCCGGTGACCGATTACGGGACCTACTCCTTCGCCGGAATCGAGGACCACTATTTCACCGCCGTCTTCCTGCCGCGGGGCGAGAGCACCTTCGCGATCCGCACCGTGAGCGACAACGTGGCTGACCAGGTGGATAAGTCCGAGCAGCCGCACGCGGGCGCCGAGGTTGGCGGCCAGGCTCGCAACGAGTTCACGCTGTTCGCCGGTCCCAAAGACGTGGAATTGATACGCAAGGTGGACCCGCGGCTGGAGCAGACGGTCGACTTCGGCCGTTGGTTCGGCTGGCTCGCCAAGCCGCTGTTCCTAGGAGTGAACTGGATCAACGACCGCATGACCCACAACTTCGGGTGGGCCATCGTGGTGATCACAATCGTCATCAACATGGTTCTGCTGCCGCTGCGGCTCACGAGCATGAAGTCGATGAAGAAGATGCAGGTGCTCAAGCCACACGTGGACGCCATCAACGCGAAGTACAAGAACGTGGGCCTGCGCGATCCGAAGAAGGCCGAGCAGAACCAGGAGGTCATGGAGCTGTACAAGAAGCACGGCGTCAACCCGATGGGTGGGTGCCTGCCCATGGTCCTCCAGATGCCGATCTTCATCGCGTTTTACTCGGTGCTGCAGGTGGCGATCGAGATGCGCCAGGCGAACTGGCTCTGGGTGGGCGACCTGTCGCAACCCGAGAACCTGTTCCAGATTGGCGGCACGGCGATCCGCATCCTGCCGATCGCCATGATCGTGGCGCAGTTCGTGATGCAGAAGATGACGCCGAATCCCTCCGCCGATCCGAACCAGGCGAAGATGATGCTGTTCATGCCGCTGATCTTCGGCTTCATGTTCTACGGCCAGTCGAGCGGGCTAGTGCTATACTGGCTGACCAGTAACCTGGTGGGCATTGTGCAGCAATACTTCATCAATAAATCCATGCCGACTCCGGCCGAGGCTTCCGGGCCCGTGACGCCGGCTGCTAAATCGAAGAAGCCCAGCGGGGGCAAACGGTGAGCGACGGAAAATACGGTCTTAGTACGGTAGGGCCGCGGATCGACGCATTCTTGCGGTCCGTTGCGAATAACGCAGGCTTCAAACTCAAGTTCGAAGTCGAGAGCGGGGAAACGCGGCACACCGATTTCGAGAACCCGGATGTCGTGGTGAAGTTTTCGGGTCCGGACGTGGACCTCCTGCTCGAGAACAAGGCCGAGCTGCTGCTGGCGTTGGAGCAACTCACCATGGAAGTGCTGGGCATGCCGCCCGAAGAGCACTCCCGGCTGTGCTTCGACGCCAACGACTATCGCATGCTCCGCATCGAAGAGCTGCGGGTGAGCGCGCTGACGGCGGCCGAGAAGGTGAAGCGCTCGCACACGCCGTTCCACTTCAATCCGATGAACAGCCGCGAGCGCCGCGTCATCCACCTGGCTCTGCGCAACGAGACGGCGGTCCGCAGCGAGAGCGTGGGAATGGGACCGCAGCGGCAGGTGGTGGTCTGTCCCGCGGACATGCCGACGCCCACCGAGCCGGTGTTCACGGCGCCAGCGCCGCCATCCAGGTCGGAAGGCCGCCGGCCGCCGATGCGCCGCGGCGCGCCACGACGGCGCGGTTAATCGAGTCTGTAAGAAATCGGGCTTCGCAACCGACTACCTCAGTTGTGGACCAAGCTGCGTTCCAGACCGCCCGGCGGCCGCGCCCGGATGACCTCTAGCGGAGGCCGCGGCCGCTTTCGGCGCTGCCCTGGAAAGACTGGCACGCGCCTACGAGGCCGATCCGGAAGTCCGCCGCGACCTGCTTCAGGAGATCCACATTGCGTTGTGGCGGAGCTTTGCCGGCTTCGACGGCCGCTGCTCGCTTCGAACCTGGGTCTACCGCGTAGCGCACAACGCGTCCGCGTCCCATCTGGTACGGCAGCGCCGCACCAAGGCCGGAACCCTGGTCGGGCTGGAGGAGCTGGCGAGCATGCCGGACGGCGCCGAGGCCGAGTCCGCGGCCGATCGCCGCCACACTCTGGGGCGGCTCGTGGAAATGATTCACCGGCTCGAGCCGCTCGACCGCCAGGTGATGCTCGCCTACCTCGAAGGCATGGACGCCGCATCGATCGCCGAGATCACCGGAATTTCAAGCCGGAACGTCGCGACCAAGATTCATCGAACCAAGCAGCTTCTGGCACGCCGCTTTCAGGAAGGAGAGCTCCATGGCCAATGAGACGGCGCGGGATGACGAGATGAAGAATGTCTGGCAGAGCCAGGAAGGAGAAGGGCTGAGAATGTCACTCGACGAGATTCGATTGAAAGCCGAGAAGCAAGGGCGCAGCATCGAGTGGAGGAACGCGCGCGAGTACATCGCCGCCTTCGCCGTGGTCGTCTTCCTCGGGTTCAGCTTCTTCGGCACGACCGACGTGCTGAGCCGCGTGGGTTTCGGCCTGGTCATCGCGAGCATGCTCTACATTGCCTGGCATCTGCATCGGAAGGGCTCCAGGCGGAGGCTGCCGTCCGATCTGGGAGTGGCGGACTGTCTGCAGTTCTATCGGGGCGAGCTCGAGCGCCAGCGCGACCTGCTGCAAGGTGTGTGGCGCTGGTACCTGGGCCCGGTGGTTCCCGGCCTGGCGGTCGTGATGTTGGCGCTCACGCGGACGAATCCGGGGCACCTGAACCATATCGTTTGGGTCATTGCGGCCTACGGCGCCGCCATCGCACTCGTGTTTCTAGGTGTCTGGAGGTTGAACGAGCGCGCGGCCCGCCGCTTGCAAGAGCGCATCGATGCCCTAGACGCGCTGCACGGATAGGGCTGCCTGCCGGCCCATTTCAGGTCGCGGCATCGTGGTATTGTAGTCCGCGTGACACGCGCTGGCGTTGGAATTGTGGCCGTCACAGCGGGCTGCGTGCTGCTACTTTCGTGGGGCTGCCCCGGTTCCTCGTCCGATGGCTACACGCCGCCGCCGACCCCGACTCCCACTCCCTTGCCCCAATACAGCGCGTGTATGTCGGATGCGCCTGTCGATCCCGGCAACGCGAATCAGCCGGTCATCACGCCGATCGGCGCCAGGGTCGTCAGCCAGCCGCGGGGCACCGCCTACGTCGATGCAGGCGCCACTGCCAGCGATCCGCACGACGGCGATATTACGAGCCGGATCGTGGTTGCGGGAACGGTGGACGTGAACACCGTGGGCGACTACCTGATCCGCTACAACGTGGCGGACAGCGCCGGATTGCCGGCGGTCGAAGTGGTGCGGATGGTGCGCGTCAATGCCGGCACGTTTACGGAGCAGACGGCCAGAGACTTCGGCACCACCAGCGCCCACCTGCCCTATTACGAGCACCTACCGGTGAACTACGGCGCCGACCCCGCGCAGAAGTTTCCGCTCATCGTCTTCCAGCACGGATGGGGAGGGGCGCGATTCATTGCAGACGGGACGGCGGTTCAGATCCCGCTCGCGTCGGCATTCGGCGACATGAAGGAGCTGATCGCCAGCGGCCTTTGGGACGACTCGCGGCCCTTCATCGTGCTCTCGCCGCAGCGGTGCGTAGACCCGCAAATCGGGGACTACACCGCGCTGATGACGAAGATCTTCATCGACTATGCCATCAACACGTACAAGGTGGACACCTCGCGCATGTATGTGGCCGGCTACAGCGCGGGCTCGTGCCTGACCTGGGACTACGCGGCTCACTACCCTAACCAGCTGGCGGCCGTGCTTCCGATGTCCGGCTCCGGCGGAACGAACTTGGGATGCACGCTCAAGCTGACTCCTTCGTGGGCATTTGAGGCGGCGGACGATCCGGCCGGCCCGTATATGAACCAGGTCGACACGGTCACCTCGATCAACGCGTGTAATCCGGCGGAGCGGGCGAGGATCACGGTCTTCGCTTCGGGCGGGCACAATCTGGCGGAGGAATTCCTGACGATCAACCTCACCGGCCTCGGCCAGGGGCTGCCGGCCTACGACACCTACGACCAGAACATCTATGACTGGCTGCTGGCACACACGCGGTCGGCGCCGGCGCCGCTGGCCGCGGTCCGGACTGTAGACCCGCAAGGTTTCACCGCGACCCCGTCCGCCGTCGAGCTCGGCCGTTCGGCCACACTCCGGTGGTCGGCGCCGGGCGCAGCCTCTTGCGTAGCATCAGGCGACTGGACAGGCCAGCGGGCGGCCAGCGGAACCGAATCCGTCCGGCCACCCGCCCCCGGCACGTACGGGTACGTGCTGACCTGCGGAATTGCTTCGCACTCGGTGATGCTCACGGTCGAAGAGCGGCGGCCGGGACCGGAGTCTTCGCGTCCATCTCCTTCAGGTGGTCGTACCAGGTGAGCTTCAGCGTCACCGTGGTCACCGCGACGACGGCGAAGGCGATTGCGGCGCGGTCGAATTCCTGGATCACGATGTAGATGGGCAGGACGACCAGCGCCACCTGCCACACGATGCCGACGGCGACGTTGAACATGTCGCGCCAGAAATCCGGGTTGGGCTTGAAAGCGGGATCGTCCTGCTGGACCTTCTTCAGGACTGGACCCCAGAAGCCCCACGGCCGCACGCGGCGATAGAAGTCCTTGAGGACCTCGTCGTCTTCGGCCTTGGTCAGCAACGTGCCGGCGACGCAGCCGGTCAGCGAGATCAGGAACACCAGGATGAAGCCCAGCGACACGCTGAGGTTCAAGGAGTGCGCCTGCGCGTACCCTTGGAGCGAGGGAATCCGCGCCATGATGCCCGGGATTGTCAGAGAAGCCGAGATGCCTGCGACCATCCCCCAGAAGTAACCGTAGCCGTTGAAGCGCCACCAGTACCACTTGAGAACGTTGGACGCGGTGTAGCCGCCCCACAGTCCGGAGACGATCCAGATGACGACGTCGTTCACCGAGGCGACGTACCAGCCGATCGCCGTCCCGATCACAACCACCGCGAAGGAGCTGAGATAGCTCAGCCGCACGTACGTCCGCGGGCTCGCGTTGGGATTGATGAAGCGCTTGTAGATGTCGTTGACGAAGTACGGGGGCGCGGCGTTCACCGTGGCGGCGAAGTTCGACATGTAGGCCGCCAGCAAACCGGCGATGAGGAACCCGAGCAGGCCGGCGGGAACAAAGCGGCCTAGCGCCAGCGGCAGCACGGCCTCGAAATCCATGTGCGTTCCCATCGCGCGGATGTGGTCGCTGTAGAACGCCAGCGCCAGAATGGTCAGCCCGGTGATGAGAAAGTAGCGCGGGAACGTCAGCACCACGTTGACCCATCCACTCATCATGGAGGCTTCCTTCGGGTTCTTACAAGAGAGGACGCGCTGCATGTCGTAGTTCGGCGCAGGGCCGGCCGCGCTGATCAGGACGCCTTTGAACAGCAGGGCCATGACAAAGAATCCGAAAAGCCCGTAGCCGTCTTCGGCGACCTTGGCGGTGGCCGAGGGCAGCAGCGTCGACCAGTCCATATTCAGGTGCCAGCCGAAGAACACGTTGTCCCATCCGGCGGGTACGCATTTATGCAGCACCTCGGGAGCCACCTTTGCCATGGCGATGATGCCGACGGCGAAGGAGGCGATGGAGAGAATGCAGAACTGCAGGACCTCGGTCACCACCACGCTGAACATGCCGCCCTTGACTACGTAGATGGTGGTGATTGCGATCAGGATCAGCGCGTACTGGTTGGGGGACAGGCTCCAGGGCAGGAAGTTCGCGGCGAACTTGCCGATGCCCTTGAAGCCATAGCTGAAGAATCCGATGATGCTGACGAAGGCGTAAATGACGACGATGATGTGGGCGAGCTGGGCGCCGCGGCCTTTGCCGAAGCGGGTCTGGATCCACTCCGCGCCGGTCATGACGTTGGAGCGCCGCAGCCAGGCCGAGAGGAAGACCATGAGGAAGATCTGGTTGAAGGTGGGCCAGAGCCAGGGAATCCAGACGCTCTTCAGCCCGTAGACGAACATCCAGTAGACCAGCAGCATGGTGCCGCTGATATCGAACATGCCCGAGGCGTTCGAAATCCCCAGCACGTACCAGGGCATGGTGTTGCCGCCCAGGAAGTACGCCTTCATGTCCTTGGAGGCACGATGGGAAACCCAGTAGCCAATCAGGACGGACAACAGCAGGTACGCGAGTATGATCGCGATGTCAATAGCGTGAAGACTCAGCACCTAACACCTCAGTTTCGCGGCGCCGTGGGGCGCCAGGGGGCTTGGATCGAGCAATCATTATATCCGACCGGCGAGGGGTGAAATGGTTCAGGCCACGGGCCCGCAGAAGAAATCCAGAGACTTGGCGATATACTGCTTCAGCTCGGTGCGCTTGACCACCGCGTCGAGCATGCCGGTCTTCAGCAAGAACTCGGCGCGCTGGAAGCCCTCGGGCAGCTTCTGGCGGATGGTCTGCTCGATCACGCGCGGGCCGGCGAATCCGATCTGGGCGCCGGGCTCGCCGATGTTGAGGTCGCCCAGCATGGCGAAGCTGGCGGTGGTGCCGCCCGTTGTGGGGTCGGTGAGGACGCTGATGAAGGGGATTCCGGCCTCGTCGAGCGCCATCAGGGCGGCCGACATCTTGGCCATCTGCATCAGGCTCACCGCGCCTTCCTGCATGCGCATGCCGCCGGAGGCCGAGACGATGATGAGCGGCTTGCGCTCGGCGATGGAGCGCTCGATGGCGCGGGTGATTTTCTCGCCCACCGCCGCTCCCACGCTGCCCCCGATGAACTTCAGCTCGAAGGCGCAGATGTAGACCGGGCGGCCGGCCAGCGTCCCTTCGGCCGAGATCACGGCGTCGCGGAGCGAGGTGGCCTTCTCCATGGAGCTGAGGCGCTCGGTGTAGGGCTTGGAATCCACGAAGTCGAGCGGATTGCTGGAGGCGAGGCCGGCGTCAAACGTCTCCCATGATCCGTCGAAAAGCTGCTTGAGCCGGCTCGCGGCGTCCACTCGGAAGTGGTAACTGCAGCGCGGGCAGACGTTCTGATTCTCCTCCAGGGCTTTCTTCCAGACGATCTGGCGGCAGCCGTCGCACTTGAGCCACAAGCCCTCGGTCTTGACCTTGCGCTCGCCTTCGGAGCTGGCTTTGTCTTTCGAGGACTTCTCTCTGGTGAACCAGGGCATTAGTAGTCGATGCCTCGCTGCGCCAGGATTCCCTGGTGGAACGGATGCTTGATCTCCTTCATCTCGGTGACCAGGTCGGCCGCCTCGACGAGCTGGGGATGGGCGTTGCGGCCGGTGGCGATCACGTGCAGGCGTTCGGGCCGGCGCGCCAGGTCCTCGAGCACGCGCTCGATGGACAGCATGCCGTAGTGGATCGTATAGTTCAACTCGTCCAGGATCACCATGTCGTACCGGTCCGACTGCATTGCTTCGACGGCGGCGCTCCAGGCCTCTTCCGCAAGGCGCACGTCCTCGGGGTCGGGCTTCTCAGCGCCCACCTTTACGAAGCCGCGGCCCATGGGCCGGATCTCGAAGGCGCCGCCGAGCATCGGAGCGCTATCCAACTCTCCATAGTGCCACGAACCCTTGATGAACTGGATCATGAGGACCTTGAAGCCCTGGCCGACCCCCCGGAATGCCACCCCCATGGCGGCGGAGGTCTTGCCTTTGCCGTTGCCGGTAAAGACCATGAGCAGCCCCTTGTCCATCGTTGTTACGGTAGCACAGGGGAGGATAGCCGTCAGCGGTCAGCTATCACCGCGGGTAAGGGTGGCCGCGCAGCGTGGTCGCGGCGCGGTAGATCTGCTCGGTGAGCATGACGCGGGCGAATTCGTGGGGGAAGGTCATCGGGGAGAGCGAAAGCAGCAGGCCGGCGCGGGACTTCCAATCGGGCGGGAGGCCGTCAGCTCCGCCGATGACGAACACCAGGTCGCGGCCTTCCATTTCGGCCTTCGAGACGAGCGCGATGAAGGCCGCGGAATCCATCGGGCGGCCCGCGGCGTCGAGCAGGATCTTGGTGGCGCTGGGGTGGCGCGCCCAGGGATCGAACCGGTCCGGCCGGATCTCGCGCATCTCGCACGGCATGTAGCGGGTGGTGCGCTTGACGTACTCTTCGGCCATCGCGTTGGCGCCGGCATCGCGCGGCTTGCCAATGTAGTAGACGCTGACCTTCACGGGACCATTATGCAGTGTGAGGCGGACCAGTGTGGGCGCTAAAATGATGGCTCGTGCGAACACGACTCCTCCTGGTAGGGACAAGGCTTCTGCACACGGTAATTTGGCTCTTCTTCGCCGGATGCATCGTGGCGATTCCCGTCGCTGGCGCCCGGCACGAGTTTCGATGTGCGGCCGTCCTGATCGGTCTGGTGCTGGTCGAGTGCGCTGTCCTCGCGGCGAACCGGGGGCGTTGCCCGTTGACCGATCTGGCAGGTCGCTACACGGAGGAACGCGCGGATAACTTCGACATCTATTTACCGCTCTGGCTGGCCCGACACAATAAGACGATCTTCGGGACGCTTTTCGTGATTGGAACGCTGTTTGTACTCGGGCTGTGGCTGCTGTCCCGACGGTAAGGCGGACCAAGGGGTCCGCTCCACGCTGGCATGCCGAAGCTCTGCCGTGCTGCGGCATAATTGAAAAGAGGTGGCTGGGAGATGCAAGTGAACCCCATGGCCGGCAAGCCGGCGACCGCGTCCATGCTGGTGAATGTCCCCAAGCTGATCACGGCCTACTACACCGAGCGGCCGGATCCCGCGATCGCGGCACAGCGGGTCGCTTTCGGCACTTCGGGCCATCGCGGCTCCTCATTCGAGCTGTCGTTCAACGAGTGGCACATTCTGGCGACCACCCAGGCGATTGCCGAATACCGCCGCGCCAACGGCATCGACGGGCCGCTGTTCCTCGGCATCGATACGCATGCGCTTTCCGAGCCCGCCTCCGCCACCGCGCTCGAGGTGCTGGCGGCCAACGGCGTCGAGACGATGATCGCGGAAGGAACCGACTACACGCCCACGCCGGCGGTGTCGCAAGCCATCCTCACCTACAACCGCGACCGCAAGACCGGCCTCGCCGACGGCATTGTCGTCACGCCTTCACACAATCCTCCCGAGGACGGCGGCTTCAAGTACAACCCGCCCAACGGCGGACCGGCCGAGGCGTCCATCACCGTCTGGATCCAGAACCGGGCCAACCAGATCCTCGAGAGCCGGCTGGACGGCGTGAAGCGCGTGCCGTACGCCACCGCGCTTCGTGCGCCCACCACGCACCGCCACAACTACCTCGACGCTTACGTCGCCGACCTGGCGAACGTCATCGACATGGAGGTGATCCGGTCGGCGGGCCTCAAGCTGGGCGTGGACCCGCTGGGCGGCGCGGGCGTTCACTATTGGGGACCGATCGCCGAGCGCTACCATCTCAACCTCACGGTGGTCAACGAGGCAGTCGATCCCACGTTCCGTTTCATGACCGTCGATTGGGACGGACGGATCCGCATGGACCCGTCATCGCCGTATGCCATGCGCAGCCTGATCGGGTTGAAGGACCGCTTCGACGTGGCCTTCGCCTGCGACACCGATCACGACCGGCACGGCATCGTCACTCGTAGCGCGGGGCTGCTGCCGCCCAATCACTACCTGGCTGTTTCGATCGACTACCTGTTCCGGAATCGGCCGCACTGGCGGAAAGAAGCGGCCGTCGGCAAGACCGTGGTATCGAGCAGCATGATCGACTACGTGACCAAGAAGCTGGAGCGCCGGCTGCACGAAGTGCCGGTCGGCTTCAAGTGGTTCGTGGACGGACTCTTCGACGGCTCTCTGGGTTTCGGTGGGGAAGAGAGCGCCGGAGCGTCGTTCGTGCGCGTGGATGGGAGCGTCTGGACCACCGACAAAGACGGCATGATCGCGGCCCTGCTCGCGGCTGAGATGACATCGCGGCTGAAGCGCGATCCGGGCGAGGTCTATGGGGATCTGACGAAGGAGTTCGGCGATCCGGTGTACGACCGTATCGATGCGCCCGCGACGGCGGAACAGAAAGCCGTTCTCGCGCGCCTCTCGCCGGAGCAGATCCGCGTAACTGAACTGGCGGGGGACAAGATCGACAAGGTGTTGACGCAGGCGCCGGCCGGCGGCGCCATCGGCGGCGTGAAGGTGATCGCGGCGGGGGGCTGGTTCGCGGCGCGGCCGTCGGGGACCGAGGAGATCTACAAAATCTACGCCGAAAGCTTCCGTGGCAAGGAGCACCTGGTGCGCATCCAGGCGGAGGCGCAGGAGATTGTCGGACAGGCGCTGAAGGCCAAAGCAGGAGTGGCCACGAATGAACACGGATGAACCCGAATAGGACAAAACCTCTTTCCTGAGACTTTCCTTATTTGTGTGCATTCGTGTTCATTCGTGGCCAGATCGTTTTCTCGAAGTGTGCACGACTGGGGGGAACATGGATGACCTGGACGCCACTCTGAAGTCGCTCAACGAGCTGGCGATGAATTTGCGGTGGTCCTGGAACCGCTCGGCTGACGAACTGTGGGGACAGATGGATCGGGATCTGTGGGAGCTGACCCAGAATCCGATGGTAATCCTGCAGACGGTCTCGCAGGGGAAGCTCCGGGAAGTGGCGGCCGATCCGAAATTCCGCGAGCGCCTGGACCAGATCGTGAAAGAAATGCGCGAGTCCATGGACCACCCGGGGTGGTTCCAGAACGCGCACCCGGACGCACCGCTGAAGCTGGCGGCCTACTTCAGCATGGAGTACATGCTGACCGAGGCGCTGCCGATCTACTCCGGCGGCCTCGGCAACGTGGCGGGCGACCAACTCAAAGCCGTGAGCGACCTGGGCGTCCCCGTGGTGGGAGTCGGGCTGCTCTACCAGCAGGGCTACTTCCGGCAGGAGATCGACGCATACGGCAACCAGCAGGCCCTCTATCCGTTCAACGACCCCGGCCAACTGCCGATCAAGCCCGTGCGCGACAAGAACGGGGAATGGGTACGGCTGACGCTTGCTCTGCCGGGTCTGAAGTTGTGGGTGCGCACCTGGCAGGTGCAGGTGGGCCGCACCATGCTGTACCTGTTGGACAGCAACGACCCGGCGAATCCGCCGAACTACCGGGGCATCACCAGCGAGTTGTACGGCGGCGGTCTGGATGTCCGAATCAAGCAGGAGGTGGTGCTGGGAGTCGGGGGATGGCGGCTGCTGCGGGCGCTCGGCCTGAAGCCCGATGTCTGCCACCTGAACGAGGGGCACGCCGCGTTCGCCGTTCTCGAACGGGCGCGTTCCTACATGGTGGACTGCAAGCAGCCGTTCGACGCGTCGCTGGCGGTCACGCGGGCCGGGAATCTGTTCACCACGCACACGCCGGTCGGCGCCGGCTTCGATCGCTTCCCGCCCGATCTCATGGAGCGCTACCTGCGGCACTATGCGGATCACACGCTCGGCATCGGCATGCACGATCTGCTGGCGCTGGGGCGCCTGGACCCCAATGACAACTCGGAGCCGTTCAACATGGCGTATCTGGCCCTGCGCGGAAGCGGGGCCGTCAACGCGGTCAGCCGCCTCCACGGACAGGTCAGCCGGCGCCTGTTCTCGGTGCTCTTCCCGCGTTGGCCGGAGAGCGAGGTGCCGATCGGATACGTGACCAACGGCGTGCACGTGCCGACCTGGGAATCCCAACAAGCGGGCGATGTGGGGAAGCGCGCCTGCGGCGATGACCGCTGGATAGGCACCATGGAGTCAGTGGGCGACAATCTGCGCAGAGTCAGCGATGCGGACCTGTGGGAGCTGCGCACGAAGGCCAGACGGGAATTGATCGAGCGCACGCGCAGGCGGCTGGCCCGCCAGCGTTCGGGGCAAGGCGCGGGCACGCAGGAAGTCGCCGCCGCGGAGCGGATCTTCGATTTCGATACCCTGACGCTCGCCTTCGCGCGCCGCTTCGCGGCCTACAAGCGCCCCAACCTGCTGCTGGCCGACCCGGAGCGGCTGGCGCGCATCCTCACCGACAAGCAGCGGCCGGTGCAGTTGCTTCTGGCAGGCAAGGCCCATCCAGCGGATCTGGAGGGTCAGGGGATGCTCAAGCAGTGGAGCGATTTCATTCACCGCCCCGACGTGCGCCCGCATGTCGTTTTTCTGGCCGACTATGACATGCTCCTCACCGAACGGTTGGTCTATGGCGCCGACGTCTGGATCAATACGCCGCGGCGACCGTGGGAGGCCAGCGGCACCAGCGGGATGAAGGTGCTGGTCAACGGCGGCGTGAATCTCTCGGAACTCGACGGCTGGTGGGCCGAGGCCTATCAGCCCGACATCGGCTGGGCGATCGGCGATGGCCAGGAGCACCACGACGATCCCGCGTGGGACCACGTCGAAGCCGACGAGTTGTATTCGCGTCTCGAGAGCGAAGTGATCCCCGAGTTCTACAACCGCAACGAGGCCGGCATTCCCACCGCGTGGGTCGCGCGGATGCGGGAGAGCATGGCGCGGCTGACTCCGCAGTTTTCCGCCAACCGGACGGTGCGCCAATACGTGGAAGAGCACTACCTGCCCGCGGCCGCGGCTTATCACGAGCGTTCGGCAACATGCGCCGATTTCGCCAGCGGCCTGCTCGGCTGGCAGCACGCCTTGGCGACGCACTGGCCGCACGTGCACTTCGGCGGCGCCACGAGCGAGACCGCGGACGGCGCGTATACCTTCGAGGTGCAGGTGTACCTCGACGAGCTCGATCCCGAGGCCGTGCGGGTCGAGCTGTACGCCGATCCGGATGTGCGGCAGGTGATGACCCGCGGCCAGCAGTTGGTGGGGTCGGCGAATGGTTACCTATACACCGCGCGAGTACCGGCGGACCGGCCCGCGAGCGACTATACGCCACGCCTGGTTCCGTATCGCGCCGGCGCAAGAGTGCCGCTGGAGGCGCCGCAGATTCTCTGGCAGCGGTGAGGCTCCGGTGCTGATGTCTCCGAGTGCGTGAGGCCACCCGGGCGGCTGGCGCTCATCTTCGTCGTTTGTTCGCCCGCATTGGTGGGGCGGCTGTAGTACTAAAACGTAACGCGCCTGGATTAAGATATGAGAGAAACACCTCCAGTCATCTGCGGTCTTATCGTATAATCAGTGGCGGTGTCGAGAATCCCGAGATGGGGCTCGGAATCCATTGTTGCGCCTTAGGGAGTCGAGAATGAACATGAGACTGATCGCAAATGTCCTCGGGTTGACGGTGCTAGGCGCGGGCCTGGTGTTCGGTGATACGATCGGCAATCCGGTGATTGAGCGCGTTGACCACGACACTTGCGTCGGGTGCTCGTTTGCCTTGGCCACGCCGTTCGCACCGGCTTCTGGCACGCTTTCGACGTGGTCGTTCTTTGCCGACACCACCGGCCGGTCGATTACCCCGATTCTGTACACCCTGACCGGCGGCCAATTCGATATTGTCGGCATCGGCACTACGCGAACGGTCACCACGCTCGGCGTCAACACCGATCCCTTTGGTCTCGTCACCGGTACGGACGCAGTCACGGGCTCGAATTTCTATTTCGGATACCGCGACGGCGGAGCCATATTCGGTACCGGGAACGAGGGCACGGTTTCCTTGAGCTACACATCGACCGGCACCCTGATGTACTACTTTGGCAATGGATCGCCGGACGGCCCTGAGAACGTCGGCATCTCTGTTGGGCAGACAATGCTGGGAGGCGGACTCCTGCAGCGCAACTACTCGATTTCGGCGACGACGGTGCCCGAGCCGATGACGGCGTCGGTCGCGGTATTTGGGCTGCTGGCCCTTGGGTTCCTCGGCCGCCGCTTCTCGCGCCGTTAGACTTGCTCTCGCCTCGAAACTGAACTTGCGGGGTAATACGGGGGCGCTTTTCCCGTGTCCACTCCGTTCAGCGGCGCGCAGGAGCATGGGACACCCCCGGCTGCTCGCAAACAAGCAGGTGCACAAGAAAGGCGGGAGCGCCGTGACTCTGCACGGTTGTCTCGTGCATTTCTCGCCGGTCCCTTCGGTGCGCCTCGGCGCGCGAGTGCCGGATCCCGCGTTCGGTCAGGTGAGAAACGCGCGCTCACGGCGCGACAGACGTCCAGCGCGGACTACGGGCTCTTGCTCTTGTTGCTGTTCAACAACACCACGCCTGCGATCGCGCCGCCTCCTGCCGCGACGGCCACTCCCGCGATGATGGCGGTGTTGTGACTGGACTTCGCGACCGTCGCCGGAGCTGGGGCGCGCGTCGGAAGCTCGGCGCCGACCGCCTGCGCGGCCGCCACGCAGCCGCCGGGACCGATCTGCTCCAGCGCGCTGACCCGAACGACTTGCGACGCGCCTTCGGCCGGCTTAGTCGAAACATCCACGGTGCCTTGAATCTCGACGCGATTGCCGAGTTGCGCTGACAACTGCGCCTCATCCCCGAGTAGCTCCACCACGACGTTCGCGGTCTGGTCAACCAGAATGAAGCGGCCGGCTTTGCGCAGCAGGCAACCGGACATCCGCGCGGCGCTCTCTGGTTGCGCCTGCGGGTCGAAACGCAGGGTGGCGCCGGGCGTCACGTTCGCAATGAGCGGGCCCGACGTCCTGAATACACGCGCCGGACCGCCCAGTGCCGCGACCAGGACCATCTTCTCGCCGTCGAGGCGTATGCGCAGGGTCGACGTGCCACGGGCGCTCGAGATTCGCAGCCCTCGCGCTTCGATTTCGTAACCGGACGGGGCCTGGAACTCTCCATACCCCTTCTCGAGCAGGGCACGGTTTTGGAACACAACGGCCCGGGATTCCGCGGCGAGCTCAACGCGCGTGCCGTCCCGAAGCCGCAACCGGGACGAGGCTTCGGTAGTCTCGATCTTCGAACCGTCAAACAGGGTTGTGTTTCCGGCGACCTCGGCATTGTCCACCCGGAACGCGCCGTTGGCGACGGCGATGCCAATGACCGGACCGGCACTCCAAGCAGCCAGGGCGCCTGTGAGGGTCAGCGCCAAGAGACATTGCACACGCATCGGGGACACACCTCCAGTACGGTATATTATCAGCGGGGATCCTGGCACTTGCAAGGAAAAACAGCGAAGCCGGGCGCTGGAGCGACGCTGGCGCGCATGGTTGCGGCATCGTTATGCACGGCCTGCCTGGCGTTTGCGGCGCACTGGTCGATCCGTTTCGCACGGGCGGACCTCCTGTACCGCGCGAACACGCCGGCCACGATCTCGCGCGCCATCAGAATCGATCCGCGCAATGCACGCTATCGCGCGTGGCAGGCGGAACTCGAAGAACACGAAGGGCGCGACCCCAGGCCGGCGCTGCTCGCCGCATCCGCATTGAATCCGCGTGATTCTTCGATCTGGACCCGGCTTGGACTCGAGGCCGAGATCGCGGGTGATTATGGCCGCGCGGAGGAGTGTCTGCTCGAGGCCGCCCGCATCGACCGGCTGAGCGGGCCGCGCATCAGCTTGATGAACTACTACTTCCGGCGCGGCGATTGGGCGCATTTCTGGAACTGGAGCAGGCGCGCCCTCGAGATGAGCTACGGCGACCGAAGCCCGCTCTTCCGCCTCTGCTGGACAGCCAGCCAGGATGCAGGCGCGATTCGCCGCCTTGCAATCCCGGACCGTCCGGCTGTCCTGTCCCAGTATCTGGAATTCCTCCTGAGCGCAGGGCGCCTTGACGCCGCGGGGCCGGTCTCTTTCGACGTGCTTCGATCCGCCGGCCCGGACGAAGCGCGGATCCTCACGGAATACTGCGACCGGCTGCTCGAACGAGGCACGGTTGAACCCCCGCTGGCGGTGTGGAACGCCATGTGCCGCCGGAAGCTCACGCCGTATCCCCCGCTCTCCACGGAAAACGATTCGCTGCTGACGAACGGCGACTTCGCTGCCGTTCCTCCGCTCGGCGGCTTTGACTGGCACGTTGTACAGCTTACGGACATTGCCGTCTCGCGGCTGACTTCCCCGGCCGGGCTTCAGTTCTCGCTGTCCGGCAAGCAGCCCGAACGGTGCGAGCTCCTGTGGCAGTACCTCCCGGTTGTTGCGCACCGTGATTACCGTTTGCGCTGGTGGTGGCGGACCTCGGGGATGGCGTCCGACGCCGGCATCCGCTGGCGAGTTCTGGATGCGGCGACATCCGAACAGCCGGGCGAGAACTGGCAGGCCGCGGAACTGACGTTCGCGAGCGGAGAGGCGGCGTTGGCCCGGCTCTCCCTGGTTTCGGAACGCGAGCCGGGCACGGCACGGCCGGAGGGCTCCGTCTTCGTGCGGAACGTCAGACTGGAGCGGGTGCGATGACCGCGTTCTCCGGCGTAGCGCTGGCAGTCCTGCTCTTCGTCTCGATCCTGCTGGCCTGGGCGCCGCAAAGGTGGGCCGTAAGCCTGCTTGAAGTGGGCTCCTTCGCGCTGGCCGCGGCATGGGCACTTCGCCTGGCCCTTCGCCCCCAACGCCTGGAGCGCAGCCCCGTGATCATTCCGCTGGCCGGCGCGGTGCTGTGGGGCATCGTGCAGGTCTCGATGGGCTGGAGCATCTACCCGCGCGAGACCTGGAATGCCCTGTTGATGTGGACGACAAACCTGGCGGTCTTCGCCGTTGCGCTGCAGGTTTTTTCCAATGCGGGGCTGCGGGACCGTTTTCTGCGCGCGACTTTGTGGTTCGGTTTTGCTCTGAGCGTGGTCGCGACGCTCGCGATGTTCACCTCCACGGGCAGCGCGTTCTGGATCTTTCCGGTGGCTTCCGAACGAGCGCCGGCGGGGCCCTTCCTCTCGCCGAACCAGTACGCCGCCTTTATCGAGCTGGTGCTGCCGCTCGCGCTGATCCGCGCCGCCGGCAGCGCCCGGAAACCGTTGCCGTTTGCGCTGATGGCGGGCGCGATGTATGCATCGGTGATCGCCAGCGCTTCGCGTGCCGGCTTCCTTCTGACGTCCCTGGAGATTGTAACCGTCCTGTCCCTTTCGTTCGGCGCGCATCGCGCCACGCTGCGCGGCATCGGCCGGGTGGTGGCGGTGCTTGCCGCGTCCATCCTGCTGTTTGCGGCCGTGGTTGGCCCAGAGGCGTTGTGGGAACGGCTAAAGCGGCCAGACCCGTACGCAGGCCGGCGCGAGATGCTCGATTCGACGCTCGACATGATCCGCGACCGCCCCTGGACGGGATTCGGCCTCGGCACGTGGTCCACCGTCTATCCTGCGTATGCGCGTTACGACGATGGGCTATTCGCGAATCACGCTCACAATGACTGGGCGCAATGGACCGCCGAAGGCGGCTTTCCGTTCCTGGCACTGCTCGCGCCCATCGCGATCTGGAGTGTGCGGCCGGCGCTCCGCTCCCGCTGGGGAATCGGAGTAGTTGCGGTTTTTCTGCATTGCCTGGTGGACTATCCGCTGCAGAAACCAGCCCTCGCCGCGTTCTTCTTCGCTCTCGTGGCGGTGCTGGCGTCCTCCGCAAAAGTAACAAAAATCCATCTTGACTCTGTAATCGAAACGTATACAATTGCAGGTTAGGTACTGGATGTTCGTTCTGGCGAGATGAAGTTGGGTCTTGTCGAGCGGAAGCTTTGTCCGGATTCAAAATCCCCTCCCCCGAGATTGGAAAACATGTTCGCGCCCACTCCGCGTGCTCCTTGGTACGCCCTCACTGTCAGGCCCCGGCACGAGAGGGCAACCGCTCGGAGCCTTCGTGCGAAAGGCCTAGAGGAGTTCTCGCCGCTCTATCGCACCCGCCGGCGCTGGTGCGACCGCATCAAGGAACTCGAAACCGAGTTGTTCCCCGGATACGTGTTCTGCCGCTTCTCCTACGAACAGCGGCTGCTGGTGCTGAACACGCCGGGGGTGACGTCGATTGTCGGATTTGGAAAGCGGCCGGTGCCCGTGGATGACGATGAGATCGAAGCCGTCCGGGCCGTACTGGCCTCGGGCTTTCCGATCGAACCCTGGCCGTATCTGCGGGCCGGGCAGAAGGTCCGCATCGAACAGGGCTGCCTCGAAGGCGTCGCCGGGGTCGTGCTGCGGGACCGGGACACCTTCCGTGTGCTGATCAATGTCGAGATTCTCCAACGCACCGTAGCCGTCGAAATCGACCGCGCCCTGCTCACGCCCATCGAGCGGGTCGCCTGATCCTCATCAAGCTCTCATGGCGTTTCTGAAGCGCAGAGACCGCGCCGTCATTTTCCGCCTCACGCAAGACGAATACGACAATCTGGCGGCCGCCAGCCGCGCGCGGGGCGCCCGGACCATCTCCGATTATGCCCGCACGGAGCTGCTGCAGGCCCTGGGGCGCGATCAATCCGACGTGATGCGGGAACTCTCGGACCTGCGGTCCCACATGGAACGAATGGAGGGGCTGCTCGCAAGTCTCTTCGGCCGAAGTCGCAAGTCCAAACGAGGTCTGACATGAGACTCACGTTGTTCCTGCTTGGTTGTGGATTCGCGTTCGCACAGGGCCGGCCGCCTGGCGTGGTGGACTCCAATGTCGCCGCCGTGGCCAACCTGCCGGCGCAGAGGATCGCGGGGAACGATCTGATCGCCGTCTCCGTATACGATGCGCCGGAACTGACCCGGACCGTCCGCGTCGGAGAGGACGGCACGATCCGGTTGCCGATGCTGAAGGAGCATATACGGGCCGACGGCCTGCTGCCCGGGGCGTTGGAGAACGCGATTGCGGAAGCTCTGAGCGGCGAGCGGATCCTGGTGGATCCGATCGTGACCGTGACGATCCTGGAATACCACAGCCGGCCGATCAGCGTGGTGGGCGCGGTGCATAAGCCGGTGACCTTCCAGGCGGTCGGCAAGGTAACGCTGCTCGACGCCCTGGTGATGGCGGAAGGCGTGACCAGCGACGCGGGGCCGGCATTGCTGCTGATGCGGCCGCAGCCCGCGGATGCGGACGCGCCGGCGCCGCCGGTGGAGAGCATTCCGCTACAGGCGCTGCTCGCCGCCAGAGACCCGAAGCTCAACCTGCTCCTCACGGGCGGAGAGGAAATCCGCATCCCGGAAGCCCGCATGATCTACGTGGTGGGGAACGTCAAGAAGCCGGGAGCGTTCCCCGTGCGCGACGGTTCGGAGACGACCGTGCTCAAACTCCTGGCGCTGGCCGAAGGCCTGGCCCCGTTTGCAGGCCACCGCGCCTATGTCTTCCGCCCGGCGGCGGATTCCGCGGAGCGGCAGGAAATTCCGATCGAGCTGGATCGCATCCTGGAGCGCAAGTCGGCCGACGTCGCGCTTCAGGCCGACGACATCCTCTACATCCCGGACAACAAGGGCCGGCGGAGGACCGCCGAGATCATCGACCGGGTTTCGAGTTTCGGCACAGCAACTGCTTCCGGACTGCTGATCTGGCGGTAGGCCAGGCACGCTGGAGAAACGAATTACATGATCGACGAAAAGGTGAATGGGAAGTCTCCGGCGATTGCGGACCTTCGCCGCGTGGCGCTACCCCTGCCGGCGCCACCGCGCGAGCTCGAGCCCGCGGAGCCCGCGGTGCCGCTTTCGCAGTATCTGTGGATCCTCAAGCGGCATCGGTGGAAAATACTGGCGGCGGTGGCCATGTGCGTGATCGGCACGGCCATCGTTTCCGCCCGGCTGACGCGCATCTACGAGGCCACCGCCACCATCGACATCGACCGGAGCGTTCCCACCGGAATTCTCGGCCAGGAGGCCGTCCAATCGGCGACCAACGACGCGGACCAGTTCATCGCCACGCAGGTGAAGCTGATCCAGTCCGATTCCGTGCTTCGACCGGTGGACCGCCAGTTCAACCTGCGCAAACGCGAGGCGGGCGAGACGGATTCGGCGGCGCTGAGGACCGCGGAGGCCGAGGGAGCGCCGGTGGTGCTGAAGAAGCTCAAGGTGACGCGGCCTCCGAACACCTACCTTCTGCTGGTGAAATACCGCTCGCCCGACCGCCAGGAGGCCGCGGACGTCGCCAATGCCACCGTTCGGTCTTACCTGGAGCACACCTACAGGATTCGCTATCAGGCTGCCGCCGACCTCTCCCAGTTCATGGAGCGGCAACTGGAAGAGCTGCGGGCCAAGATGGAGCGGTCCAGCGGCGCCCTGGCCAGATTCGAGCGGGATCTCAACGTGATCAACCCTGAGGAGCGGACCAATATCGTGTCCGCGCGCCTGCTGCAGTTGAACACGGAATACACCACCGCCGAGGCCGAGCGGGTGAAGCGTGAGAGCGCGTTCAACTCGGTGAAGCTCGGTACGCTGGCCGCGGCGCAGGTCTCGAGCCAGGGCGCGGATCTGGCGAAGCTGACCGAAATCCTGAATGAGAGCCGGCGGCGGTTCGTGGACGCTCAGACGCATTACGGCGCCAACCACCCGGAGTACCGGAAGGCGGAGGCGCAGGTGACGGAAGCCGAGCGGGCCATCGAGGAAACAAGAGACAGCATCGCGCAACGGGTGGAGATCGAGTATCACGAGGCGCTGGAGCGTGAGTCCATGCTGCGGACCGCCGTGGCCGGGACCAAGGCGGAGTTCGACCGGCTCAATGCGGGTTCCTTCGAATATCAGACGCTGAAGCGGGAGGCCGAGACAGACAAGAAGCTCTACGAAGAGCTGGTGCGGAAGATCAAGGAGGCCGGCATCAACGCGAGTTTCCAGAACAGCTCGATCCGCATCGCTGACCTGGCGCGGCCCCCGCTGAAGCCCGTGTTTCCGGACATGCCTTTGAACCTCACCCTGGCCTTTTTGTTCTCGACGCTTCTCTCCATCGGCGCGGCGGTGCTCAGCGACGTCCTGGACACCACGGTTCGCGATCCCGAGCAGGTGCGGCGGACCATGAAGATTGCCGTGGTGGGCAGCTTGCCGGTGATCAAAAACTGGCGCGGCCAGCTCAGGCCGGTGCCGGGCCCGGGCAACGGCAATGGCAATGGCAACGGCAACGGCATGGGTCTGGCCTTGTTGAACGGCTCGGCCGAGCGCGAGCCGAGCCCCTTCGACGAGGCCATCCGGACGGTCCGCAACTCGATCCTGCTGACGGCCTTCGACCGGCGGCTGCGCTCGCTCCTGCTGACCAGTGCCTCTCCCTCGGAAGGTAAATCGACGGTAGCGGTGCACCTGGCGATGACGCACGCCGGGCAGCGCCGGCGCACGCTGCTGATCGACGGGGACTTGCGCCGCCCCAGCATTCACAAGTTCTTCGACATCCCGAACAACCTGGGCGTCTCCAAGGTTCTGGTTAACGATCTGCCGTGGCGAGAGGCGCTGGTGCAGCCGAAGCCGGGCCTCGATCTTTGGGTGCTGCCGGCCGGCCCGTCCTCGTCGCGCGCCGCCGATCAGATCGGCACGGTGCTGCCCCAGTTGCTCGAGGAAGCGTCGCTGGAGTTCGATCTGGTGATCCTCGACGCCCCTCCGCTGCTGGGTTTTCCGGAGCCGCTCGAGATGGCGGCAGCCGTGGACGGCGTGATCGTGGTGACGCGGGCCGGCCAGACCAGCCGCACCGCGGTGGCTTCAGTTGTCGCGACCCTGGCCGACCTGCGCGCGAGCGTGGTGGGCCTGGTGCTGAACGAAGTGCGCAAAGACATGAGCCACAGCTATTACTACTACGGGCACTACGAGAAGTATTACGGGAGCCGGCGAAC
Organism: uncultured Solibacteraceae bacterium; assembly: GCA_964493965.1. Taxonomy (GTDB): domain Bacteria; phylum Acidobacteriota; class Terriglobia; order Bryobacterales; family Bryobacteraceae; genus DASWZN01. The sequence continues at coordinate 56,476 of CAZBQQ010000012.1, forward strand.
CCAGGGGGAGAATTGAGAGGCGCCGCCCGGATCCACGCGAACGCCGCATGGAATCTGGCGGGGCTTGCTGCGCCCCTTCTGGTGGCGGTGGCGGCCGTTCCGAGGTTGGTGTCCGCGCTGGGACCGGACGCGTTCGGGCTGCTGACACTGGCCTGGAGTTGCATCGGCTATTTCAGCCTCCTGGACCTGGGATTGGGCCGCGCACTGGCGCAGCTAACCGCCGCGGACCTCGCGGGCGGCGGCGGGCGCGAGATCCCTGCGAGGTTCTGGACGTCGCTTTACCTGATGGTGATCGTGGGCGGTCTGGGCGCGGTTGTTCTGGCTCTCCTCTCCGGTTGGATGACGAACCACTTCTTCCATCTGCCGGCGGCGCTCCAGACCGACGGCCGCCAGAGCCTCTGCCTGATCGCCGTCTCGATCCCCGTGGTGACGGCGAGCGCGGGAGTGCGGGGATTCCTGGAAGCGCACCAGCGGTTTGCGACCGTGAGCGCGGTCCGGATCGGAATGGGGCTGCTGACCTTCGGAGCGCCTTTGGCGTTGCTGCCGTATTCGGTGCGCGTGACCACGTTTGTCGCGGCACTGGTGCTGACGCGCGTTCTCGGCCTGGCCGTTTACTTCGCGCTGGCGGTGTCCACGATGCCCGCGCTGTGGCACAGCCGGTCGCTGGACCTGGCGAAGGCCGGCGGCCTTCTGCGACTCGGCGGCTGGATGACGGTCAGCAACGTCGTAAGCCCCTTGATGACGTACCTGGATCGCTTCCTGATCGGCGCCATCCTGTCGGTCGGAGCGGTAGCCTACTACGTGACTCCGTTCGAGATGGCGACCAAGCTCCTTCTGATTCCCAGCGCCCTCGCAGGCGTTCTGTTTCCGGCTTTCAGCGGAGCGCTGGCCGGCGACAGAGCCTCGGCCGGTGCGCTCTATCGGCGGTCGCTGGCGGTGGTGGTCTTCATCCTCCTGCCTCTGTCGCTGGCCCTGGCCGCTTTCGGCAAGTTCGGGCTGAAACTGTGGCTCGGACCGGTTTTCGCGAACAACACCTGCCACGTCCTGCCCATTCTGAGCATGGGAGTGTTCGTCAACGGGCTTGCGGGCATTCCCTTCGCGCTGATACAGGCAGCCGCGAGGCCGGACATCACCGCGAAGTTGCACCTGGCCGAGGCGCCGGTCTTTCTCGCGGCCTGCTGGTACTTCACGCAGCGCTTCGGCATCGACGGAGCGGCGCTGGCCTGGGCGGGCCGCGCGCTCGTGGATGCCGTCGCCCTGCTTCTGCTCGCGCGCCGCTGGAACTTCAGTGTCGCGCCAAGGCTGGCCGTGCCCGTTTTCTCGGGTGCGAGAACGTCGTGAGCCTCAAGCCATGATGACTTTGGCAGCTGGCATATTCCTGGCGCTTCTCGCCGCGGTCAACTTTCGCGTTCGCCGCTCGCTGTTCTACCCGCCTGCGCTGTACTCGGCCTGGTGGGCGGTCTTGCTGATCGTGCTGTGGCTATCGGGAGATGTCTTCTACCCGCTGTCGCTCAAGACACTGGCCATCTATGTCCTGGGCGCGATGGCGTTCACCCTCGGAGGCCTGCTCAGGTTGCTCTCCCACCCTTCCGAAACGCCTGCGCCAGCGCTCACCGAAACCCAGAATCGGGCGGCCGGCCGCTTCCTGATTCTGAGTGCGGTCGTACTTGTGGTCGCGTTTCCGTTTTACTGGCAGAGGCTTCAGGAACTCCACGCTGCGTCGACTTACAGCGACTTCTGGCGGGGAGTAAGACAACAAACGAGTTCGGATGTGCCAGGCGATAGTCCGCTCGGGAGCTTCAACTACCTACTCGGAGTGGCATCGTTTATGGCGATGGTTGCAGTTTATCAGAATGACGGCTCACGCAAGGCACGAATCCGAACGGGGCTCATCCTCGCCATCACTCTGCTCTACCACCTCTTAACGGCTGCCCGTCTCGGTGCGATGACGACCCTCTTCGGTGTTTTGGTGGTGTCTCGGATCCGCTCAGGCAGGATCCACTGGAAATCCTGGTGCGTTGGAGCGGTATTACTGGCGATCGTTTTTACGGTGCCGGCTGTTTTGCTGAATAAGGGCGGGGACCCTCTGAAAAGTCTCGGGGAGAATGCCAGCGGAGTGCTGGAGAGTTTACGCCATTACACGGTGAGCGGACTCGTCGCGTTCAACGACGTAGTGGATGACGCAAGTGTGTTGCCCCCGTGGCTCAGTTTTCGATTCTTCTTGAAACTCGGGCACACCATTGGCATGGATGTCGATGTGCCGCCAATCATCTTGCCGTTTGCACCCACCCCGGCGCCTACGAACATCTACACCATCTACGCCTCGTATCTCGCCGATTTTGGCTTGATAGGCATCGGCGTGCTCCTCTGTTTCCACGGGTTTGTCATCACGATGCTCTACCAGGCAGCCACCCGCGGACGGCCCGAGGCGGTCATTCTGTTCGGCGTCGCAGTCGCCGCACTGGTGGTGAGTGCGGCTGCCGATGGTTTCCTGGTTGCCTTGAGCTATTGGATCCAGGCCGTGCTATGCACCTTGGCCGTGTATCGCTGGCCATTACTGGCGCGCGACCGAAGTCGCAAGGACACGGAGATGGGCGCGGTCGAATGCGCCGCCGGATAAATGACACCAGCGCTCGACATCGTTATCGTGAACTGGAACTCGGGTTCCGCGCTGGCGGACTGCCTGGCCTCGATCATGGTCGCGCAGAGTGACAGGTTCGTCCTAAGCCAGATCGTCGTGGTCGATAACGCCTCCATAGACCATTCCCTCGACTGCTGCCGCGTAAGCCGGCTGCCTTTGAGGGTGCTTCCCAATTCCGAGAACCTGGGCTATGCACGAGCCTGCAACCAGGGGGCCAGCGGCGGAGCGGCCAAGTACGTGCTGTTCCTGAATCCAGATGTCCGCCTGTCGCCAGGCGCTCTTGCCGAGCCAATTGCCTTCATGGAGAGGCCGAAGGCCAGCGCCGTTGGCATCTGCGGAATCCGGCTTACCGACGCGAAAGGAACAGATAGCACCTCCTGCGCGCGTCTGCCTCGCCCGGGCAACCTGGTGTATCAGTCGTTCGGGCTCGACCGGTGCTTTCCAAGGCTGTTTCCACCGCGCTTCCTGTCGGGCGACGAGCTCAAGCGGAGCGGCTGCGCCGAACAAATCATGGGGGCGTTCTTCCTTGTGCGGCGGCCGGTCTATGATTCGTTGCAAGGGTTCGACGAGCGCTTCTTCATGTACTACGAGGAAGTCGACTTCTGCGCGCGGGCAAGGGCGCGCGGATTCTCCGCTTACTACCTCAGCAATGTAACCGCGGTCCACGTTGGGGGAGGCTGCAGCCGGTCCGTACCGGGGCGGCGTTTGTTCTATTCGCTCGAGAGCCGCCTGGCTTATGCGAGGAAGCACTTCTCCCCGCTCGGCTTCTTCTCGGTGCTGCTCGCGAGCCTGGCGGTTGAGCCACTGGCGCGATTCGCGCGGGCTTGCGCGCATTTCTCTTTTCGCGAAATGAGTCACACGGTGGAGGCCTACGGGGCTCTCGGTGGCTCTCTGTTGCAGGGGCCGGTCAGCCGGAACTGATGCGAGCGCTGTTTCTGACGAAATACGGAGCGCAGGGAGCGAGCAGCCGGTATCGCGCGCTGCAGTACCTGCCCTCCCTAGCCGCGCGGGGCTGGAATGTGGAGTGGCAGCCGCTCCTGCCGGACCATTACCTGCAGGAACTCTACCTCCGCGGCCAGCGCTCGTTCGTGGAAGTGTGCCGGGCGTACGGAAAGAGGCTGGCGTATCTGTGCAAGGGAGATCTCGGAAGCTTCGATGCGGTTTACGTACAGTGCGAGCTCTTTCCCTACATCCCGGCGTGGCTGGAGTCCTCGTTGCTGGCGCCCGCGGGCAACCTGGTTCTCGACTACGATGATGCCGCTTTCATTCCCTACGACGGGAGGCCGTTCCTGCGCGGCAAGATTGCCTCGCTGATGCGCCAGGCGCGCGCCGTGATCGTCGGGAACGACTTCCTCTCGCAGTACGCGAGCCGGTACAGCGAGCGCGTTTCCGTGATCCCGACCGTGGTCGATCTCGCCCGTTACAGCCCGAGAGAGGACTACGAATGCCACGACGAGCAGGGCCTCGTGATCGGATGGGTTGGCACACCCGTCACGGCACGGTACCTCTCCACGTTGGCTGGAACTCTCCGACGGGTGGCACGGGACCGCGCGGTTGTGGTGCGATGCGTCGGCACACCGGCTGGCTTCTCAATCCCGGGCGTGTTGGTCGAGAGCGTTCCGTGGAGCGAGGCAACGGAAGCCGGGATCATTCGCACCTTCGACATCGGCGTGATGCCGCTTGCCCAGGAGCCGTTTGCCGAGGGCAAATGCGGCCTGAAGTTGATTCAGTACATGGCCTGTGGAGTGCCCGCGGTCGGCGCGAAGCTGGGCGCCAACACAGAGATTATCCGGCATGGCGTAGACGGATTCCTCGCGGCCGGGGACGAGGACTACGTGGAAGTCATCGAGCGCCTCGCCGTAGACGCGGCGCTGCGGGCCCGAGTCGGCCGCGCCGGCCGGCGGAGAGTGGAGGAGCGCTACTCGCTCCAGGCCAGAGCGCAGGAGTTCTGCAATGTTCTCGAGAGGGCAGCCAATGGATGAGAACAGGGGACAGGCCGGGCGCGTCCGTGTCCTCCGCATCACCACCTCACCTTTGGCGCTGTGGTCCTTTTTCCGGAACATGACCCGGTTCCTCGGCGAGCAGGGATTCGAGACCGTGGCTGTCAGCTCGCCAGGAAGGAAACTGGACGAGTTCCGCGCTTGGGCCGGCGTGCCCGTTCATGCGGTCGGAATGAAGCGGCAGATCAGCCCGCTTAGCGACCTGCCCGCGGTATGGCGGTTGTGGCGGCTCATCCGCCGGTACAGGCCGGCCATTGTCCACGCGCATACTCCGAAGGCCGGCTTGCTGGGCATGATCGCGGCGCGTTTGGCGCTGGTGAAGATCCGCATCTACACGATCCACGGGTTGCCCCTCATGACCCGCACGGGCTGGCAGTTCCACGTCTTGCGGCTAGCGGAAACCCTGGCGTGCCGGCTGGCCACCAGCGTGAATTGCGTCAGCGAATCGGTGCGGCGGGTCGTCGTCGACTTGGGCATCTGTCCCGAACCGAAAGTCCGAACCCTGGGATACGGTTCCTGTTCCGGAGTCAATCTCAATCGGTTCGATCCAGCCGCCTGCGATCCGGCGGACCGCGCCCGAGTCCGCGCGCAGCACGGAATTCCAGCAGACGCGCTGCTGCTCGGTTTCGTCGGCCGGCTGGTCCGCGACAAGGGCATTGGGGAACTGGCCGCCGCCTGGCAGCGGCTGCGGGCGGAGTTCCCGAATCTGCACCTGCTCTGTTGCGGCGAGTTCGAGCCGCAGGACCCGGTTCCGGCGGAAGTTCGCGAGCGCCTGCAAAACGACCCGCGCGTGCACTTCACGGACGGCTTTGTCGCCGACATGCCTCCTGTCTATGCGGCTCTGGACGTCTGCGTGCTCCCCACCTACCGCGAGGGGCTACCTACGGTGGCGCTCGAATGCGCCGCCATGGAGGTCCCGCTGGTTGCGACGCGGGTCCCCGGATGCACCGACGC
>CAZBQQ010000013.1:0-7301 GCA_964493965.1 uncultured Solibacteraceae bacterium
GCGCCGGCGAGAAACAACGTCAAGGCCATCCGCGTGAAATACCACGGGCAGTGAGTGGGACTTCACCGCGTTTCCAACCTGACCCTGGCGACGGCGGCCGACTTGCCGATCTCGTAGAGCCCGATCTCGCCGTTGTTCGGTTGAGCGACGTAGCGGCCGCCGAGCACGTCGAGCACCGGGCTCCGGATTGCCGAAAGCAGCAGGCCAGTTTCGTAATCGAGTGCCCCCGCCGGACAAGCTGGGCAGAGGCGGAGTATGACCAAGCGCGGATCGCTTGCCAATCCGCAGAATTGGCTCCCCCGACGCCACAGTGCGGCTGGGAGCCTTGCGGTCGCCAGGATTCTTGCCGAGGGAACTTCGACCAGGTAGCCGTTGAAGACGTCACCCGCCGGCCGCCTCCACCCCATCATTAGTACGCGGTCCGGCCCGACGAAGACGAAGGTGCCGGCAACATAGGAGCGCTTGAACCTTCCCTTTGGAGGCACTTCCTTCCTCGCCGCGGAATCCCAGCCTGCAACAGGTCTGCGCTCCGAGTTGCCGGTACTCGCCACCAAGGCATGGCGCCCGTCGGGTGAGAACTCGATCCCGGCGGACCCAAGATCGCCGCTCTCAGAGCGCATGCACAAGGGGTACACGCCCCAATACCAGTTCACGAACGGGCGTAGCACGCCCTTCTTTTCGAACACCGGTTTCCCGGAGGCGACATCAAAGAAATGCAGCGCGCCTTCGAAATCCACGCAGCCCAAGATACTGCCGTCCGGTGACAGCTTCAGTGTTCCGCAGGGCCGCGAGTTGATGGGAGTGGACTCGATGCGTTTTCGCTCCGCCACCCTCCAACGCTCAACGTGCGCCGCCTGCTGGACGACCGCGAGCTTGCCGGGCCCGACATGTTTAACCGAAGTGGCGAACAGCACATCCCGCGAGTCCGGGCTGAATTGGGCGAGGGAGGCGGTCTCGGCGGGACGGGTCACCAGACTCGCCCGTGAGTCCGGACTGAATTCGGCCACGGTGGCGCTCTCGACGGGAATGGTGAACAGAACCGCAAACGGCTGCACGGTCAGCACGGTCACCTGGGAGTGGCTCTGCGCCAGAACGTATCGCCCGTCCGGGCTGAAGCGTATGTGGACAAGGAGGCCGGGCAGCAGTTGCACCGGCTGGTCCGGTGCAGCAGCGGCGCGCGGGGGCAAAATGCAGGCAAGAACCAAGGCCACCGCCAGATAGTTTTCGAAGCGTCCCATGCCATCTCTTACGACGCCCGCGGTGCCGTCCGAAGTTACCCAACTGCTCCTACATGGACGGCACGGGCGGCCCGGTCGGCTTGATGGAGCCGGATAGGGCTATCGGCGTTTCTCGGCGTTCATCGGCGGCTCCGATGGCGTCCCGGGGCCGCAGCAGGCGGTCCTTGCGGTAAACCAGCGACGAAGTGTTGTAGTCCGCGATCTCGAAACCGTGGCCGTGTGTGATGGCGTCGGTCGGACACGCCTCCACGCAATAGCCGCAGAAGATGCAGCGCGAGTAGTCGATGTTATACACCTTGGCGTAGCGCTCGCCGCCGCTGATGCGCTCGGTTTCGGTATTCTCCGCGGCCTCGATGTAGATGCAGTTAGCGGGGCAGGCGGCCGCGCACAGGAAACAGGCGACACACTTCTCCATCCCGTTTTCGTCGCGCTCGAGAACGTGTACTCCGCGATAGCGCTCCTGAAACGTGGGCGGCTCGTCGGGATAGGTCTCCGTCACCGTCGGCGACAGCATCTCCCTGAGCGTGACGCCCATGCCCTTGGCGATGGCAGCCGCCGATCCCAGCACGTCTTCGATATTTGGCATCCTCAGCGACTCCTCCCGGGAGTCAGTTCTTCGAACCTCAACCAGGCCGGCTTTCCGGAACGCTCTCGCCTGGAAGGAATACGGAAACGCCCGCGCGCTCGCCCACCGTTTCGAGGATCCGCCTGGAGAACCCGCTCTCGCTCGCCGAAACGCTGCCGTCCGCCTCGATCAGGAATAGCGATGGCACGTTGGCGATGGCGAAGGCGTTGCTCACCGCGTAGTTCTTGGGGTCGTCCAGCAGCGTGGTGAAGGTGACGCCGAATTCCCGGCAGAACTCCTCGGTCGCTCCGGCCTTGTCCTGGGAGATGGCGACTATCTGGACGGTGCCCGCACCCTGGTGCAGCCGTTCGAGAAACGGAAATGTGTACTGGCAAACCGGGCAGGACACCTTGAAGAACGCCACCAGCGCCGGGCCGTTGGCCACTATTCCGACCAGCGTCCGCTGGGTTCCCCCCAGGTCCGGCAACTGAAATTCAGGCGCGTGCGCCCCTACCGGAAGCATCCTCTTTGCGCTCCAGAAAGCCATCTATCTCCAGCCTAGCGCGCCGGCGTTCGTGGCGCAGGCACCGCTGCCTGCGGCGCCTCGGGCGAGCTCCCTACATCCCCTCCTGGCTGGTCTGTCCCTTGACGAAATCGAGGATGTCGAAACGCCGGATTTCGCGATCGGGGAAGCAGCTGTTTACCGCATCCTGTTCGTCGTTGAAGATCTCGAATACCGTGGTGAGTTTGGTAAACAGCAGCAACTCGATGTTCCGGCGGCTCAGGTTCTCGAGGATCAGCCGGCCATCTCGCTTGCGTAGCGATGTGAAGCCCAGAACCAGGGCGCCCAATCCCGTACTGTCGATGTAATCGACGTGCTGCAGGTTCAGAATGACATTCGCGGCGCCTGTCAGCGTGCCGAACTCGGCCCGCAGCACGCCTGCTTCATCGCCCACCGTGATCCGACCCTTCAGGTCGAGGATGAGGATGCCTTCCCGTTCTCGTTGCTTGATTTCGAGAGCCATTACGCGCCGGCCGTCAACTGGCTTTCGATTCCGTGTCCGTCTCGGCCGCCTCGATCATGTAGCCGACGCCTCGCACGGTGTGAATCAGCTTCAGCGGCCAGCGGTCGTCCACCTTGCTGCGCAGGTGGCGGATGTACACATCCACGATGTTCGTGAGCCCGTCATAGTCCATGTCCCAGACGTGCTCGACGATCATGGTGCGGCTCAGGGGACGCCCGCGATTCCGCATCAGGTACTCGAGGATGCTGAACTCTTTGGGCGCAAGATCGATAGGCTCGCCGCCGCGCGCCACCTTGCGGCGGATGCAGTCCAAGCTCAGATCTCCCACCTGCAACCGCTCCGGAGTGGGTTGGCCGCGCCGCAGCAGAGCCCGGACGCGCGCCAGCAACTCGGTGAAGGAAAAGGGCTTACCAAGGTAATCATCGGCGCCCCGCTCCAAACCCTTTACGCGGTCGTCCACCGCGCCTAGTGCGCTCAGAATCAGCACCGGCGGACTGGCAGTGCGATTCCGGATCTTCTCCAGAACCTTGAGCCCGTCCATATCCGGGAGCATCAGGTCGAGGATGACCAGGTCATAGTCCGTCGCGTGCATGCGCTCCAGACCGCTGGCGCCATCTTCCGACCAGTCCACTGTATAGCCCGCACTCTCCAGGCCGCGAGCGACAAACTCGCCAATGCGCTTCTCATCCTCGATAGCGAGAATTCGCATCGGTTGCTTTGCTTCATCCGGATGTTCGGTGGGCCCGTCAGGAGCGCTCATTGGTGGAAATCCTTCATTGAGATGAAGATACCACAAGGGGGTGGCTGCCTGAAGCTTCCGTAATTCGCGGCGAGTCGTCGAGGAGGAGCCTCGAAGTCGCGTTGCTTTCTCCCGGCCGTCACCAAGACCTTGTGGTTACAGCATACCAGAGGATTAATGAATTGTTAAGGCCCTGGCGAGGGCACCGAACTGCCAGCGTGCCAGGACCGAACCGCGAGCGTAAGTGCGCGGCCCCCGTCCCCTACCGCCGGGGCCCCGATGTCTCCGAGGTAAAGGCATTTCCTCGTTCTGCCGATAGAATCACCGTGCAACCGTCGTCTACCACCGGCCCACAGGCTGGCGGGCTCCATCGTGGGCACGCTCTGCGCCGCTTGCTCGATGCGCATCTGGCGTGGCTCGCCCAGCGGCCGGATGGGGTGCGGGCCGATTTTAGCGGTGCAACCCTCAGCGACGCGCAACTCGAGGGCGTCAACCTGAGCCGCGCTCGCTTCCGCGGAACGTCGATGATCGAGGCCGTCCTGATCGGCGCGGACCTCATCGGCGCCGAAATCGAGGGCTGCGACCTGCGCCAGGCTAGTCTCTCGCGTGCCGACATGGCCGGCGCATCTCTCACCAACTCGGATTGCAGTCTGTCCCGCCTGGAGGGGACGAACCTTTCGGAGGCTACGCTGCACAGCAGCAAGTTCCGCAGCGCCGAGCTTGGCTCCGCGCGGCTGCTCGAAGCCCGAATCCGGGAGTGCGATTTTCGCGGCGCCGTCCTCACCGCCGCGGGGCTGAACCAGAGCAACGTCTTTGATACGTCGTTTGCCGACACCAATATGGAAGGGGCTGTTTTCTATCACTCGCACATGCAGCTTTGTCGGTTCATCGGCGCCATCGCCACCGACGCCAACTTCGGGAACGCGCACCTGGAGAGCTGCGACCTGCGGGGTGCGGCGCTCAGCGGATCGAAGTTCTACCGGGCGGAGCTCACCAGGAGCTGTCTTGGAAGAACGCTCATGGCCGGATGCGACCTCCGGGAGGCCAAGCTCGGCGGCGTCGATTTCACCGGCGCCACGCTGACGAATGCGCTGCTGGAAGGGGCGGTTCTGTTCGCGGCCGACCTGCGGGGAGCGGACCTGCGCGGAGCTCGCGGCATGACCGGTCTGCAACTTTCTCAGGCGCGTACCGACTCCGACACGGTGCTTCCCAGCGGAGCCAGAGGCCCCTACCTGAGAGGATCGGGTGCGGAACGGCCGGCTTAGCCGCAGACCGGCTTGGCGAACGCGCGGCTTGGCGGAACGCCCGTCTCCTACTGCTCCGCGCGGCGTTCGGTCAGGAAGAAATACCAGCCCAGCGATAGCCCCAGACGCGCCCAATTCCTCCACTGCGTGCGCGCCAGGGAGAGGAACAGCATCAGGGCGACCAGCACTACCGAGCACATCACTACCTGTCCCACCCCGAGCGCCTCCTTCCAGTACCAGAACCAGCGCCCGTAGACCAGCTCGATGTGAACCCAGTAAACCAGCAGTGAGGTCACGCCGAATTGCCGCACCCAGCTCCACTTGTCCGCCGTGTGCCTGGTCCACACGTACGCAAACGAGAGCAGCAGCAGCACCGCGCCCGTCTTTACCAGGATCATCCAAGGGCTATTCAGCCAGAACTCGGACTTGGGATACAGCGAATAGGGGAAGGAGGAACAGTATTGCCCGCCCAGCACCAGCCCGAAGCCGGCGAGCGCGGCCCACTGCGCCGTCCGCTCGTAGCGCTCGGCTGGGAGAATACGGATGATGCTGCCCGCGCTCATGCCGAAGGCGACAAATGCCGCCCACGGGAAGAAGCCGAAAGACATATAGTCCGGGGCGACATACATGCGGACCAGGCTCGGCACACCGGACCAGTCGAGTGACGAAACCAGCGGCGAAAGCCCGGCGATCGCAAGCCCCAGCACGGCGCACAGCCGCACGCGTTCCTTGGTGGTGAATACGGCCATCACAGAAAGCAGGGCCACGGCCAGCCCCATGCAATTGAGAACATCCACCCGCAGAAGGTCGGTCCAAGGGCTGCGCGGCAGGCCGAACGCCCACACCTGGAGGCGGAACAGGAACGCCAGGCCCAGCAGGTAGCCGGCGCGGCTGAGGGCCTTCCCTACGCGCGCACCCGTGGGCACTCCTTTGCGCTCGCAGGAATCCATCAGAAAAGCCAGCGTCACGCCCACCAGGAACAGAAAGATCGCCGGAGGCAGGCCCCCAATGAACTGCGTGATGACGTACAGGCCGCCCTGCCGCTGCTCGGGCTTGGTGAAGGAGTGGAAGGCGTGGCCATTCAGCATGCTGATGGCCGCCAGGCCCCTCACCCAGTCCAGAAAGGCCAGCCGTCCCGCACCGGCGCGCCCGCTGCCTCCCGCGGTCATTTCTGCGGATACTCCTTATGCGCGTCTTGAGGAAGCTTCAAGCGAAACGCGTCCGGCGGCAAATCCGTGCTGAGCTTCAGGTCCGTGTAAGTGAACAGGTAATAGTTGCCGCCCGGCTCGATCACCTTCTGCTGCACCGGATGGCCGCCTTTTAACGGAATCCACAGCTCCACGTTCTTGATCTGCTCCAGAACCTTGGCGGACTTGGGCACCAGCTTGAGCCGGGTCGCCTTCTCGCCGTTCACCATCTCCTCGCCGCCCGGCGTGACCGTGTAATTCTTCTCCAGGTCCTTGCCTGAACTGCCGAAGCCGATCGCCAGGAACTGATCCACCAGCGCGCCCGCCTTTCCCAAGTCGTAGATCTGCACCGTGTTCATCTTTGGGTAGTAGATGCTCGCGCTATTCCCTTCGACGCCAACCGACTTGGGCTGCGGTACGTCGATTTCTACCCGCATCGCAAGCTTGCCGCCCGTCCGCTGGAGCCACATCCGCCCGCTTTCCTTCGAAGTGTCGTCGAGGACGGCCGTGAACTCGGTCTTCTGGAGCTTGCCAGTGATCTGGTGGAAGGTCTTGGCCTCGCGGTCCATCCTCGCCAATGTGTCTTGCACGTCATCGGCCGCGGCGGGCAAGGCGCCGACGGCCAGCACTGCTGCCAGCAGTCTGAATGTCATTACACTCTCAAGTTAAGGCGCGATCCTGGGAAGCAACGTTACCGCAGCGAGCTCAGGGTTTTGTAAAGGCGATGTAGCCCTTGATTTCCGATTCGGAATCCACCATTGGTTCCAGCCGGACGACGGGCCGCTTCTCGCCCGCGCTCGCACGGAGCATCTCGGAGGCTTTCGCCATCCGCTGCCCCTCAGGAACATTCGAAAGGAGTTCCGCATCTATCCAGTACCAATGACCGTTGGTGTCATGGGACTGCAGCATCGCGATCCTGCTGGCCCCGGGAATGCGGCGCTGGTCGTTGAACCAGCTCCGCGGCGTCAGGAGGACGAATGCCAGGATCAGGCCGACCATGACATCGAATTGCCAGGTGGCGCGATCGTAATCCCACAAGACGAATCGCTTGATCCCTGTCCACACCTTACCTAGCATGAACTCTCATTTTAGCGCAGTGAAGACTCCGCTCGGCCGCGGTCGCGCTTGTGTGGGGCGGGACTCCAGTCCTGCAGCGGGTCTCCTGACCCGCCGCCGTCCAACTTCCTGAAACGAAGGGAGCCGGACGTGGACGTCCGGCGCAGCTCTGGAGAGCCGCCCACGGGCTTCCGCCCTACTCCCGCCAGAACAGTTCGGCGTCCGAGCGCCGCACGTAACTGGCGTC
>CAZBQQ010000013.1:7401-23405 GCA_964493965.1 uncultured Solibacteraceae bacterium
CGCCCTACTCCCGCCAGAACAGTTCGGCGTCCGAGCGCCGCACGTAACTGGCGTCGAGCGCCGCCGGGTCAGCCGCCATCCCGGCCAGAAACCGTTCCTCGGCGATCCGCCCGATCGCACCCGCCAGAGCGCGCGGCACCTCGCGGAACCCGTTATTCTCAAACCGCGTTCCGGCCAGCGCCGGGAGGAAGGCCGCGGGATCCGTCGAAAGCAGTTCGATCTCGCCTGAGGGCAGCCCGGCCAGCCACTCCGGGAAAGCCATCACCACTTCGGGCGACACCAGATCGAGCTTCGCATCGTAGACCGCTGCATAGACCTGGCCACGGCGGGCGTCCGCGATGGCGCCCCGCAGGGCAGCGGTCCCGTGCCAGGCGATCGCTTCCAGATTCGAAACGCCCACCACGCGCCGCCCCAGCGCTTCGGCCAGTCCTTTCACCGCCGCCAGGCCCACACGCACGCCGGTGAACGATCCCGGTCCGCAGGCGGCGGCGAAGCAGTCGATCTGGTCGAGCTTCCAGCCCGAGCCTTCGAAGATCGTCGCGATGCGGTCGAACACGATCTGCCCAAAGCCCTCGCTCGAATGCAGAGGAGTCTCCCAGACCACCGCGCCGCCCTCGACCAGCGCGATGCTGCCGAACTCCGTCGTAGTGTCGAGAGCGAGGATTCTGGGCGTCACTGGGAGATTTGGTAGACCCGTAAGAGCAAGTACACCTTGCCGTGCGCGTTCATCCCGTAAAGCCGGGCGGTGAGCATCGCCGGGTAGCTCGGTGTGAGATTGGCCGGGATGTGAAACGTGCCTGCGAGGCCGGTGCCCAGCACCCTGTAGCCCTGCTGAGGGGCCGCCACCTCGCCCGTCCACAGCCACATCATGCTGCGCGTAGCGCGCGTTTCGCGGGTGATCTTGGCGGCGAATTTCGGGGGCTTCGAGACCGTGATCGAATCGCTCGCCGGTTCGGCGATCTCGAACGGCACCTTCTGCGGCACCTGCTCGATTTCCTGCATGATAATGGGCCGCGAATCGAACTTATAGGAGCGCAGCATCGACTCCATGCGCCCCTCGCGAAACAGATGCAACACCCAGTCGTGCAGGCGGTCCGGCGGCTCTCCGGTGAAGTGGTCGCCCTTGAACGGCTTCTTCTCCCGGATGCGCTGCCCGCTGACCGGGTTGAACCATTCCACGTCATAGCCGCGCTTCTGCACCAGCACCTCGACCGGTCCGGGCTTCTCAACGTAGACCACGTACTCGATGCCTTCGAGCTCTTCCTCGTCGGGACGTTCGAGCGCCAGCGCGCGGCCGCCGTCCAGCTCGAAGTACGGCTCCAGCTCCCAGTGGCGCGTGCCGGCGAAGAAGTCGTACCAGATGGCCATCTGCTTCGCGGCCGGTGAGTCCGCCGAGGCGGCATCCACGGGGCGACCGCCAGCGCCCGAGGTGCCCGTGTTCGCAAAGGTCGGATACTGGCCGTCCATACTTGCGTTCCACAGCCTGTGCCGGAAAGTGTCGGCGTCCACCGCATCCGGGGCGCCCGCTCCGCTCTTCTCGGCGCCGAGATTCAGGTTCACGCACGCGGCCGGGTAGAGCTGATGCTCGATGGAGCCGAGATGATCGTCCGCGACGCCGTACGAAATGAAGTTCATCCACTCGTCGCCGGCGAGCGGCGAGGACGTCTGTAAGGAACCGGTTGAGCGCGGGTGCAGGTAAGGATCGAGGCTCTTCAGCGCCTGCCCCACTTCTTTGAGCAGCGCGCGCCCGTTGTCGTCGTCTTCAAACGAGCCCGCCAGTTGCCAGGTCACCTGCATGGCCGAGAACCGCGCCACCAGGTAGCGCAGGAACCGGCGGCGGTCTTCCCACGAGGGAAACAGGCTGGCCCATTGGCCGGTGGTCCAGGCCAATACCAGGTCCGCCGTCATGCCCTTGCGGTTCGCGTAGAGAATGCGGCCGTCGAGCTCGCGGAAGACCGCGGCGTCCGGCTCGCCGCCGGCCTTTAGCGCCCGCTGCGCCGCCCCCGGCGCCGATAGAACCATGCCTCGCAGGTGGTTGAACTTCTGCGCGGCCCGCGCGTCCACGATCCGCTCGAACACAGTGCGGTCAACGTAGGGAAGCGGGAGAAGCGTGTCGCCCATCCAAAGCTGGGGCGTGCGCACGTTCTCATCCACGAAAGCCCAGTGGTGAACGTTGGCCGGGCGTAGGAAACCGTGCGAGTCCGAAGCGGTGGCGAAGAAGTGGTCCTCGACGCCATCGAAGCGCGTGACGTTGCTCGAAGTCCGGAAGGTCCACTGGCCCGCCTCGGTCGGCGCGAAGCGGATCACCATGCGGTTGCCGCCGTCCCAGTACGCCGGCATGCGGAAGGTGCGGAAGCGGGCCGAACGGAACTCGGCCTCGAGATTCACCGTGCGGTACGGATGCGGATGCGCCGTCATCTCCGCCGCCGAGAGCTCGAAGGTGATCTCGCAGGGCGAGTAAGTGGGCGTGGGCTGGCAGACGGTCTGGGCCCAGAGCCCCAGCGCCGAGAGCCACACCAGCAGAGCGATCCGACAGTACATGGTAAACATCCAGTGTAAGCTGACTTACACCAACAGGACGGTGCCCGCGCGCCCGGGGTTCCGGCTAACACGGCATAATGGAACCCGAAACCCACTTGCCCGCGTCACAATGGGTCATCGTACCGAGCCGCGACCGCGAGGGAGCGGTTGCCCCGCTCAGCCGGGCACGTGCATGTTGTGCGAGGCCACCACGACCCAGTTGCCGTTCTCTTTCGTCACCGTCCAGCTCATCAGACCTCTCCGGTTCTCCCAAGGGCGGCCATCGGGTCCCAGCACTCCCTTCTGCGACCAGCGCAAGTCTGCCACCGCGACATCCGGCCTGACGAACCGCACCCGCACGCTGTGAAGCGTGGTCACGGCATTGCGGAATGACGGCCAGTCCGGTGTCTGAGGCTCCGTGAACGCCGCATCGTGCAGCGCTTGAACCGCATCCCGCCCGCGCACCTGCATGCCAACCGCGCTGGTGTAGTCGGCTTCTTCGTGGAAGTATGCCGCGTACGCGCGCGTATCGGCCCGATTCAGGGCCTCCACCACAGCGGCGGCGAGGTTCTGGATTGCTTGTTCGTCGGCGTTCGTGGCGCCGGCGTGCTCTGTCCCAGGTGATGCCATGGAGATAGCCCTCCGAGTGGATCTCTGCTATCAGTCTAGCGGAGCCCGATCAGGGCAGGATCGGGCCGAATCGGATCTGGCTGCGCGCGTCGACACGGTTGAAGCCGCTGTTGGCGAGCGACACCGAGATCCCGCGCTTGAAGAAGAACACGGCCCGCACTTCGAACTCGCCGCCGTAGCTCACCGGCAACCACGCGCCCTCAGCGGCGCGCTGGTACGCCACGCTGAAACCCAGATACTTCAGATCGGTGCCCAGGAGCGTCCTCACCAGGAACGGCAGGTTGTGGGCCAGGTGCGTCGTGATCAGCACCGGTTCAAACTCCACCGCGTCCACCAGGACCTCGCCGCACCAGGGGGCATTGTCGGTGTGCGGCTTCGGACAGAACGAGAGGCGAAAAACATCCCGGCCGTGAAGCGTTTCTTTCCCGGTCAGGTTGAATTCGTACTTCTTCTGCTCGTCGGCAGTCAGCGGGAAAAGATCCTTCCCAATTCCATCGCGGGACTTCGGGTCGTTGGTAAAGCCGTCGGCGAGCTCCGAGGCCAAGAGGCCATCTTCGTCCAGGCCTTTGTACTGGTAGTGCGGATGATCGTATGCGACCATCCCATCCTTGCCCGCATATTTGCCTGTGAAGTGCGTGAGCTTCTTCTCGAACCCCTTGGCGCAGGATGTCACGGTGAACTCGCTGCGCTCCTCGCGGCTCAGCTTGTGGTTGGCCCGCCGTAGGCGAACCAGCACCGTCTGTTGGAACACGGAACACCATCGCGAGTGAGAGCGGGCTTCCTGGCTGGCGGCCACCTTGGCCATAATGGCGTCGGCGGTTTCCGGCTCCTGGCCTGCCGCAACCGCCGCGATGGCAAGGACGAGCGCGTAACGCAGCATCACGGTTCGTTTCGAGAGGAATCGTCTCGAGGGCCGTTGAACACGTGGCCGGCGTGCTCCGGATCCTCGAGCGCGTTGGCCAGGAACTCAGGGTTCACCTGCGCTTCCAGGAGCACGGCCTCGCCCCGCCCGAACGTGGCGACAAGCATCCGCCAGTCATTCCCGCCCTCCGGCCTGGCGTAGATATAGACCCACTCGCCATCGCGCCGCGAGCGGACGTGGATCAGTGGACTCCAATGCCCGCCCCCCACCCGCCGCATGATGCCATCGAACCGGTCGAGGTCGCGCGGCGCGCCGTCGGGAGTCTCGAAAATCGCCATGTCGAAGTCCTTGACGCCCTCGGGCTGGGCGATCTTGAGGGCGAAGCGCGCCAGCCCGAACAGCGGAATGTGTACGCGGTGCACGCCGTATCCGGATTCCACGCCGCGAACGATGGCGTGGAAGTCCGAATCGCCCGCCGCTATCGGCGTGGCCGCGAGCGCTCCCAGAAGCACAACCACCAGAAGCGTTCTCATGACCTACTCCTTGGTAGCCTTTTTGTGTTCCTTGCTCGTGTCGATATCGGGAACGCCGAAGTGCCCGCCCAGCGCGCTCAGATCGTCGAGGCTGATGTTGCCGACGATGTCCACCACCGTCAGTTCTTTCGGCTCGGCGCACAGAACAACCAGCCCGCCGATATGGTCGTTGTCGAGCTTCATATAGATCTCGGCGTTGTCGCCGCCCTTCTTGCTCGTGACGCCGACCATACGCGACCAGCCAGGCCCGCGGAGCTGGTGCCGGATCTCGTCGAGCTCCGAAGGCGAGTACTCGCCTTCCTTTTCGAACTCGAAGGACTTCACGTAGATGCCCCTCAGGCCCGCGACGATGCTCTTGACCTTGGCTTCGTCCGGATCGTTATTCGACAGGAAGCGGCCCGCCAGGCGCAGCATCGCGCCGTCGAGCGAGACGTCCACCACCTCGGACGCCTTGGCGGCCAGTTTATCGAGGTCGGCGGGCATCTTCACGTCCTGCGCCAACAACGGACCGATTGCGAAAAACAGTACCAGTGCGTATTTCATGGAGCCTCCTTGACCACCTTAGTCACCTGCATTGAGCTGCTGAACCCGATCGCGCGCATGGTTGAGCTTGGAGCCTGCGATATGGAGCGCCAGCACGAGCTGTTGCTTCGCCAGCAGCCCCTGCCGCTCCTCCTGCTCGCGGCGGTACTCGATGCTACCGCCCACCAGCAGGACGCACGCCAGCGCCGCCGCCATCGCCCAGCGTAGACCCAGCGCCCCCCACCAATTCCCCTTCTCCTTCGGCCTCGCGCCGGCGGCCGCGGTCAGCACGCGGGCCGTGAAATCGGGGCCCGGGTCCTGGCTTCGAAACGCCTCGCGCAGTGCATCATCCAAGCGGCTCATTCCACTTCTCCCATCTCTCTCGAAAGGTTCTGGCGGCCGGCGGCCGGCAGGAAAGCCCGGCCCGCTTTCTCTCGCAACATCGCGAGCGACCGCTGCAAGTGACTCTTCACCGTCCGCACCGGCATTCCCAGCGTCGCCGCGATCTCCTCCGGATCCAGGTCGTCCTGGTAGCGGAGAACCATCACCGCGCGCGGCTTCTCGGGAAGCGACGCAACCAACCGCCGCAGCCGTTCGGAAAGCATCGGATCGCCCGGCGCTGCCGGGGTGACCGGCTCCGGAGCGTCCTCCAGGCCCACCTGCGGCCGGTACCTGCTCCGGCGCGCATGATCGATCGACCGGTGGACCGCGACCTTCCGCAGCCACCGCGCCGCGTGCTCAGCCGACTGCATGTCCGCCATGCTCTGGTGAAGCTGCAGGAAGACGTCCTGTGCCAGTTCCTCGGCCGACGAACGGTCCCGCACGTAGTGCAAAGCGATGCTGAACACCATGGCCTGATGCGCCCTCACCAACGAGGCGAAATCCGGGAGCGGTTCGGGTCCCATCGCCATGTTGGAGGCTGCTGCCATCACCTTTCATAGGATAGATACGAAACGGTGCCCCCGGAGGACGCAATTCTTGTGCCCCCGCCTCCTGTCTCCTGTCTCCTGCCTCCTGACTCCTCCGTTTTGCGCTAACCTGCTGTTTCCGGAGGTGCAACTTGATCTCTCTCGCCCTGGCGCTGGCGGCCGCCCTAACGGCCGCGCCGCGCACCCTGCGGCTCGACTACATTCACACCGGGACCGCCACCGAAGAGCAGTTCGCCATGGACGGCCTCGCGCTCGAAGGCGATTGGCCGGGCTCTCCCGACCGCCTGATCGACCACACCAACCTGGGCAAGTACTACTTCGAGGTGATCGACGCCAAGACCAAACGGCTGCTCTATTCCCGCGGCTTCGCCAGCGTCTTCGGCGAGTGGGAGCTGACGCCCGAAGCCGGCCGCGAGCGTCGCGCATTCTCGGAGTCACTCCGCTTTCCGGCCCCCGCGGCTCCCGTTGAAATCGTGCTCAAGAAGCGCGACCGCCAGAACGCCTTCCGCCAGGTTTGGACGGTGACGGTGGATCCGGCATCGAACACCATCGATCGTGCCGGCCCGCCCGCCGGAGTCCACGTCTGGTCGGTCATGAAGAACGGCGAGCCCAGGGACAAGGTCGACCTTCTGCTCATGGGCGACGGCTACACCGCCGCCGAAATGGAGAAGTGGCACAACGATGCCCGGCGACTCACCGAGCTGCTGTTTGCAGCATCGCCGTTCAAGGAACATCGTGGCGACTTCAACGTCTGGGCCATCGACACGCCCGCGGAGGAGAGCGGCATCTCGCGCCCCTCCGACGGCCGCTGGCGGCATTCGCCCCTCCGCACCAGCTACGACGCCTTCGGCTCGGAGCGCTACATTCTGACCTTCGACAACAAGCGCCTGCGCGAACTGGCATCGGCGGCGCCCTACGAGTTCATCGAGATCATCACCAACAGCCGCGAGTACGGGGGAGGGGGAATCTTCAACCTCTACGCCACCGTGTCCGCCGACAGCGAGTGGACGCCCTACGTTTTCGTCCATGAGTTCGGCCACCACTTCGCCGGGCTCGCCGACGAGTACTACACCTCCGACGTGTCGTATAACAGTTCGACAGAGCGGCTGGAACCATGGGAGCCCAACGTCACCGCCGATCCCAAAGCCGCCAAGTGGGCGGACCTGATCACGTCCGGCACGGCTCTGCCGACGCCGTGGATGAAGCAGGAGTTCGAGTCCGAGCAGCAGCGCATCCAGGCCCGCCGCCGCGAGCTACGCGCCCAGCACCATCCCGAAACGGAAATCGAGGCGCTGTTCCGCGAGGAGATGGGCCTGGACCAGAAGCTCCTCGACGGCCCGGACTACGCCGGCAAGACCGGAGCCTTCGAAGGCGCCAACTACGAAGCCCGCGGCTTCTACCGTCCGCAGACCGACTGCACCATGTTCACCCGCGACCCGGTCGGCTTCTGCTCCGTCTGCCGAAGGGCGATCGAGAGGGTGATCGACCTGTACGCACCCAAGTAGGGTAGCGAGGTTCCGGGGCCGGCCGCCGTGATATAAGTGTGGAACGACCGCGCAGTACGGCCCATTGATGATTCCTATCTACGAGAACTACAAGGACTATCGAGCACCAACGTACGCTCACGCCACAATTGAGGAGCTTGTTTCGAGCTTGCCAAAGCACTGCGTGTCGGGCCTCGAGTCCGTGGTTCTCACCAACGCCGCGGCCGTCGGGAAGGGGAAGACGGGAAGAATCGACGCGCCTACTGCGTTCCTACGCCCGCAAACGATATTGGTACCTCGTGCCCTTCATTCGCTTCATTCTCTGGCCCAGTGTGAACTTTATGCGAAGGATCACGCGCGGGGTGATTCGAAGACGCAACGCCAGGAGGGTTTCGCTGTGATTTAGTTCTCCTCAAATCGCCGACGCGATACAGCGAGAGTACCTGGAGAGGAAACGACGGTGAGAACGAAAAGGAAACTAAGCCGCCCGTGCGCCGTCGCCGGGCAGGGGAGACAGCGTTCGGACGCGAGCTCGTGAAGAGCATGGGGGAAGCGTTAGCCTACGCGAAGAGTGAGAAGGTTGCCGTCCGCGCGAATGCCGTCATGGTTCAGGTCGTCGACGTCAAGCAGATCCATCTGTGTCTGCGCCTCAGCCAATCTCAGTTCGCGGCGAAGTCCGGCTTCGCCCCCGCCCGAATCCTACTGGCCGTGATGCGCGAGTACCCCGAGGTGGTGGAAAGCGTGCTGCGAAAGATGGCGTAGCCCTGGCAGGAAGACGCGCCGTCAGGCGACGCGGCGTTTCCCGCGGCGGGGAGCAGTTGACTGAACGGCCAGGCGCAGGCCGCAAGCACTCAACACCGCTGCCAGGCTTTCAAGGGATGGATTGCCGGACTTCGAGAGCATGCGATAGAGGCTCTCCCGGTTCAGGCGCGCTTCGCGCGACAAGGCTCTCACGCCGCCCATGGCATCCGCGACATCCCGCAAGGCCATGAGAAACACGCGTGCGTCCTTGTCCTCGAGGCTGGCGTTGAGATACTGAGCCGCATCGTCCGGATTCCGAAGGGACTCCATGCGGTTCTCGCGGTAGGGTTCGGTGCTAATCTTCGGCTTTGGCATCCAAGTACTCCTTCCAACGCTGTTGTGCCATGACGATATCCCTGGCCTGCGTCTTCTTGCGGCCGCCACCAAGCAAGACCACGACCACCGCACTGTCCCGGCCATTAGTAGACGCGGTAGCCTGGGCCGAAATCGATCCGCAGCTCTTCAACACCGGCGCCGACGGATTTGCAGTCGCCGAAGTTGCCCAGCCGGATCCGGTTCAGTCGTGCGCGTACGACGCCAACGGTCCGCTTGTCGTTTAGCGAGGCAAGCCACCCCAGGAACGGAGTCGAGCGGCCCTTCCAAACAGGAGGAGTTCGATCTGGTCCACGAGCAATAGTAGCCTATAAGCTACTGCGCGGGCAACCCCGACCTCAGTCGGCAAATACCCCTTGACAAACCCACTAACATGCCTGACACTATACATAGCAGTACAATGTATATGGCAAACAAGAGCCAAGCACCCAACCCACCCACCCCGGACAACTGGGACGCGCAGCTTCGCAAAGGCTGCCTCGAACTCGCTATCCTCGCCAGCCTGTGGGCCCAGCCGCTTTACGGCCTCGCCATCCTCCGCGCCCTGCTGAGCCGCGGCGGAATGGAGGTGGCCGAGGGCACGCTCTACCCCATCCTGAACCGGCTCCGCATCGACGGCCTCGTCACCTCCGAGTGGCAGGACGCGGGCACCGGCCACCCACGCAAATACTACACGCTCACCGCGCCAGGCCGCGCCAAGGCCAAGGAGATGGCCGCGGCGTGGACTGACTTCTCCGCGCAGATGGACGAGATCGTCTCCGCGCTCCGCACGAAAGGAAAACACCATGGCGACGCAAACTGATTCCCGCTCGCAAATCGAACGTTACTTGTTGCGCCTCAGAACGGCGCTCGGCCCGATGCCGGATGCCGAGAAATCCGAGATCCTATCCGACATCCGCAACCACATCGAGGAGCGCCTCTCGGACGCCTCATCCGGCCAGGCCGAAATCGTGGCCGAAACGATCGCCGCACTCGGCACCCCGGAGAAGCTGGCGGAATCGTTCCAGCGTGAGCGCCTGATGGCCCGCGCCAGCGTCTCGGCGGCGCCCTCCGCGTTGCTGCACGCAACGTTTCAATGGGCGCTCACCGGACTACGCGGATTCCTCGTCTTCCTGGTGCTGCTGTTCGGCTACTCGTTCGGCCTCGCCTTCCTGGCCTGCGCCCTGCTGAAGCCGTTCTTCTGGAATCACGTCGGGCTGTGGCTCGATCCCCCCGCGTTCTCGCTGGGCTACATCAGCCCGGACTGGCACGGCGCGCGAGAGCTGCTCGGCTGGTGGATCATCCCGATCGGCTACAGCGTCGGCCCGCTCTTCCTGATCGGGACCACGCGCCTGGTTCAATGGCTGCTCGGCCGCCGCTCAGCGCGGGGCCGCTCCTTGGCCTAGCCGTTCGTCCGCTCGAACTCCTTCATGTAGGCGGCCAGCGCCTGCGCGCCCTCGAGCGGCATGGCGTTGTAGATGGACGCGCGCACGCCGCCCACGTCCCGGTAGCCCTTGAGCGACGACAGCCCTGCTTTGCCCGCGCCCTTCAGGAACAGTCCGAGCAACTCCTCGTTGGGCAGGTGGAACGTGACGTTCATCCTGGAGCGGTGCTCCGGCTGAACGACGCCCTTGTAGAAGCTCGATGCGTCGATGACGTCGTAAACCGTCTTGGCCTTCTTTTCGTTCACGGCCTCGATCGCCGCCACTCCGCCCTGCTCCTTCAGCCACTGCAGAACCAGCCACGTCACGTAAATATTGAACGTGCTCGGCGTGTTCACCAGCGAGTTCCCCTTGTCCACGCTGGCGTAGTTGAGCAGCAGCGGTGTGACCGGCAGCGCCTGCCCGAGCAGGTCCTTGCGGATGACCACCAGCGCGCTTCCCGACGGGCCCAGATTCTTCTGCAGCCCGGCATAAACCACGCCGAACCGCGAAAAATCGATCACCCGCGAGAGGATCTCCGAGGTCTGGTCTCCCACCAGCGGCACCGCGCCCGTCTCCGGGAACGTGTTCCAGCGCGAGCCATAGACCGTGTTGTTCGTGGTGATGTGTACGTAGGAGGCGTCCTGGTCAATCGCCGCGGGATCGATCGTGGGGATGCGGTCGAAGCCCGTGTCGCGACTGCTCGCCAGCACCTTGATGTCGCCGTACGGGGCGGCATCCTTGATGGCGTTGGCCGCGAAAACGCCCGTCTCCACGTACAGCGCTTTCCGCGAGGGCGAGCGCCCGATCAGGTTCAGAGGCACGGCCGAGAACTGCATTCTGCCGCCTCCGGCGACGAACAGAACGCTGTAATCGGCAGGCAGGCCGGTAAGCTCCCGAAAGAGACTGGTGGCGCCGTCGACGATGGCCACGAAATCTTTCGCACGGTGGCTGATCTCGATGACGGAAGCGCCAAGGCCGCCGTAGTTGAGGAATTCTTCCTTGACCCTGACCATGACCGGTTCCGGAAGCATGGCTGGACCGGGGCTGAAATTGTAAACGCGACCGTTGGTGAGCATTTGGGATATAGTACCAAAAGCTCGTCGCCCGTCGCCTGTCGCTCGTCGAATCGTTCGGACGATGCGTGGGCTGCGCTCTCGGGATTCGCCTGGGTGCGAAGCCGGAGACTCCCGACGGATCGACGACACGACGAGCGACAGGCGACGAGCGACGAGCCCGTTAGAACACATACCCCAGAGTCATCTGAACGCTCCGCGGCGCAACGAAGTGCGTCCCGCTGAAGGTGGACAGGAAGTTGTAAAGCGCCACCGTGTTGGTCAGGTTCTCCACCGCCAGGCGCAGCGTCACCTTGCCGCCCTGCTCTCTGTGGAAGAGGTTGTCGGTGCCGATCGCCGCGTTGAACAGGTTGCGCGCCTTGACGCGGTCCGGATTGTGGTCGTCGTTCTCGGTCCCGGTTTGCGGCAGCGTCAGCAACGTCGAAGTCCCCGCGCCGTTGCAACTCGTGATCGGACTCTGAAGCGTGGCCACCACTCCGTTGCACGCGAAGCCGATGTCCACCTGCTGCGAGGGCGTGAGCTGAGTCGCCGCGGCGACGTCCGGCACGCCGCTCACCACCAGCCCGCTGTCATAGCGCCACGTGAACTCCACCCATTCGGCGCCGTGCGGACGTTGATACCGCAGCACCGCTGTCTGCTGGTAGGCCTGGTCGTGGTCGATGCGGAATACGCTGGTCGGGAAGCCGCCGAGCGGGATCAGGCCGCCCACCTCCGGCGGGAAATACCGCGCCCGAGTATGGCCCAGCGTCATGTACGCCTGGAACCCGTGAATGTTGATCGTGCTCAGCCGCGCCGTCACTCCGTCGAGCTTCGATTCCTTCCACGAAACGGGGAAGGTGATCGGCGTGTTGAACAGCACGCTGAAATCGTACGCGTTCTGGGTGTACTTCCAGAAGTAGTCGGCATCGACCACCAGCCAGCGGCTCAACTGTTGCTGCAACCCGGTGTTGAACTGGTTCCTCGCGCCCGGTTTGATCGGCGTCGAAACGGATCCGAAGACGTTCTGCGCCAGGCCCCCGCCGCCCGTGCCGCTCGACAGGATGAGGTTCTCGTTGAACGGCGTCTCGAACGTCCGCGCGTAGGCGACCCGCAGCACCGTGTTGCTCTTGGGAACCAGGTACGAAACCCCCAGGCGCGGCTGAATGCCGTTGGCCGTGACCAGCCCATCGTATTGATCGTCCCGTAGCCCGGCATCGACGGTGAAGTGCCCCAGCTTGATGCTGTCCGTCACGAAGAACCCGTACTGAGCGATGGTGTGGCTCCCATGGAAGTTGAACAGCGAGCCGCCCCGCGTCAGATCGTAGGGCACGATGCCCGGCTGAAGATTCGGATTGGCGACATAGGCAGGGTTGACGCCGGCGCAGGCGGCCGGATTCGTCACGCCCGGCAGAGCCAGCGCGTTCCCGCTCGCGTCCAGGCAGACCGGATTGTAGTTGGGATCGGTGATGCCGAACCGAAAGCTTTCCGAAAGCGGCGTGCGCTGGATCTGCGTTCCGATCTTGATCTCGTGCCGCCCGTGCGAATAGGCCAGGTCGGCGTTTACGCCGTAATTCGTCAGGAAGCGCAATTGAGACGCCGTGATCGGCGTGTCGGCGAACGGATTCTGGCTGGCGTAATAGTCCACCTGATCGCGGCGAACATACGGATTCACCGTCAGCAGCGTGTGCGAATTGAAGACGTGCTGGTAGCCAGGCGCGATGTTCCAGGTCAGCACGCGCTGCTTCTGGTCCTGCGACAACTGGTCGAAACTGTTGGGCACCTGGAACCAGTTGCGCGCGGTCAACAGATCCAGGTGCAGCGAGTCCTTGCCGTCCGGCTGCCAGTCGAGGCGGTCGAAGATGCTCTCGTTGTTGCCGGCGTCGTGGATCGGCAGGAACTCGGGCGTATCCAGAAAGCGGCCCGACCTGGTTCCGTTCACCACGATGAAGTTCCCCCAGTTCGTACCGCCGATGCCGAATGAGGCGCTGCTGTTCCAGGTTCCGAAAGAGCCCCAGCCGGATTCCACGCTGCCGAACGCCTTCGTCGCGCCCAGCGCCGATCTGGTGGTCGCGTTGACCACCAGGCTTGACTTGTCGCCGTACTGCGCGTCCGGAGAGCCGGTGATCAGTTCCATCGACTGTATGGCATTCGCCGGTATCTGGGTCGAGAATGTCTTGCTCTGCTGGTCGCTCACGTGCTGCCCGTCGATCACGAAGCTGGTCTGCGCATGGTCCCCGAGCGGGTGGAAAAAGCCATTGGCATCCGCCGCCACGCCACCCGTGCTGTACGTGACCGCCTGGCTTAGTTGGCCGCCGGGATCGAAGGTGGGCAGTTTCAGGAAGCTGCTGCGGTCTACGTCTTCGTGGGCCGAGGGGTCGGTCTCCACCTGGGATCCAGAGGCCTCCACCGTCACCGTCGTCGATGCCCCGGCCACAGACATCGAGATGTCCACCGTCATAGGCAGCGAGCTGTGCACATCCACCTGCTGGACGGATGCCGTGAATCCGCTGGAGCTGGCGCTGAGCTGATACGGATTCAGAGGGACATTGTTGAAGCGGAACGCGCCGTCCGCGCCGGTGGTGGCTGTCTGCTCGTATCCTGTCACCGGATTCCGCAATACAACTTTGGCGCGGACGATCACCGCGCCGGAAGGGTCCTTCACGCTGCCGGCCACGGTGCCGCCGCCGATCGACTGACTCAGTAGAGGGCTGCCGGCCAGCATCGCCAGCCCGGCCAATATAGTCAACTGCTGGAAACACATAACGCAATCTCCTTCGAGAACAATCTGAAGTGGCTGGGTGCACAAATCCGGCTAGGGATTGCGCAGTGGGAAAGGAGAAGAGTTATGCGGGAGGCGCGCGGGAAAAGTTGAGGACGAGCCCTTGGTCGCCGGCGAGCGCGGGTTGCTCACGCCACGACCGCCATTCGACGATCGTGACTGGCGCCGCCTCGGGAGCAAGGGCCGCTTCAATTGCGGGCAGATGCCCCACGTGGCAGATCGCGCAGCAATCATCCGTGCTTCCGTTTCCGTGGTCGTGGGAGTGAACGGTAATCGCGGCGGCGGTCTGAAGCCCCGCAAAGCAAACCAGCAGAAGCAGGATCAGAGCGGGGCGCAGCCAGCGAACGGAAACGCGACCTGGATCGGCCCAGCGCAAAGAGATCCCCTCCCCATCTTAGATGGACCGAGGCTGCGGAGGTTTCACAGAATCGCGAGCGTCAGCGAGCGGACCCGTGCTCCGGTCACCCGCGGGTCTCCCGCTGGAACAGATCGACGATTCCCGGCCGCGCGAGCGCGTCGGCCAGTTGAGTAAGCCGCGGTTCCAGGTAGGCGCGATCGATCGTGCCGCGGAAGCGCCTGAGTAGCCGCCGGGCGTCTTCCCAGTCCTTCTCGCGCTCCGAGATCAGCTTCATCAGCACAAGATCCTCGACAGAGCAGACCATCACGGGCTTGCCGCAGACTTGTTTGGGAACCCCGCGGCCGATCGCCTGCTTTTCGGCATCCAGTGCGGCAAAGACCAGATCCACGCGAACGCCTTCGGAACTCGAAACGGGCAGGACCCGTGTCTCCACGGCGAACGCGAGGGGATCCTTCGGCAGGGCGGCGAGCCGCGCGCACAGAGCCGACACAGTAGAGGCAAGGTCGGCCGGCTCCACCCAAAGCGACAAGTCGACATCCAGTGTCGCCCTGGGCTCTCCCCACAGGGAGACTGCCAGCCCTCCGATCAGCATATAGGGAACGCGAAGCTCGTCCAGAATACTCGTGACTTCGACGAGCGCGCGTTCGAGTTGTGTCATACGCGCAGTTGAGCGAGGGCGGCGCGCATCTTCTGAATCCCCAGCTTGCCGGGGTCGGGATCCTCGGTGCGCAGTTCGGGCGGCAGCCAGTTCCAGATGGCGCCCAGATCGGCCAGGATCTCCGCTGGATCGCGTTCGGGCAGGGGCTGGGCGGCCTCCCATCGGTGAAACGCTGCCCACTGGCTATCCCGAATCGCGAGCTGTTCCCGGAGCGTCACTAGCCTGATCTTCGCACAAAGCCGCGCCAGCGGCGCGTGATAGCATGAGCCAGGATTATGCCGAACGATTGCCTCCGCGCCATCGCGTTCCTCCTTGCTCCCTTGACGCTGCCGGTCTGTACCGCCGGCGTCTGCACATCGGATCCATTGCCGGGCGAGCACCGCCACGAGTTCGAATTCTTCGCGGGATACTCGCCCGTTTCGACCACGCTCATCGGGACGACTTCGGGAGACCGATTCGTCGCGGCCGGTTTCAGCTATTCCTATCGCTGCTGGGCCTGGAAGCGCGCCTCCATCAGTTTCACGCCGGGCATCCTGCCCGCCGCCGTGGTGCTTGAGCCGGCCCCCGCAGCCTACCAGCCAACCCGGAGAGTCTACGGCTTTGGAATCACGCCCCTGGGCTTCAGGCTCGAACTCCTCAGAATCAGAAGGGTCTATCCGTTCATTCAGACCGATGGCGGCATCATCGCGTCCACTCAACCCATTCCTTTCGGCAGCCCAAGCGGCTTGAACTTCCTGGTGGATCTCGGAGCGGGCGTGCGATGGCATCCAAAAGACCGCAAATACGCCTTCGAGCTGGGCTACAAACTCCTCCATATCTCGAACGCGGCCACGTCGTACACAGATCCCGGCCTGGACAACAACCTCTTCTACGCCGGGTTCTTGCTCTTTCGCTAATTCGAAGCTGAAAGCTGACAGCTGATAGCTGACCGCTATTTCTTAATCGCCAGGCCCAGCTCACGCAACTGCCGCTCCGGCACCGGCGACGGCGCGTCGCACATCAAGTCGGTTCCGCGCGCGGTCTTGGGGAAGGGAATCACGTCGCGGATCGACGTCTCCCCCGCCAGGATCATCACCAGCCGGTCGAGGCCGAGCGCGACGCCGCCGTGTGGAGGAGCGCCGTACTCGAGCGCCTCGAGCA
>CAZBQQ010000013.1:23505-51275 GCA_964493965.1 uncultured Solibacteraceae bacterium
CACCCACAGGAACCGCAGGTCGCGGTTGTCCAGCAGGCCGTGTTTGGCAGCGTACCGCTGGCCCGCGTAGAGCCGCAATTGGCCGCAGGCCTTCAGCACCGTCATCTCGGGACGTTCGCCCTGCGGCGTGCCCGCCCAGGATGCCAGAATCAGCAGATCGTCCGCCGAGGCGCCGGAGCGCTCGCGCACGGCCTTCATGGGCTCAGGATAATCGCGCTCCAGGCGCTTCGCGTCGTCGTAGACGCGCAGGCCGCGCTCAGTGCCGTACTGCTTCAACTCGTCGCGTTCCTTGCGGCTTGCGCCGCCGGCCTTCGGCAGAACGATGGCCACCAGCGGCAGGCCCTCTGGAGTCAGCCCCGCGCTCGGGAATAAGTCCCCGACGGCGTGGAATGGCGGCAAGCGCAGATCGGGCTTGTCGGTGCCGTAGCTGTACATGGCCTGTTCCCACGTGAGGCGCGGGAACGGGTATGCGATCTTGAACTCGGCCACTTCGCAGACGCGCTGGATCAGCGGCTCCACCACCTCGAAGATCCGTTCTTCCTGCACGAACGACATCTCGATATCGATCTGCGTGAACTCGGGTTGCCGGTCGGCCCGCAGGTCTTCGTCGCGGAAGCAGCGCACGATCTGAAAGTATTTATCGAAGCCACTGATCATCAGCAACTGCTTCAGCAGTTGCGGCGATTGGGGCAGGGCATAGAACGAGCCCGGCTGCACGCGGCTCGGCACCAGGTAATCGCGCGCGCCCTCCGGAGTCGAGCGCGTCAGAAACGGAGTCTCGATCTCCAGGAACCCCGCCGCCGTCAGGCACTCGCGCACGGCGAAAGCAATCTTCGAGCGCAGGATGATATTGCGCTGCATATGCGGCCGCCGCAAATCCACAAAACGGTACTTCAGCCGCGCATCCTCGCTCACGTCCACCGCCTCTTCCATGGGGAACGGCGGCGTGCGCGATTCGTTCAGGATCCACAGCTTCTCAGCCACCAGTTCGACTTCGCCCGTCGCAATGGAGGCGTTCACGGTGTCGGCCGTGCGAGGCTTCACCACTCCCTCCACCGCGATGACGTACTCCGAGCGCAGCAGCTCCGCCTTCTGGTGAGCGGCCGCGTCCCCGTCTTCGTGGAAGACGATCTGCGTGACCCCGTCGCGATCGCGCAGGTGGATGAAGATAACGCCGCCTAGGTCGCGCCGCCGGTACACCCATCCCATCAGGATGGCCCGCTGGCCCGCGTCCGCCGCGCGCAGTTGGCCGCAAGTGTGCGTCCGTCGCATGTTGCCGAGAAAATCGAGTGGTACGGTATCCGCCATTTTAGTTAGTGAGCTTTGCGATCAATTCTTCGCGGCTGACGTTCTGTTGCTCGCCGCTGGCCATGTTCTTCAGAGCGTACAGCCCCGCCGTAATCTCATTGTCACCGACGATCAGGGCCCACCGCGCGCCGAGCTTGTTGGCCAGCTCCATCGCGCGCTTCAGCCGCCCTTCCGCAGCGATCTCGACCTGGATCCCCAGCCGCCGCAGTTCGCGTGCCAGCAGAGCCGCGTGGCTGAGGGCCGCCTCGCCCAGCGGAGCGATGAACAGGTCCAACTGGGGCGCCGGCTCACCCGTGGCCTGCTCGAGCGACATCACCAGCCGGTC
The DNA here is from genome assembly GCA_964493965.1 of uncultured Solibacteraceae bacterium. GTDB lineage: Bacteria > Acidobacteriota > Terriglobia > Bryobacterales > Bryobacteraceae > DASWZN01. The sequence continues at coordinate 25,139 of CAZBQQ010000013.1, forward strand.
CTCGCCGATCGAGAATCCGATCCCCGGCGCGTGCACCTTCGACCCCAGCGACTCCGCCAGTCCGTCGTAGCGCCCGCCGCCCAGAACCGAGTTCTGCGCACCCAGAGCCCCGTGGACGATCTCGAACGTCGTCCGCATGTAGTAATCGAGCCCGCGCACCAGTCGCGGCCGCACCTCAAACGCGATCTCGCGCTCGTTCAGATACCGGCGTACGGCTTCGAAGTGCGCGCTGCAATCCGGGCAGAGGTGGTCGAGAATCGAGGGCAGCTTTTCGATGATGGGCTGGTCCTCGGGCACCTTGCAGTCAAGCACCCGCAACGGGTTGGTCTCGGCGCGGCGCTGGCAATCGGCGCACATCGAGGGCGCAACTTTGGCCAACTCCTCGCGCAGCCGGGCCAGGAAAACCGGGCGGCATTTGGCGTCGCCCACAGAATTCAGCAGCAGCTTGAAGTCCTGTACTCCAAGTGATTGCAGCAACTCGACTACCATCTCGATCACTTCCGCGTCCACGAACGGCGATTCCGACCCGATCGCCTCCGCGCCGATCTGGTAAAACTGCCGGTAGCGCCCCTTCTGCGGGCGCTCGCGCCGGAACATCGGCCCGATGTAGTAGAGCTTCTGCACCCCCGGCCGCTGGTCCAGGCGGTGCTCGATATAGGCGCGAATCACCGACGCGGTGTTTTCCGGTCGCAGCGTCAGCGAGGTCTCGTCGCGGTCCACAAAGGTGTACATCTCCTTCGTGACGATGTCCGTCTCTTCCCCCACGCCGCGCGCGAAAAGCTGCGTCTCCTCGAGGATAGGCGTGCGGATTTCGTGGTAGTTGTAGGCCCCGAAGATGCGGCGTGTCTCCGCCTCCACCCGGTTCCACAGTTCTGTAGAAGGCGGCAGCAGGTCTCTCGTACCTTTGACGGCTCGGATCAATTCGATTCTTCCTTGTATTCCTCGGCCAGGCGGATGTAGTTCTCTGGGCCGCTCGCCACGCGCTCGCGCTCGGCGTCGGTCAAAGTCCGGCGGACCTTGGCTGGCATACCCATCGCCACCGTATCCGCCGGCACTTCCATGCCCTCGGGCACCAGAGCTCCCGCGCCCACGATCGCGCCCCGTCCGATGCGCGCGCCATTCAGCACCACCGCGCCCATCCCGATCAGGCACCCGTCCTCGAGCACGCAGCCGTGCAGCGTCACCGAGTGGCCCACCGTGACCCGGTTCCCCAGGATCAGCGGGTTGGTCACGCGCTCGACATGGAGACAGGAGTTGTCCTGCACGTTCGTTTCATCCCCAATGCGGACGTAATTGACATCGCCGCGTATGGTCACGTTCGGCCAGACGCTGGCCCGCTCCCCGATCACGACATCGCCGATGATCTGGGCGCTGGGGTCGATGTAAGCGGATGCGGCAATCCTGGGCAGTGTGCCGCGATAGGCACGAATCATTGATGTCCAGTGAAACGACCATGCTAGCACGGCGAGCGAGCCATCAGCCATCAGCGGTCAGCCGTCAGCTTCGGATAGAATGCCCCGTGATGCTTCTCGCCCGTAAGCTGGCGTGTCTACCCGCGCTCTCGATAGCCTGTGCAGCAGGGGCCCGCCCTCAGGACGCCGACACGGACTCCGCGTTGCGAGCGGCGGCCCGATCCCCATACGCGATCAAGCGCTTTGTCGATACCCATGACCAGTTCAAATGGAACGAGCTCTGGGCCGCGCTCCAAATCGGCGATGGCGTCTTCGCACCATCATGCGATCACCCCAACGACTGCTCGGCCCAGCTGATCGTCGTCCCCGGCGACGCGAATCGTCAGACGATTCTGCGCCTGAACTGGGACGGCAACTTCCGCGCCGTCTTCCTACGCTTCCACGCGAGCGCCATCCCGCGAGCGACCCAACCCGTGTGGCGCTGCGCGGGCTCCTTCGAGCCCAACGTGAAGTACTTCCGCCCCGAGCACCATCTCATTTCGCTCGGCGGCAAGCCGTTCCTGCTAGTCAGCGAGCAGGCTTTCTCCGGTTCGGGACTGACCGTGAAGGCGATATCGGGCTTCGACCTGAGCCGGCAACGTTTTGAGGCGGCCTTTAGATATGTCGGCGAGGGTAGCGTTGAGTTTCCGTGCTATGTGAACCGGGAGGTTCGGGGCTACCCTTACTCCTTCGAACAAGGCTCGACGGAGAAACTGCGAATCCGCTACCGCGTGCAATACCACACTGACGAGTGCGAGGATGACAAGGATATCCGGATTGAGCTCGGCAGTACCTCGACCGACGCCGTCTATGTGCGTACCGGAGACGGCGATTTCAATATCGATCCCTCTTCTGCCAATGCGAAAGAGATCGACGCCGTCTACTGGAGTTGGGACCCGAGCCTTTCCGACGACGACTTCCTCCACTACAACTTCGACAACCTGAACCGAATCGCGACCGGACCGCCCAATCGCCGCAAACGATGGTTGGCGCGCTTCCTAGCCGGCTGTGCCGACACGCCCGAGAAGAGACGCCTCCTTCAAGCCATGCCCCCCAAGCCCTGACGCCGGGCGGCGGTCGCTGGTGCTCAAGGCTGACACCTGAAAGCTGAAAGCTGACGGCTGCGTGCCGTCCGCTATAGAATGCAGTGTATGCTGCTAGTCCTCCTGGCCCTCGCACTCGCTGCGCCTGTCCTGGCGCAGAAGCCGTTCGACGTCGACGCGCTCATGAAGCTCGCCCGCGTCAGCGATCCCCAGGTTTCGCCTGACGGCAAGACCGTGGCCTTCACCGTTCAATCGGTCGATCTCGCCGCGAACACGAAGCCCACCAGCATCTACACCGTCCCGCTGGCCGGCGGCGCGCCCACGAAGATCACCAACGCCGGAACCATGAACGAGCGCCCGCGCTGGTCGCCCGATTCCAAGTCCATCGCGTTTGTCTCGGACCGCGGCGGCTCGGCTCAGCTCTGGCTCATGGCGCCCGACGGGACCAATACGCGCCAGGTGACCTCGCTTGCGACCGACGCCGGCGGCGTCCTCTACTCGCCCGACGGCAAGAACCTGGTCTTCACCAGCGACGTCTATCCCGACTGCCCCGACGACGCCTGCAACAAGAAGAAGCTCGATGCCGAGAAGGCCTCGAAGGTCCACGCGCGCATCTACACCTCGCTCCTCTACCGGCACTGGACCGAATGGCGCGGCGCGCGCCGCACCCACCTGTTCGTCGTTCCGGTCAGCGGCGGCGCTCCGAAGGATCTCACTCCGGGCGACCACGATGCGCCAGCGTTCTCCCTGGGCGGCCAGGACGATTACGCCATCTCGTCCGACGGTTCCGAGCTCTGCTTCGTCATGAACACGGACCCGGAGCCTGCGGCCAGCACGAACTCGGACCTGTGGGTGGTCCCAATTGCGGGCGGGGGACTCGTCAAGATCACCACCAACCCGGCCGCCGACAATTCCCCCGTCTACTCGCCTGACGGAAAGTACCTGGCCTGGCGCGCGCAAACGAAGTCCGGCTACGAGAGCGACCGCTTTCGGCTCATGGTGCTAGATCGCGCCAGCGGAAAGCTCACCAACCTCACCGAAGCAGTGGACCGCTGGGTCACCGGTTTCACCTGGTCCCCCGACTCGACGCAGCTCTTCTTCACCACCGAGGACCGCGGGCGGCAGCTCCTCCAGACCGTGCCGGTGCGTGGCGGCGGAGCCCGCAGCATCTTCTCCGGCGATAGCTTCGTGGACGACGTTCAACTCACCCCGGACGCCAAAACCGTGGTGTTCACCCAACAGACCGGCGCCGTGCCGTCGGAGATCTTCGCGGCCGCCAGCGGTGGCGCCGTCCGGCCCCTGACGCACTTCAACGACACGCTGCTGGCCGGCTTTGCCCTGCCCAAGCTGGAGGAGTTCTGGGTCGAGAGCACCGACGGAGTCCGCGTGCACAGCTTCCTCCTCAAGCCCCCGGCCTTCGACCAGACCAAGCGCTATCCCGTGCTCTTCCTGATCCACGGCGGCCCGCAAGGAGCCTGGGGCGAGGAGTGGGGCTATCGCTGGAACCCTCAGGTGTTTGCCGGAGCCGGCTTTGTTGTTGTAATGCCAAATCCCCGTGGCTCAACCGGATACGGGCAGAAATTCATCGATGAGATTAATGGGGATTGGGGCGGCAAACCCTACGACGACATCATGGCCGTGGCTGACTACGTCTCCAAGCTCCCCTACGCCGACCCAGACAAAATGGCGGCCGCCGGCGGTTCCTACGGCGGCTATATGGTCGATTGGATCCTGGGCCACACCCAGCGCTTCAAGGCCCTGGTGTCGCACGCTGGAGTCTTCGACCTGCGCAGTGAGTTCGGAGCTACCGAGGAGCTGTGGTTCCCGCTATGGGAGTTCCGCGGAACCCCCTGGGACAACCCCGACCTCTATGCGAAGTTCTCGCCCAGCTTCTACGCCAGGGACTTCCGCACTCCGACCCTGGTGGTCGGCGGCGAGCTCGATTTCCGCGTCCCCTACACCCAGTCCTTGCAGCTCTACACCTCGCTCCAGCAACAGAAGGTGCCCTCCAAGCTCCTGATCTACCCCGACGAGGGCCACTGGGTGCTGAAGCCGCAGAACAGCGTCCTCTGGTACAAGACCTTCATCGATTGGGTGACGGAATGGGTGAACAAACCCTGGACCCCGCCCGCCGCCCAGCCGCAGCCGACGCCTGCGACGCCCTAGGCGTGGCGCAGGCACTCCTGCCTGCCGCCTCGACACTCGTGTCGAGGCATTGTCGGGGTCGAGACAGTCTCGCCGCGCCGAGGTCTCACTCTTCGGTCTTGTTCCGAAGGCGCTCCAGATCGTCGAGGTCAGGGGAGCGTCCGGCCGCACGCTTGTTGGCGATCAGGTCGTCCAGCGAGATGAGGAACACCGGAACACCAAAGAACGTGCTGGCGACCCGGTTTGGCCACGCGTCCGAAAACTCAACACCCGTAATGCGCGTCAGGATGTCGACGCGGACTGGCGCCACGCCGATCTGATACACGATGTCCGGTTTCGTGAACGTCTCCGGCGTCACACCGTCCTGCTCCAACGGCGCGCCGAAACCGGCGAGCGCACGAAAGAGTCGTGTGGAGTTCTCCGGTGAAGTGCCAATCCAGATGTCCAGGTCCTTCGTGAACCGCGGCTCGGTATACTTCATCACCGCGTAGCCACCCACGATCAAGTACTCGACCTTATGCTCGTTGAAGCTTTGTAACAGATCTCTGTAGTGCGGGCTTGCGGCCATAGCGGGCTTCCTCTGCCAGCTCCACCATCTCCCAGGCGGCCTTGAAGATCGCTTCGTCGCCTTGCTCTTGCCAAAACTTGATGTCAAAGGCTCGGTCTGGGAATTTACCCTCGACGAGGCGAGTCTTCCATTTCGGGTCTCGAGGAACGTTCATGGCGCTCTCTGCTCATTGTACGGCGACCTTGACCCCTCAGCTCAACCGCAGCCGGAGCAGGTCCAAAGCCAGTTGAGTCGCCAGCGTCCGCACCAGCGTCCGATCGCCCGGAAGTGGCTCGCGCCGCGTGGTCACGCCGTCTGGCCCCGCCACGCCGACAATGACCGTCCCGACCGGCGTCGCCTCGGTCCCGCCGTCGGGGCCCGCAACCCCGGTGACCGCAAGCGCCCACGTCGAGCCCGTGCGCTCGCGCGCGCCCCGTGCCATCTCCCGCGCCGCCTCCTCGCTCACCGCCGTGTGCTCACGCAGCAGCTCCTCGCTCACCCCGACGAGCGCTGTCTTCATACGGTCCGTATAGGTCAGGAAGCCGCCCACAAAGTAATCCGAACTGCCGGGAACGGCCGTGATCCGCTCCGCGAGCATCCCGCCCGTGCAGCTCTCGACCACGCTCACACTCTCGCCGCGCTCGCGCAGCCGCCGGCCGACAACCGCTTCGAGCGGATCGCCGTTGCGCGAGTAAATGCGCTCCCCCATCAGCGACTCGATCTGGGGAGCCACCTCGTCCAGCAGCCGCTCGGCCTCCTCTGACGTGGCCGCACGTGCGCGCAGGTGCACCTGGATATCGCCCGCCGCCGCCAGAATCGTAGTGACCGGGTTGGCGTAGCGCGTATACACCGGGGCGATGCGCTGGTCAACCGCCGACTCAGCCATATTCGCGATGCGGAAGAAGCGGGTGCGTATGACCTGCGGCGGCAGCACGCGCTCGAGCCGGGGCAGGCACTCCGCCGTGAACATCGGCTTCATCTCGCTCGGCGGACCGGGAAGCATCATCACCACGCGGCCCTCGGCGTCGATCCACTGACCCGGTGCCGTGCCGTTAGGGTTCGGAAGCACCCCGGCGCCCGCCAGTACATAGGCCTGTCGCCGGTTGATCTCCGGCATAGGCCCGCGTCGCCGGCGAGCGAACCGCTGCTCGATCGCGTCGCAGATCTCCTGGTGGAACACCTGCTCCCGCCCCAGCGCCTGCGCGACCGCGTCCCGAGTGACGTCGTCCTCAGTCGGCCCCAGCCCCCCCGTCAGGACCAGGATTTCAGATCGCGCCAGCGCCGAGCGGATCGCCGCCGCCAGCCGCCCCCGGTCGTCGCCGACAATCAGCTTAGCCACGACCTCCACCCCGAGAGCGTTCAGCTGATCCGTGAGGTACAGCGAATTGGTGTCCTGACGCTGGGGTGTCAGCAGTTCGGACCCAACGGCGATAATCTCAGCGTTCATGTCGTTAGCTGATAGCTGACAGCTGATAGCTGACAGCTGCCGACCGCTGCCATGACAGCCGTCATGGCAGCGGCCGGCCCATGATGCCCGCGTCCACGCGGTAGAGAACGCCGTTGGTGGCGACCACGATAGAGCGCGATGGCGTGAACGCCAGCCCCACGATGTTGGGCCCTGAAAGGAACAACTCCGGCTGGCGATCGGCGCCGATGCGCACCACCCCGCGCCGCCCGCCGAGCGAAGCCGCTACGTAAAGCCGGCCCTCGGCGTCGAAGGCCATCCCTTGAGGGCGCCCCAGCCCGCGGTAGAACGTATCGACGTCGCCCGTCGGAGCCACGCGATAAACCGAATCGAAGCTCGACGTAGTGGGCCCGGTGACGTACAAGTGATGGTCCGGCCCGAAGGCCAGGTGGTACGCCGCTATCGACGGCTCGACCGTGGCGAACACGTAAATCTGGCGCGACCGGCTGATCTTGAAGATGGTGCCCTGGCGGTCGCCGACGTAGAGGTTCTCGTCGGGGTCGAACGCGATGCCTGTGGCGACGCCCATGCCCTCCACGTAGACCGACATCGAGCCCGCCGGCGTCACCTGGTACACGATGCCGTCGTAGCGGCTCGAAATGTACAGGAACCCCTCGCGGTCGAAAGCCAGCGACGTGGCGTTCATCACATCGGTCAGGAACGGCTTGGTGTTGTAGTTCAGGTCGGTCTTGTAGACCGAGGCCGGCGTCTTCTGTCCGCGTGAGCCGCTGAGCGTGGTGAAAATGTTCCCGGCCGCGTCAACCGCCGGGTTCGCCACCGGGTGAATCCCGTCCACGATCTGTATGCCGATCTCGCAGGTCCAGGCCTGGCTCGCCTCTTCGCCGTTCCGTATGATCAGCTCGCCCACCGAAGCGGTCTCCGGCACGCGGGCGATCACGAACGAATCCGAGCCGATGACCACGGGCGCATCAACCTCTCCGAAAAACACGCGCGGGCGCGCGGACTTGGCGAAGCACTTCCCACGGATCTGAAACTCGCCGCCGGCAATAGCGGCGACCGGGGTGACCTTCGCGATCTGCGGTCTCACATCACCGTCCTTGCGATTCGCCATCTCAATAAAGATTGAAGCATCCCGCCGCCCATAAAACAAGCGCAGCGTAAATTCCCGCCATCACGTCATCGGCCACAATGCCGTAGCCGCCCGGCAGCCTCTCCAGTTGGCGGACCGGAGCCGGCTTCCAGATATCCATCACGCGGAACAGCGCGAAGGCCGCTACCCACACCGGCCAGCGCCCCAGAGAGGCCGCGCCGCCGAGTGCGATCCACTGCCCCACCACTTCGTCGATCACCACCAGTTGGGGGTCCTTTTTGCCGAGTCGCTTCGCCGTCCGGTCGGCCGACCACACGGCCAGCGGCAGCGCCGCCACCGCCAGCGCCATGAAGTAGAGCGGCCGCCAGCCCGCGCGTGCCAGCAGGATCGCGGGCACCAGCGCGCCGAGCGAGCCGAACGTTCCCGGAGCGAAGGGAGCCAGTCCGCAGCCGAACCACGTCGCGACGACCATCGCCAGCCCGCCCCCGCGCTCAGGCTTCACGGTCTTCGACCTCGTCCTCGGGATCCGGTTCGTCGGTTGCCGGAACGCGGTACGTCCCATCGGCCCAGTTGGCCAGATCGAAGAGCCTGCAGCGGTCGCTGCAAAACGGCACATACGGGCCGCCAGGCTCGACACCTTTCTTGCAGATCGGGCATTTCATAGGATCGCGAACGGGTTCGCCGCAGCGGGCCGCGGCGCCTCCTCGGTCGATGGTAGCAGCGTGCCGACAACGTCGTAGTCCTGAGTCTCGGTGACGCGCAGCAAGCGCATCTGGCCGCGCGCCGGCGCCGCGCCCTCCACGTCGTTCACCAGGCACACGCCGTCGATCTCGGGCGCCTGCGTGCTCATGCGCGCCTGCCACAGCAGATCGGTCTCCTGCGACGGCCCTTCGACCAGAACGGGAATCTCACGGCCGCGCAACGTGCGGTTCCGCGCGCGCGAGACCTTGCGCTGGATGGCCATCAGCCGCCGCCTGCGGTTGTAGATCGTCCTCGCGTCCACCTTGCCGTCCAGATCGTAGCTCCGGCTGGTTTCTTCGTCGGAGTACGAGAAGACGCCGAGCCGATCGAACCGCGCCGCTTCGACAAACTCGCACAGCTCGTCGAAATCCGCGGCGGTTTCGCCTGGGAAGCCCACGATCATGCTGGTGCGAATCGCGACGCCGGGGATCGTCCGGCGCATCCGCTCGACAAGCTTCAGGAAGATCTCGCCCGAGCCGCCGCGCCGCATCCGCTTGAGCACCTCGCGGCTGGAGTGCTGTAGCGGCATGTCGATGTACTTCGCCAGCGCGGCATGCTCCGCGATCGTGTCCAGCAGTTTCTGCGTGACCTTGTTCGGATAGGCGTACAGAAACCGCACCCACTTCTCCCAGGGCGTCTCGATACCGGCCAGCCGCGCGAGTAGCAAGGGCAGTCCGTCCGCCAGGCCGAGGTCCTCGCCATAGCAGGTGGTGTCCTGTCCGATGAGGTTGATCTCGCGCACGCCGGAGGCGAACAGCTTCGTAGCCTCGGCCACCACGGACTCGAACCGCCGGCTTCGAAACTTTCCGCGAAACTGCGGGATCACGCAGAACGAGCAGGGATGATCGCAGCCCTCGGCGATCTTGATGTACGCGTAGTGTCGCGGCGTCGCCAGCACCCGCGGTGTCAGATCGTGGTAGAGGTACGGCTCGGCGCCATTCGCGACTACCGCTCCCTGACACGCCGCGACGATTTCCTCCAGCTCGTTGGTGCCGACCACGGCGTCCACTTCCGGAATGTTGCGCCGGATCTCGTCCCGGTAGCGCTCCACCAGGCACCCCGCCACCACCAGCCGCTTCAGTCCGCCGGTCTTTTTGTACGCGGCCATTTCAAGGATCGTATCGATCGATTCCTTCTTGGCCGGGTCGATGAAGCTGCAGGTGTTGACGACGATAACTTCCGCGTCCTGCGGATCCGGTGTCAGCTCGCAGCCCTGAGAGGCGAGTTGCCCCATCATGACTTCGGTGTCCACCAGATTCTTGGGGCAGCCCAGACTGACAAAGCCGACTTTCAAGGTGTGAAGCTCGATCTCAGGATACCAGAGCGGGGCAGCAGTTACGGCTCGACCATGACCACGCCAGCGGCCGTGGCAGCGCGCCGGAGGTCGTCATCGAGCGAGGCCAGCGGCAACCCTTCGCGGATTGCCAGCTCGAGGTAGGCAGCATCGTAAGCGCTGAGGCGGTAAGTCCGCACCAGTGGCAGGATCTATTGAGCAAGCCAAGCGGAGGGGCGATGCTCGATTGCGCCTCTGCGCTGATGCGGCCCCGGCGTTCGGCGGCGGCCAACACGTTCGCTACTTCGAACGGCCACAGGGCGGGCGCCATCGCGTGCACGTTCTCCAGGGATTTTAAGACGGCCACTGTCAGCGCGCTGGACTCATCCTCGAAGGCCCAACTCAAAGCCATCGAGGCGTCTAAAACGAACGGACCGCTCAATACTTGTGGCCCTCGTGAACGAGGTCTTGTATGCGCAGGCCAGGCCCCAGAGCAAGATGGTGCTTCTCGCGGAAAGCGAGGACGCCCGCAACCGCCTGACGCCGCCGCGCCCGCTCTTCGTCGGAGACCGTGGCAGTCACGCTGCCGGCTGCCTCAAGCGCCCGTTCGATGACTTCCTCGGGCGAGCGGCCCAGACCCCGAGCAAGTGCCGCTTCCAGCAGCTGCTGCCCATGGGCTGAGAGCTGAACCGTCATCACAACCAGTATATCCCGCGCCGCCCGTGCGACGAGCGACAAGCGACGGGCGACGCGCTGCCCTCCCTACAGCGGCCGCGCGTGCACTGAATCCACGGAGAAATCCCCGTCGGGACCGTGACAGACCGCGCAAGCCTCGCCCAGCTTCGAGTCTGTCTGCGTAGCGGCGTGCGCCGAAGCGTCCTCCCCTATGTGACAGGCCGTGCACGCCGCCGTGATGGGCGGCGTCGGGTTGATGTAGTCCCGCGGATTGTTCACGGCGATGCGCCCTGGCGGTAGCGGCAGCTCCTGCGACTGGTTGACGTGGCACTTGGCGCAATCTCGCAAATCGCCCGGGTACCGGACCCCGCTGAAGTCGTTGGCGCTCCCGCCAAAGCCCCAAATCACGAACGGGGTGAATTGTACCGGCCCTGCCGCGGCCTCGTCGTTGCCCGAGTCGCCGAAATGCAGCCGGTGGATCAGCACCGGCAAGTCGATGCTCTGTGGCGGAGCCTGGCTCGCCGGCCGCAGCGCCGCATCAGTCTGGGTCGGATTGTGGCACAACAGGCAATACTGCACGTTCTGCCGGATCGTGCCATGCGCGGAAATCGCGAAATGGCAGGCGTTGCAGTTGGCCTGCGCAATCTCTACCGGGTGCGCCTCCACCGGCGAACCGTCCACCGAGAAATTGATCACCTGGTTGAAGCCCACGTCGCGAACCGTCTGCTGCACCACGGTTCCCGGCAGGATCACGATGCTCCGGTACCCTTCGATCCCGATCGAGTACGTCCCGGTGGCGCCCGCGGGAACCTTCCCCGTGAACGTGTACGCATAGGTGCCGCTCTGGCCCGTTGAAGTCTTGAGCGCGCTTTCCGAGATCAACGTCTGGTAGTCGGAAGTCGGCCCCGCCAGGACCAGGTTCAGGAAGTTCATCTGCGAGGGCAAAAGCACGTTACCGGATTTATCGGCGATCGTGTAAGTCACGGTCGGAGATTGCCCGGCCGCGCCATTGGTAACGCTCACCAGCGAGAAGACCACGCCCGGCAAGCCCGGAGTAAACTGCGCGATCGTATGGGCGCCCACGATCGAGGCGTCGAACGGCAGCTCGCCCTGCAGGATGTGGCAACTGGCGCACTGCGTGTCGTCGATCTCCGGGAGATTGACGTGGTTCGCGCCCGTGGCGAAGTTGACGTCGTCGTGGCAGGCGCCGCAAGCCGCGCGGCTGGGGTGCGTCGTCCAGTAGTCGACCTTCGCCGCGGGCCAGGCAGCCAGGTCCGGATTGCAGCCCGGATTGCCGGCGCTGCCACAGGCCGCTCCACCGGGTGGCGGTATAACGCCGCCCTGTCCCGGCTGGCCCGAGACCGGCGGCGGAACGATCCCGCCCTCGTGGCAGAACGTGCAATTGTTCGGAGCCACGGCCGGGAACACCACGGTCGAGTAGTCGTTCACCGAGTTCTGGAAGCCGATAATCTGATACGGCGTGCCCGCCTTTACGCTGGGCAGACTCGATCCCATGTGGATCTTGTGGATGAAGACCTTCATGTCCAGCAGGTTGCCCGTGTCGGGATCGATCGCTTGCGGCTGGTGGCACAGAACGCACAGAGGCACGCTGCGCCGCGCACCGCCGTGCTCCGCCAGCGGGTCGTGGCATTTGTTGCAGGTGATGGTGCGAACCTCGTCGTGAACTACCGTCACAGGGCTGCCGTTGGGCACAAAGCTGAAGACGTCGTCGTCGTAGTTGGTCCCCAGGCTGAACTCCGTCAGGTCGCGGCTGGCGTACATTCCGATGGTGTGCGTCGCCGTGGCGTCGAAGCCCGAGGGCGCCTTCGTGTGGAAGGTGTAAGTGTACTGGCCATCGGCGGTCTGCGCATAAGTCCCCCCGGAATCGGCGGAGGGCTGCTGCGTGGTGATGCCCGTGACCGTGCTGCTAGCCGCGCGCGTGGTGTAAGCCGTGTAGTCGTTCTGGCCCTGCGGCAGGAACGCCGCTATGAAGCTGGTGCTGATCGGGCCCGGCGTGCCCACCCCCGTGCGGTCGAGCGGCAGGCCTTGCGGATCCGCCACCGTAAACTGCACCTGAATGGTGCCGTCCCCCGCGATGCTTGCGCCCCTGATCTTGACCACCAGGCCCGGGCGGACGAAGCTGACTAACGCCTGGTCGGCGAAGTCGGCCTTGCCTCTGAGGCCGCCCCTTCTGAGGATTAAGGATCTTTCAGTGCTGCTGAGCAGGACAGCCGAGCCCAACACGAGAGAAACGGCAAGCGCCCTTCGTGCGATTACTGCCGGAGGAAACATGGTACCCCCTCTGAAATATGCTGGGGTTGATTTTACACCGATCCACGCGCGGCGCAAGAGAAATTATTTGCCCGGTCGCGGAGCCGATCCTGAGATTCCGCCCTGCCTGCCCGCACAACTTATTAAAGTGCCTACCCTTACCTCGAACCTCACCCAGGAAGAAGAGCTGAACTGGCTGGCCCTGAAGATGGTCCCCGGCCTGGGCGCGCGCACCGCTTCCCGGCTGCTCGAGCGCTTCCGCACACCGCAGGCCATCCTCACCGCCACCCGCAGCGAGCTCGAAGCGGCCGGCGTCGCCGGCGGTGTCGCGCAGAGTGTGTCGAGCGGCTGCGCCTTCGACGAAGCCGTCCTCCAGCAACAGAAGATGCGTGAGTGCGGTGCGGACCTCATCACGCTGAGAGACCCTCGCTATCCCCAGCCCCTCCGCGAGATCTTCGACCCGCCCTTCGCGTTCTTCGCTCGCGGGCGGGTCGAATTGCTGGGCACGCTAATGCTGGGAATCGTCGGCACGCGACGCCCTACGCCCTATGGCATGGCGGCGGCCGAGCGCCTCGCCGGCGACCTGGCGCGTGCCGGCCTGACCATCGTCAGCGGAATGGCCCGTGGAATCGACACCGCCGCCCACCGTGCGGCTCTGACCCCCGGGGGCAACACCGTCGCCGTCCTCGGTTGCGGCGTGGATCTCGTTTATCCTTCCGAAAACCGCAAACTTGCCGCCGAGATCGTCTCGCGCGGTCTGATGATTTCCGAGTTCCCCATGGGCGCGCCCGCATTCCCGCAGAACTTCCCCATCCGCAATCGGGTCATCAGCGGGCTGGGTGTCGGCGTCCTCGTGGTCGAAGGCGCACAGTACAGCGGCTCCTCCATCACGGCTCGTCTCGCGCTCGAACAGGGCAGGGAAGTCTTCGCCGTCCCGGGCAGCATCATGTCGAAGATGAGCTGGGGCCCCAACCTGCTCATTAAGCAAGGCTGCAAGCTGGTGCAGGACTGGAATGACGTGGTGGTCGAACTGGGCCCGGATGCCCGCCGCGAGCTGGCCGCCGGCGCCCAGGGCCGCCTGTTCGCCGCCGGAGTGCCTGAAACCGGCCCCGCCGGAAGTGCATCTACCATTCAGCAGCCGGACAATCCGATCGCTCGTAAGCTATTGGAACAAATAAAGATCGAGACCCCGATCCAGATCGACGATCTGCTGGCGCGGGTCGAAGAAGCGTCCGCCTCGGAAATCGTCGCCGCCCTGTTCGAGCTGGAGATGCTGGGAGCGATCCGGCAACTTCCCGGCAGAAACTTTGTTAAAGTGTGGTGAGACCTTCGGGAACGCCACCCTCCGCGGAACAATAGGTAGGGTGAGTGTCCCGAGACGGTCCAAACGGACTCAAAAGTCGATATGCCAACATCTCTCGTCATCGTCGAATCACCGACGAAGGCCAAAACCATAGGCAAGTACCTGGGCAAGAACTTTGTCGTGAAGTTCTCCCTGGGCCACGTCAAGGACCTGCCCCCGACCGATCTGGCCGTGGACGTCGACCACGGATTCGAGCCTACGTATGCCGTCATCGAGGGCAAGGAGAAGCTGATCGCCGAGCTGAGAGCAGCCGCGAAGAAATCCGACACGGTTTACCTGGCGGCTGACCCGGACCGCGAAGGCGAAGCCATCTGCTTTCACCTCAAGGAGGCGCTCGAAGAGAAGGATGGGCGTTTGCGCATTGCCCGCGTGATGTTCAACGAGATCACGCCTAACGCCATACGGCGGGCCTTCGAGCATCCCACGGACGTCGACATGCACCTGGTGGACGCGCAGCAGGCGCGGCGGGTGCTGGACCGCCTGGTGGGCTACAAGATCTCTCCGCTCCTGTGGGACAAGGTTCGCCGGGGTCTCTCGGCCGGACGCGTCCAGTCGGTGGCCGTGCGCCTCGTCGTCGAGCGTGAGCGCGAGGTTCGGGCGTTCCAGAAGCACGAGTACTGGACCATCGACGTGGACCTCGAAGCGACGGTGCAGCCGCCGCTCAAGGCCCGCTTCATCAAGCGCAGCGACGAAGCGATCGAGATTGCGGATGAAGTTGCCGCCCAGGCGCTGATCGGGCAGCTGGCCGGCAGGCCGTACCGGGTCAAGTCGGTCGTCACGCGCGAGAAAAAGCGCAATCCGGTTCCGTCTTTCATTACCTCCACCTTGCAGCAGGAGGCGGCGCGGAAACTTCGCTTCTCCGTCAAGCGCACCATGGGCCTGGCGCAACGCCTCTACGAGGGCGTGGAAGTCGGCAAGGAAGGCCCTACCGGCCTGATCACCTACATGCGCACGGATTCCACGCGCGTCTCCGACGAGGCGCTCGCCGAGGCGCGGACTTTCATCGCAGGCCGCTTCGGACCGCAGTACGTTCCCGAAACGCCCAACATATACAAGAGCAAAAAGGGAGCGCAGGACGCGCACGAAGCCGTCCGCCCGACCGACGTGACCCGAACTCCGGAGTCGCTCGAGAAGCTGCTCCAGGAGGACGAGCTCAAACTGTACCGCCTGATCTGGATGCGCTTCGTCGCCTCCCAGATGATGCCCGCGGTCTTCGACCAGACCACCATCGACATCGCGGCCCAGGGCGCCGACGGCGCCGAGTATCTGTTCCGGGCCACCGGTTCCGTGCCGCGTTTCGATGGGTTCCTCGCGGTCTACGAAGAAGGTAAGGATCAGAAGGACGACGAGGACGAGGAGCTGAAACACCGGCTGCCCCTGGTCACCGAAGGAGAGGTCCTGAAGTTCCGCTCCATCGAGCCCGAACAGCACTTCACCGAGCCGCCGCCGCGCTACAACGAAGCCACGCTGGTCAAGAAACTCGAGGCCGACGGCGTGGGCCGCCCGTCCACATACGCCTCCATCATCTCCACCATCCAGGACCGCGGCTACGTCAAGAAGGAGACCGGCAAGTTCCTGCCCACCGAACTCGGCATGGTGGTGACGGACCTGCTCGTCGAAGCCTTCGACGACATCCTCGATATCAGCTACACCGCCCGCATGGAAGAGGAACTCGACCTCATCGAAGAAGGCAAGGTCGACTGGCGCGCCGCCATCGCCGAGTTCTATCAGAAGTTCAGCGCGGACCTTAGCCACGCAGAAGAGCACATGACCGACATCAAGCGGATGGAGAAACCAACCGGCTTGACCTGCGAGAACTGCGGCCGTCCCCTGGTGATCAAGTGGGGCAAGCACGGCAGCTTCATCGCCTGCACCGGATATCCCGATTTCTCCCCCCGAAGCGTGGAAGCCGATCTGGAGAAAGTGCAGAAGGAGATCGCCCGCCAGCAGGAAAGGGCTCGCAAGAAATTCGCGCCCAGGGTGGAGAAACTGCAAGCGAAGAATCCCGACGTGCCGATCGAGTGGAGTGAAGGCGGCCTCGCCTGGACCGGTGCCGGGCGTCTCGGCAAGGGGCAGCTTGCCCTCTTGAAAGGGCTCCAGACGAGCATCGCAGAGCAGAGAGTGAAGAATCGCGACCTGATCGAATCGCGCCTGAAGTCGATCGCGGGCCGGTACCCGCGAGTCAACGAGTTTTACGACTTCGAACTGCAAGACACCGCTGAGGGCGTTGCCCTGGTTTCGCGGAGGAAAGAAGATGCTTGCACGTACACCCGCGAACTGACAGTGGATCTTCCCGACCTGGACGAGGCGGATCTCAAGGAGAAGGGCGAAGAGGAACTCTGCGAGAACTGTGGTCGCCCGATGGTCCTCAAGAAGGGCCGTTTTGGTACGTTCTTCGCGTGCTCTCAATATCCGGACTGCAAGACCACCAAGCGCATCGGCGGCGATGAGAGAAAGCCCGACGTACCGCTCGACGAGAAGTGCCCTCAGTGCGGCAACAATATGGTCCTGAAGTCGGGCCGTTTCGGAGAATTCACCGCCTGCAGCAATTATCCGTCCTGCAAATACGTCAAGCAGAAGACAATCGGAGTGAAATGCCCCGAGTGCGGCGAGGGCGATATCAGCGAGCGGCGCTCCAAGCGCGGCAAGACGTTCTACGGCTGCACGCGTTACCCCGACTGTAAGTTCGTAGCCTGGGCGAAGCCCCTCGCCGAGCCCTGTCCGAAATGCGGAAGCAAGTATCTGCTCGAGAAATGGCCGAAGTCGGGCCACATCGCCCAGTGCCCCAATCCCGAGTGCAAGTACAAATACGAAATGGCCCCCGCCCCCGCCGAAGTGACGGTGTAGGGATGCAGTTCCGTGGCGCAGGCTCTCAGCCTGCCGCGCCGAGACTCGTCTCGGCGCTGGGTTCGTTTTCTTGCCTCACCTGATCGCTGAAAGCTGACCGCTGACAGCCGCGCCCCGTCAGGGCCGCCCCAGGGCCGCCAAAACATCCCGCCCGAGAATGTTTTATGACCCGGATCCAAAGTTTTTGTGCCGAAACGGCCGATTCCGCGGCTGCTGCCCCGCGCCTTCTGCTAAAATAGTCAAGAACCCAACTCGGGAAAGAGGGAAATCTTTACAATGGCAAGAAAACGCAATGAGGCTAGGTCTATCATCTCTGCCGAGGGAGCCGCGGCGCCGGCAACTCATCGCCGCAGCGTGCGCGCCAGCGTAACGCAACCGCCCGTATCCGCGTCATCCGAACCGCAGCCCGCTGCTGTCCTCGAAACACCAACCGTCGAAACTCCGGCCGTGCAGATTTCCAAGCAGGACGAAATCGCAAAGCTCGCGTTCTCTTACTGGGAAGCCCGTGGCTGTCAGGGCGGCTCGCCCGAACAGGACTGGGCCCGCGCCGAGCAGGAAGTCCACAGCCGCCGCAAGATCAGCGCCTAGTCGCGCACGCCGTTACGCGTACTTGCGCAACACAGCCAGCACGCGGCCTTGAATTCTTAGATCAGCCAAAGGCACCACGATGGGATTCATCTGTGAGTTCGCGGGCTGAAGCCGCGCTTGCGTGTCCGATTCCTTGTAGTACCGCTTCAACGTCGTCTCGTTGCCCCGAATCAGGGCCACCACGATATCGCCGTTGCGGGCCTGCTCGGAACTCTCTACCAGCACTAGGTCTCCGCTGCAGATGTGGTCCTCGATCATGGAATCGCCGCGCACCTCGAGGGCATAGACCTTCTCGTGGTTGGCGAAATCCGCGAGGTCCAGCCGGTCCGTGCCGGCCAGCGCTTCCACTGGCATGCCGGCCGCGATGCGGCCCAGCAGCGGCACGTCCAGACTCCCCGATCCAGGCGGGTGCTGCCGGCGCACTTCCTGGTAATACTTCAGCGTCAGGTCGAGCGAGCGGCTCTGGTTGAAGCCGCGTTTGAGATAGTGCTTCGACTCCAGCGCCGCGATGTGCTTGTGCACCGTCGCCAGCGAGGCCAGCTCGAGCCCGTGCGCAATCTCCTCGTAACTCGGGCTGTAGCGGTGCTCTTCGATGAAGCCCGCGATGAAGTCCAGAACCTGCTTCTGCCGCCGGGTTATGGCCATGCCTCATTGTGGGCGAATAAAAGGGGAAAGTCAATAGTCAGTCTTGACTTACCGATTCTCTCCAGCCACATTGGAAGCATGCGAATCCTCCTGGCTGCTCTTCTGCTTGCTCTGGCCATGCCGCTCGCAGCGGCCGTCCAAACCTGGAACCACGTCACGCTGGTGGATGCGATGTGCGCCGCCAGCATCAAGGCCAACCCGGACGCGCACACCATCGAGTGCGCTCTTCATTGCGGCGCCGACGGCATGGGCCTGTTGACCGCCGACGGCACCTTCCTCAAGTTCGACGCCGACGGCACCAGGCAGGCGCTCGCCGAACTGAAGGCCACGAAGAAGAAGGACCACCTGCGCGCCACCGTGGTCGGCGAACTCACCGGCGACAGCATCAAGGTGCAATCGCTGAAGCTCGACTGAATCAGTCCCGCCGGTACCCAGCCGCGACCGCCAGGGAGCGGTCCCTAAAACCCCGTCGTCTCCGTGAAGTTGAAATCCCGTACCCGCATGGCCGGCGCGACCATGTCGAAGGACTCCTCGCCGCTCACGCGCTCCGCCGGCGACATCGCATCGACCTTGTTGAGCAGCTCAATCAGGCTCTCATTAAACCGGAAATTCTTGACGCCGCCAACAATGCGCCCGCCCTCGACGAGAAATGTCCCGTCCCGCGTCATGCCCGTCATGATCTTCTGATACGGGTCGACCTCGCGTATATACCAGAAGCGAGTCACCAGAATGCCGCGTTCAGTTGACGCGACGATGTCCTCGAGCCGCTGGCTGCCGCCCTCGATGACGATATTGAGCGGCGCCTCGCCTTCTTCGTTCGGCACCGGGAACCCGTGCCCCGTGGCCGCGACTCCGTCGCGCGCCGCCGCCGGCCGCCCGCGAGCCAGTTGCCCCACCACGCCGTTCTCCACCAGCTTGAGCCGGCGCCGCGGCACGCCCTCGCCATCGAACGCCGCCCCGGATTGCAGCGGGTGGTACACATCGTCGCTGATGTTGATTCCATCGCCGAACAGTTTGGTGCCGAGCCGCCCTGTGAGGAAGCTGCGCTGATCGCGTACCGCCGTTGCGCTGAAGTCGAAGCACATCTGCCCCACCAGGTCGCTGACCGCCGACGGTTCGAGTATCACGGTATATCGTCCCGGCGGAAGATCGCGCGGATGGGCGCCGAGCGCGGCTTTCTGCGCTGCCGACCGCGCCAGCGCCAGCGGATCGAACGCGCCGCGATCCGGAGCGCTTGCCTTCGCCCACCCCGAGCTGTCCGCTCCCATCGCCGTGATCGAGAACTGAGCTCCCGTGTCGAAGTAGTAGCCGAACACGCCGCGCGAATTCAGAACCGCCTCTACGGAATCGCCCGTCGAGAAGATGCCCGCCGCGGTCCCCGACGCGCTCTCGACAATGCGGATGGCCTCTGCAACCGTCGAGGCGCGCTCCATCGGCGTCGCGGCGGCGGTCGAAGGACAGAAATGATCCACTTCGTCGATCGGTGCGGGCTCGGCCAGCGGCAGCAACTCCGCATCCTCCTGCTGCGCGCGAGTGATTTCCAGCGCCTGTGCGACCGTGGCGCGAATCGATGCCTCGTCGAACCGGTTGGTGGTGGCGCGCGCGGTGCGCTGCCCGAGCACGGTCCGTATGGAAGCGAACCGCCGCTCCTCCGCGACATTCTGGTGGATGGTGTTGTTGGCGAA
Organism: uncultured Solibacteraceae bacterium; assembly: GCA_964493965.1. GTDB lineage: Bacteria > Acidobacteriota > Terriglobia > Bryobacterales > Bryobacteraceae > DASWZN01. The sequence continues at coordinate 44,929 of CAZBQQ010000013.1, forward strand.
ACGCGTCAGCGCGAACGAGTTGACGCCGAGCAGAATCTCGACCTCGGCCCCGCCCGCGCGTGCGGCCCGCTCGGCGCGCTCGAAGATCTCCCGGCATTGCGCCCGCGTCAGCAGCTCCGATTCCGCCATCCCGTCATCCCCCATAAGCCGAGCCGATCTTCACGCGCCGGAAGCGGGCCGGGCTCGCACCGTGCCCCGTTCCCATCACCTGTTCCGGCTGGCCCTTGCCGCAGTTCGGCGTGCCCCAGAGCGTCCAGTGACGGCGGTCTGCAATCGCCGCGCAGGAATTCCAGAACTCCGGCGTGACGCCGCTATAGCTGGGGTTCTTCAACATGCGCACGCGCTTCCCGCCGCGAATCTCCCAGCCGATTTCGCAACCGAACTGGAAGTTCAACCGACGATCGTCAATCGACCAGCTGCGGTTGGTCTCCATGTAAATTCCATCGCCGTCGAAGACCTCTCCGAGAGACTGCTCTCCTGGCAGCAGGCTGATGTTGGTCATGCGAACCAGCGGGATTCGCGCCCATCCATCGGCGCGCATCGCGCCATTCGAGCGCGGCTGGCCGATGGCGGCGGCCGTCTCGCGCGACATCAGGTACGCCGTAAACAGCCCGTCGCGGATGATGGGCGAGCATTGCGCCGGCACGCCCTCGTCGTCGAAGGCGAAGGTGCCTAGGCCCGGCCCGTGCTGGAGCCGAGCATCCGCCACCACGTTCACGATTCCGGATCCGTAACGCAGCGAGCCCAGCTTGTCGAGCGTAAGGAAGCTCATGCCCGCGTAGTTGGCCTCCGAGCCCAGCACGCGGTCCAGCTCGATAGGGTGTCCGATGGATTCGTGAATCTGCAGGCCCAGCTGAGAGCTGTCGAGCATGAGATCGAACTCGCCCTCCGGGCACTGCGCCGCCGAGTGCAGCGCGACGGCTTCCTCGGCCACGCGGGGCGCGTTCCTGACCAGGTCCAGCTCCGCGATCAATTCGTAGCCTTTGAGCTGGTGCTGGCCGCCGAACGAGTTGGGGTACGAGCGCTTCTGAATCTCATCGCCCTTGTAGCAGTGGGCCGCGAAACCCGCGCCGCTGGTGGTGCGCGTCTGGTCGATCCTGCTTCCAAGCGAGGAAGCGAAGAACTGCCGTTCGCGCGCGAAAACCATCGATGCCTCGGCCAGCGTCACGCCGGGATCCTTGCGTAACTCGGCGTCGACGGCGAGCAGCAGCCCGAGGTTCTCCTCCACCGGGATCGAGAACGGATCGACGGCGCAGGGCGAGACCCAGACCGCTTCGTACTTCTGCTCCGGCGCGAGCGCGACGTCCTTCTTCCGGGCCAGCGCGCTGGCATGGGCGATTTCAACCGCCTGCGCCGCCGCGCGCTCGATGCCCTCGCGGGAAAGATCGTCCGTGGCCGCGAAACCCCAGCAGCCGCCTGCCACCACGCGCACGCCCGCGCCGACTGACTCACTCGAGGACGCCGACCCCATCTTCCCGTTCTTAGTGGACACATGCCGGTCGCGGTGCTCCACCACGCGGACGTCTGCATACGAGACGCCACGGCGCGTGGCGGCATCCAGGGCCCTCTCTGCGATTTCCCTCATGCTTTTGTACTTACAAGTTTACCGGAGGCGAAAGGACAGGGTACACTGAGGGGCTTGCGCGCCCTGGCCCTACTGAAACGCCTTCGAACGTCCGTCAGGGGCGCCGTCGATGCCTGCACCGATGGATACGTTGAAGGTTGGGCCTGGGACAAGAAGACTCCCGACCTCCCCGTTCGAGTCGACATTCTTAGCGATGGAATCCCGATTGGAACCACCGTCGCGCAGGACTACCGCGAGGACTTGTCCGCAGCCGGAATCGGAAACGGGAAACACGCCTTCTGGTTCCGCCTGCCCGCCGGCGTGCCCCCCGATGGCGTTCAGGTCCGGGTCGCGGGAACCGGCGTCGAACTCCCGCGCTCCACGCCCGCAGCCGTTCCCGAGTACCGGCGCCTCTTGCTCCCCCTGCTCGACGGCGGTCTCTGGTGCATCGAAGACATTGGGCTCGACGCTTCGACACTGCGCTTCACCGGCTGGGCGTTTCATCCCACGGATGTCGCCGCGGAGCTCTGCACCTTCCTGGTGAACGGCCGTCCGTGCCAGGTCCGCCAGTTTCCGATGCCGCGCCCCGACATACGCAGGCAATTCCCGCACGTGCGCGATTCGGAAATGTCGGGCTTCCGCTGTTCGACCGAGATTCTGCCGGAAGACGCAGGCATGTTCGAGCTGGCTTTCGGCCCCACCGCGGCTGCCCACAACCAATACTTCACCGTCGACGCCTTGCCCCTGCCAGAGCCCGAGCGGCGCGAACGGGTGCACGGCAGTCGCGACGAATCCACGTTTCGCCTGGAGGGCTTCTCGGCGTATCGCAAGCTGGAAAAGGCGCTCGCCCTCGTCGGCCGGACCTTCGACGACTGCCCCCGCATCCTGGACTGGGGCTGCGGTTGCGGCCGCGTTGCCCGCTACTTTGGCCACGGGCTCCACGGCGTGGACATCGACGCGGACAACATCGAATGGTGCCGGCGCAATCTCCCCTACGGAACGTTCTCCACCGTCCCCTTGCACCCGGATCTCGCCACGCCGGCCGAGAAGTTCTCGCTGATCATCGGCATCTCTGTGTTCACGCATCTGAGCGAAGACGTCATGCTCGAGTGGCTCCCGTGGCTCAGCCGGATGCTCGACCCCGACGGCGGTCTCGCCATGGTCTCCGTGCACAGCGACTTCTGGTGGGCCCGAAATCCGAACATGCCCCAGGTAGCCTACGACGAGTGGCGCAGCCGGGGAATCCTCGACCGCATGACCAACACGGATCTCGACCCCGTGCTGCCGCCGAAGGATCGCTCCTATTACCGAACCACCTTCCACACCCAGGAGTATTTGCGCGCGAAGTGGTCGCCTTACTTCGACATCCTGGAAGTGCTTCCCGGTTACATCGGGAACCAGCAGGACCTGGTCATCATGCAGCCCAAAGGGGGGCGGGCTTCAGCCCGCGCGGGGCTTTAGCCCCGCCCGCGCCGCCGCCAGCCCCGAACCGCGCGCGTCAGCAAGCGGACCGTCGTTCGGCCATGATATCCTCCGGACAACCGCACGATGGCAACCACTCGTGAACAGACCGCTGGCCCCGGCCTGCTGAAGGGCCTAGGGCTGATCGATGCGACCGCACTGGTCGTCGGATCGATGATCGGCTCGGGGATCTTCATCGTCTCGGCCGACATCTCGCGCCAGGTGGCCTCGCCCGGCCTGATGCTCATGGCCTGGGTGATCACGGCGATCGTCACCATGATCGCCGCGCTCAGCTACGGCGAACTGGCGGCCGCGATGCCGCAGGCGGGCGGCCAATACGTCTACCTGCGCGAGGCCTTCGGCCCGCTTAGCGGATTCCTCTACGGCTGGACGTTGTTCCTCGTGATTCAGACCGGCACGCTGGCGGCGGTCGCGGTAGCGTTCGCGAAGTTCACCGGTGTGTTCTTCCCCTGGATCTCCGCCCACAACCGACTGGCCGGCGTCGGCGCGTTCGGCGTCAGCTCGCAGCAACTGGTGGCCATCGCGGTCCTGATCCTGCTGAGCTGGGTGAACACACGTGGCGTGCGCACCGGCGCCCGCGTGCAGAACGTGTTCACGTTCGCCAAAGTGGGAACGCTTCTCGGGCTGGTGTTCCTCGGCCTCCTGCTCGGGAGCCATCCGAAGGCGGTTGCGGAGAACTTCGGACATTTCTGGGGCAACGCGGATTGGAGCTTCACCACCATCCGCCTGGTGGGAGTCGCGATGGTGGGCGCCCTGTTCTCCTCCGAGGCGTGGAACAACGTCACTTTCACGGCCGGCGAGACCCGCAATCCGCGCCGCAACGTGCCGCTCGCGCTGGCGCTGGGCGTCGCGATTGTTCTGACTCTGTACATCGCGTCCAACGTGGTCTACCTGCGAGTCCTGCCGCTCGACGCCATCCAGCACGCACCCGAGGATCGCGTCGGCACCGCGGCCGCATCGGTCATTCTCGGCCCGATCGGCGTTCAGGTGATGGCGGCGGCCATCATGGTCTCCACCTTCGGCTGTCTGAACGGCATGATCCTGGCCGGCGCGCGCGTTTACTATGCCATGGCGCTCGACGGCTTGTTCTTCAAGCCCGTGGCGCGGCTTCATCCCACGCGTCACACGCCGGTGGTTTCGCTGGTGGTGCAGTGCGTGTGGGCCTGCCTGCTCACGCTGAGCGGCACCTACAGCAACCTCCTCGACTACGTCATCTTCGCGGTGCTGGTCTTCTACATGCTGACCATCGCGGGCGTGTTCGTGCTGCGCCGCACCCGTCCGGACCTGGAGCGGCCGTACCGCGCCTTCGGCTACCCGGTGCTTCCGGCAGTGTATATCCTGGTGGCAGGGGTCATTGAAGTTCTGCTGCTGGTGTACAAGCCCAACTACACCTGGCCCGGACTGATCATCGTGCTGTTGGGAGTGCCGGTCTATTATTGGTGGCGCCGCGGCGCCGCCCGCGAAGGAGTCTGAATTGGGGAATCCACTGTTTGCCAGGAAGCCGCTGGGCCTGTTGCTGAAAGAGGCGGAGGACTCCGGCTCGCACACTCTGAGGCGAACCCTGGGACCGTTCCAGTTGACGGCGCTCGGTGTCGGCGCCATCATCGGCGCGGGCATTTTCGTGCTCTCCGGCCTCGGTGCGCATTACGCCGGCCCGGGGCTCATGCTGTCGTTCGTCATGTCGGGAATGGGCTGCGCCTTCGCCGGACTCTGCTACGCCGAGTTCGCCGCCATGATCCCGCTCGCCGGCAGCGCCTACACCTACGCCTACGCCACGCTGGGCGAGTTGTTCGCCTGGATCATCGGTTGGGACCTCACGCTCGAGTACGCCATGGGCGCCAGCACCGTTTCCTCCGGCTGGTCCAACCACTTCATCGAGTTGTTGGACATGTTCAAGATCAAGATGCCTCTGTGGCTGGCCTACGATCATTGGACCGCCCTGCGCACCGCGGAGAACATCGTCGCGCGCCAGATGACCCACACGCTCAACCCAAGCCTCGTGCCCGGCACGCAGCCGTATCTCACGCGGGTCACCGAAATTATGTCGGGCAATTCGGCGGAGCTGGTGAGCCGCGCTCATCAACTGGTGGGCTCGCCGACCATCTTCGGAGTCGAGATCGGATTCAACCTCCCGGCGTTCGTGATCGCGCTGGTCATCACCGCGATCCTGGTGGTCGGCATTCGGGAAAGCGCGCGCTTCAACGCCACCATCGTGGTCATCAAGGTTTCGGTGGTGCTGTTCGTGATCGCGCTGGGTGTCCGCTACATCAACGTCGGCAACTGGGGACATGGCTGGAGCTCCTTCGCGCCCAACGGCTTTTCCGGAATCGGCGAAGGCGCGGCCTACATCTTCTTCGCCTACATCGGATTCGACGCCGTCTCGACCACCGCGCAGGAAGCCAAGAATCCGCAGCGTGACCTGCCCATCGGAATCATCACTTCGCTGATCGTCTGCACGGTGTTGTACATCCTGGTGGCGGGCGTACTGACGGGCATGGTGCCGTGGCGGGACGTGAACATCGAAGCGCCCATCGCGCGGGCCTTCATGGACCGCGGGCTCACAGGAGCGTCGCACATCATCACGCTGGGCGCGCTGGCCGGACTGACCTCCGTGATGCTGGTGATGCTGCTGGGCCAGACGCGCGTGCTCTACGCCATGGCCAACGACGGATTGCTCCCCAGGAAGTTCTTCGCCGCGGTCCACCCCAAGTTCCGCACGCCATGGAAGAACACCATGCTGGTGGGCCTGCTGGCGGCCATCGTCGGCAGCGTGACGCCCATCGACGACATCGGAAAGATGGTGAACATCGGAACGCTGCTGGCCTTCGTCATCGTCTGCATCGCGGTGATGGTGCTACGGCGCTCGAATCCGTCGCAGGCGCGGCCGTTCCGCACGCCCTGGGTGCCGGTGGTGCCGATCCTGGGCATCATCTTCAACGGCTACATGATGTACAAGCTGGGCTGGATCAACTGGGCGCGCCTGATCGTCTGGCTGATCATCGGGCTGGTGGTCTACTTCACCTACAGCCGTCACCACAGCCGGGTCGCCCACCCAGGGTCATAGCGTAGTGCGTCACAAGTAGACAGCCACAGTTTCTGACTGTGCCATCTCAAACGTGAGGTTCACGGATCGCTCGCCAACCGGCCGGGTCGGGTGGCGGACTCCGCGAGGAACGGTGAGTAACTGGCCAGGGTCAAGCTCAAGCGATCCGTTCTCAAATTCGATGGCGAGCCGTCCCTCAATGACCAGGAATGTCTCGTCCGAGCCTGGATGAAAATGCCAGTGATAAGGCTCTGTCAT
>CAZBQQ010000013.1:51375-57297 GCA_964493965.1 uncultured Solibacteraceae bacterium
ATTCTTAATTCTCGCATTCCAAGGCTCGACAGTCCCTATATCCTGATGTCACGGGCGCGGGCTGCATGTCATCGACACTGTTCCAGAAGAAGGCGCTCGGCCCAGGGAACCTGATCGCGCTGGGGATCGGCGCCATCATCGGCGCCGGGCTTTTCTCGCTGACCGGACTCGCCGCCGCGCAATACGCCGGCCCCGCTGTAGCGCTCTCCATGGTGGTGGCGGCGATCGGCTGCGCGTTCGCCGGCCTGTGCTACAGCGAGTTCTCCTGCATGATTCCGGTCGCGGGCAGCGCCTACACCACCATAGGCGAGTGGCTGGCCTGGATCATCGGATGGGACCTGGTTCTCGAATACGCCGTCTGCGCCGCCACGGTCTCCATCAGCTGGTCAGGCTACGTCGTCTCGCTGCTGAATGAGTTCGGCATCCATCTCCGGCCCAACTGGTCTCCTCGCCCTTTGAGGCCCTGACCCTGCCGGACGGCTCGAAGATCCAAGGCGTCTTGAACCTGCCGGCGGTGTTCATCGTGTTGGTGCTTTCGGCCCTGCTGATGGTGGGGATCAGAGAAATTATAGGGACCTCAACGTGGCGGCCCCGGTCGCGGTGGCCATCGATCGTACACCCTACCCGTGGCTGCGCCTGGTGGCCAAGCTCGGCATCATCGCAGGATTCACTTCGGTGATCCTCGTAATGCTGCTGGGCCAAAGCCGCGTGTTCTACTCGATGTCGCGTGACGGCCTGGTGCCGAAGATCTTCTCCGACATTCACGCCAGGTTCCGTACGCCCTGGCGCTCGAACATGCTCTTCGCGGTTTTCGTTTCGGTGCTGGCGGCCTTCCTCCCGCTGCAGGTGGTGGGACACATTACCAGCATCGGAACTCTGTTCGCGTTTGTCATCGTCTGCGGTGGCGTGTGAATCATGCGCCGCACTCAGCCCGAAGTAGGCAGCCAGACCACCAACCGCGTCCAGTTGTCCGGCCCCAGCGAGTGCATCATCGCGAAGTTCCAAAGCATGCCCCAGGTCATCTTCTTCGGCTACAGCCGCTATCACAGCAAGCAGCGCAAAGGAGACGGCCCCCGCTACGGTCTTGTGGATCGCGCCGCAGGACTGGCCAACGCCGGCTTCCTGGCGGGCGGCATCGCGGGCTACCTGCTGCGTCCCGTCGCGCCCACCGGCGCCAAATTGGGAATGCAGGACGTCATCGATCGCGGCATCACGCTCACGGACCCCGTGCTCAAAGCAGTGGCGTAGTCCTCGTTCAACGCCATGGTGCTCTACGCCTTCATGGGCGCTATCGCGGGCGCGGCTGTCGGCTTCGCCGTCCACCGCATGACTACTCCGCCAGCGCCAGCGCAATCCGGTCGATAAGCGCTCGGACGTCGGCGGCCGGAGCTTCGTAGTTGTTGGCGAGGATGGAGAACGCCAGCGTCCCGCGTGTCGCCGACTGCACGTAGCCGGAGAGGGCCGAGGCGTGGCTCAGCGTTCCGGTCTTGGCGTGAATGCGGCGCGCCGCGGGCTGGCCGGCGAAGCGCGCCGCGAGCGTGCCGTCCTCGCCACCCACCGGAAGCAGCGACATCCACGATTCGCGCTCCTTCGCCCCGTACATGTGTCGGAGCAGCTTCACGACGGCTTCCGGCGTGACCAGGTTCGAACCGGAGAGACCGGAGCCGTCGGCGAAGCCGTACTCGTCCACGGCGATGCCCGCGCCTGCCAGGAAGCGGCGCATCATTTCGAGCCCCTCGCTTCGCGTGCCGTTTCCTTGGCGCTGGCGAGCCACCTCGCGCAGGAACATCTCCGCATAAAGGTTGTGGCTCACCTTGTCCATGATGCGGAGCAACTCGATGAGCTCCGGCGAGGTGCGCCGGCCGAGCACCACCGCGTCCGGAGCGCCCGCGCGATCGTTGGGGTGACGGTGCAAGGCGACCGGCTTTCCCGCAATCACGACTCCGCGGCGCTCGAGGGCGTCCTTCAGCGCGCACGCGGCGTAGAGCGCCGGGTCGTCGATGGCCAGGACGAAGTGGGTCTCACCGGCAGGATCCGAATCGAGCGTGCCCCACAGCCGTAACTGGCGCGAGCCCGGCAGGCGCTCGAGGTGCACCTTGTTCTCCAGGTGCAGGCCGGTGCGGACGCGGTTGTCCACCGCGTAGTAGTCGAGGGGCGGGGCGAAGACGACGGCCGCGCGGTTGCCGGCGGCGCGCACGCGCAGCGTGACCAGGTTGTCGTTCACCGCCAGCGCGCTGACGGGCGCTCCGAAGTCCCAGAGCGTATCGTCCTGAGCCCAGCCCTCGGGATACGGCTCCCAGATGTACGCCGTGTCGTCGCCGGCGATGTCGCCTTCAATGCGCCGCACGCCTCGCGCGACCACCTGGTCGGCCAGGTCCTCGATGGCCTGCAACGGATCGCCCTTCGCGGAGCCCTTCTGGTAGGGCACGGCCCGCGCTGAGAGCGACGGGTCGCCGCCGCCCACCAGGCGCAGGTCGCCCACCACGCGGCCCGAAGCGTCCGGTGCGCGGACGCACGTGACGGTGGTCTCGAAGCGATACTCCGTCCCCAACTCCGCCAGCGCCAGAGCGGTGGTGAAGAGTTTCGTGTTCGAGGCAGGTGTGAAGAGGCGCCGCTGGTTCAGCGCGACCAGTGTCTTGCCCGTGGCCAGCGACACTACTTCGACTCCCCAGAACGAGCGCTCCGCCACCGGCGACGAACTGATCATGTGCTCGATGCGCTGCTCGAGGCCGGTGTGCTTGGGTCCGGCGGCTATGGCGGCCGCGGTCAAGAGCAATATCGGGAACCATTTCATCGGAAGCCGCATTATACTTCATGCATGGTACGAGCCTTCGGAATGTGCGCCCTCGCGCTGGCGTCCTGCGCATTCGCCGGCACCGCGCCCAAGCCGAAGGCGAGCGACTATCCGGTTCAGGCTCGCGTGGGCGACATCGACATCGCCGCCGCGTACCTGGTTCACACGCTGCCCGCGGAGAGTACGAACTTCCTGGTGCCCGACTACCTGGTGGTCGAGGTCGCCATTTACCCGCCGAAGTTTCAGGCGGTCGCGGCGTCTGCTGGGCAGTTTCATCTGCGGGTGAACGGCAAGAAGGAAGTGCTCGCGGACACGCCGGAAATGGTCGCGATGTCGTTGAAGTACCCGCACCTGGGGCAGAAGGGTCTCCAGCCGCAGGTCGGAATCGGCCCGGTGATCCTGGGCCGCGAGCAGCCCAACGAGCGCATGCCGGGAGACCAGCGGCCCAGCAGCGGCAAGGCTCCGGACCCCGACCGGCCACCGCCGCAGACCGCCGCCGAGGCGGCTATCGCCCAGGCCTTCCCGGACTGCCCATGCCAGAAGGCCGTGAGCGGCTACGTTTACTTCCGATACGACGGGAGGATGAAGTCGATCAAGTCACTCGAACTCATCTGGGAGCGGGGCGAAGAGCAGTCCACCATCCGGCTCTTCTGAGCCTCAGGCGTCGGCGAACTTGGCTTCGGCCCAGATCAGGATCAGCAGCAGGCACACCATGATGGTTCCGAGCAGCGGCAGAAGCATCGCCACGCCAATGCCCCACCAATCCGTGAAGTAGCCGAGGGACCAGGGGGCGAGCAGCGCTCCGGTCAGGGCGAAGGAGAAGATGCCGTTGAAGAAGCCGGGGTGGTAGTAAGGGAAGCGGCTTCCGATTTTGCCGACGACCAGTGGGTACACCGACGCGAATCCGCCGCCCACGAGCAGGACGCCGGTCACCGCGCCGAACATGTTGTTGGTGAAGCGCAGGATCAAGCAGCCGAACAAGGCCGCCAGGATGCTGCCCATCAGCAGCTTGCCCCGGCTGATGGAGGGCAGGATAGCGATCGCCACCACGCGCCCGACCAGCAGCGCAAGCCAATAGGCGGCCAGCAGCATCAGCGCGGATTCGGGACTGATTCCGAGGCGCTGGATCAGGAATAGCGGGAGCCATCCGGCGATGGCCCACTCATTGCCGAACTGGAAGAACAGCAACAGGGCGAACAGGACCGCGGCCAGGCTGCGGAAATCCGAGAACGCCTGCCGCATGGTCGGCTCCTGAACCGGCGACGCGTCGGGGAATCGCGTGGTGGCGTACATCACCAGGAAGAGGCCGGGCAGGAAGGCGGCGAAGATCAGGATGCTCATGACGGTGTAGACATAGAATGTCCCGGCGACCAGCAGCGCCATGACGACGCACCCGGCTCCGAACAGGGCGCCCGCCAGATTCACGGTCGCTGCCGTGTCATGCCGGTAGAGCGGGGTGATGGCGCGGAAGATGCCGAGATTGAGGAGGCCGGTGCCGCAGCCGAGCACGAAGATCCCGATGTCCCTCCACCAGGGGTCGGTTCCGGGAGGCAGGAGGGCCAGGTACAGCAGAGCCAGGCACGCCAGACCGCAGGCCAGTGCCAGAGGAACGGACAAGTTCTTGTTCCGCAGTGACCTGGCGAGAAGGGGAGCGATCACGAGCCCCAGGTTCATGGCCAGGAAGTAGTAGCCAACGGTTACGAAGTCGCCACTGATGTGGTGCTCCCAAGCGGGTAGGATCACACCCAGGAACGAGACCAAGAGGCCGGAAAGAAAGAAGCCCGCGAGGGCCTTGCGTGCGGTTCCAGCCTGGAGCAGGTTTGTGGGAGGGGCCGCTGTTGCCATTTGGCGTATCTACTCTTGTACCACCTTTGGGTGGGTCTTTCAAAACTCGTATCGACTTCGGGGCCGTCTATGGAAAAGCGGATTGCAACCAGGCTAACACCCTATGTTCTCAGCGAGTTCGCTTTGGTAGGAGGATTGCAACCACAAGTGTGGGGTTAACAGAGGTTTTAATCGCTTTGGGGGAGGCTGCCTCCGACGGTAGTACTCTCTCCCCACCCCGCGCCGTCGCGGGGTCTTTTCTTTTTACACCTCCCTGAGTGCTACAATCTCCTTTGGTGTTAGGAACATACGAGCGTTGGATCAACAACTGGGAGAACCGCCTCGCCAACCGGGACTCGAACCGGATTGTGCGTCCTTTCGAGTGGGGATTGGACTGGCTGGGCCTGCCTCCGGCCGAGGATCCGGCTGGGGCGATCCGCGACTACGCTGAGCGGTCCGTCCGGAGTTCCGATGCCTTCTTCGCGTACCGCACGCCCTCGGATTTCAGGCTCGACGGGACGCATCTCACCTTCACCAGCCCACTTGAATCGCCACATCCGGAGAACAACACGGTCCACGCGCAGTTCTTCCCAAGCCCGCGGGCGGACGGCAGGGCGCTGGTCGTCCTTCCCCAGTGGAACGCGGACGAGAATGGGCATCTGGGACTGTGCCGGCTGCTGAACGGCTTCGGACTCTCCGCGCTGCGTATGAGCCTGGCTTACCATGACCGGCGGAAGCCAGCTGAACTCCAGCGCGCGGACTATCACGTGTCGAGCAACGTCGGGCGGACGATCCACGCGGGACAGCAGTCGGTCATCGACGCGCGAGCGTGCCTGGACTGGCTGGAGTCGCAGGGCTACCACCGTCTGGGGATCCTGGGGACGAGCCTGGGGTCCTGCATCGCGTTTATCGCCGCGATGCACGATGCGCGGCTGCAGGTGGCGATTTACAACCACGTCTCCACATGGTTCGGCGACGTGGTGTGGACGGGAATCTCGACCGGCCACGTGCGGCAGGGTTTCGGCAGCGCGATCACGCAGGACCAGCTGCGGGAGTGCTGGGCGCCGATCAGTCCGGCGAGTTACTTCGACCGGATCGCCGGGCGGGACGTGAAGACGCTGCTGGTGTGGGCGCGCTATGACACGACCTTTCTGCCCGTGTATTCGCGACAGGTGCTGGAGGCGTTCCGCAGCCGTGGGGTCCGGCACCGGGTGTTGACGCTGCCGTGCGCTCACTACACTACGGGGCAGACTCCGTTCAAGTACATCGACGGGTTCTCCATGGCGCGGTTCGCGAGCAAGAAT
>CAZBQQ010000013.1:57397-61327 GCA_964493965.1 uncultured Solibacteraceae bacterium
GCCGCCGCCGCGGTCGTCGATGTGGCGCGGCACGACTTCGGTGGTCAGCGCGGCGCCGGATTCCAGGTGATAGCCCAGAAGTGCCGGGTCGACGTCCGCACCGAGCGTGTCGATGTTGTGCACCATGAGGGTGCGTAGCCCGGGCCGCTCCTCGATGAGGCGCGCGAGAACGCCGTTGCGCAGCATGTTCGGCACCTCGTACCAGTGGCCTACGGGATGAAGGCACTGCGACGGGAGGTTGTCCGTGTAGTCGCTCGCCTCACCGGCCTGCTGGGCCCAATTGATGAGCGCGGCGTGGCCGTACTGCCTCATTTTCTGCGCTTGCTCGTCGAGCAACTGCTGGGGCATTTCTTCCCAGGCGAAGCGCAAGTCGCGCACCGTGGGAACGGTGCGCAGGCCGATGGCGCGGCCCGGCGAAAGCAGCAGGGGGCCGGGGTAGCCGTAGTTGTTTTCGGCGCGGAGCCAGTCTTCGATGGGCCCGTGGGTGAGGTAGCTGGTGGTGAGGACGTGGGGCAGGGGAACGCCCGCGACCCAGCCGGTGCGGCGGCTCTTGGCCAGGTGGACTTCGATGAAGCTGCGGTGGCGGCCGCCCATCTTGGTGAACGGGTTCAGGGCCTTGACGACGCCGGCACCACGAGTCCAGCGGCTGCCCGCTCCTCCGGCGAGAGAGACGACCGCGACCTGTCCCGCAGCCAGAGCCTCGAGGCCGAGCGCGCGGCAGCGATCGGGAAGGCCGGCTACGGCATCGCAGACATCGCCGGGCGCGGCGTCCTCGATCGATGTACTGGGTGCCAGGCGATTCTGCGAGAGACCGATGCGGCCGGAGCGCAGGTCGGCCTGGATCTGCTCGTGCTGAGCGCGGTCGAAGCCGTAGCGGTCGAGCAGTTCGTGCAGGCTTCCGGCCTGGCTTCCGCCGGCCGAGGCGGAGTGGGGAATCAGGTGATCGAAGAGCTTCTGCACGGAGCCCGAGAGCTCGGGCAGATCGCGGACGGCCTGACCGAAGCGATCGAGCTCGGCGCGGCGGGAGCGCGGCAGGAGCCGGGGCTCGATGCGCAAGAGGGCCGGTACCATCAGCGTGTAGTAGCCGGCGGGCATGAGGCCTTGGGCGCCGCGAAGCAGGCTTGCCTCGGAGCCGCGCTCGTTGATGGCGAAATCGTAGACCACGGGCTCCATGGCGAAGGGCGCGGCACCCTCGAGGCGTTTCTTGGTGGCGCTCATGATGTGCTGGAGGCGGTCCTGCGCCCGCGGCTTGCTCTTCGGATCGAAGATGAAACCCATGCCACCGCCGGCGGCGCCGCCGAGCATCCAGAATCCCTGGAAATCTGCGCCGAATTCGGCACGCGCGCCATCGATGAGCGCTTCGGTGTAGTAGTTGGTGGCGCCGGGGATGATGGTCTGGATCGGTCCCAGGAAATTGCGCTCGGTGGCGTTGCCGATGCTTTCGACGCGGCCCGCTTTGAGGAGAGCGACGATCTCGTCGAAGATTCCCATCGCTTCGAGGCGTGCCTTCCACTCCACCTCGGAGCGCAGCAGATACTTCTCGGTGACCATCTCGAGGATGGGGCCGACGTCCTGCGCCATGCCGCCGTGGACCAGCACCAGGCTGTCCTCGAGGCGCTGGCGCGTTTCGGGCGAAACCTCGGCGCGGGTGAGGACGTGATGGCGCGGGAGCAGGCAGCCCCGGCTGACGCCGAACTCGGGATCGCCCTCGGTTGCTTCGACGCCCTGAATCAGTTTCATCCCCGGCCAGAGGCCGCCGGAATCCTGCCAGCCGCCGCCGGAGCCGGCCAGCCATTCGCCGAGGATGGCGCGCGCGGCAACGGTGCGGCGATCGTTCTCGGTGAGCGAGCCGGTGAGGCTGTGGATCTGATCGGTGGCGCGCATGCACGCGGCGATCAGGCACGCGAGCAGGCTGGTGGAGACGGCGAGGCGGGAGCCTTTGGGAATATCGTTGACGCGGCTGACGATCTCGATGCCGTAGCCTTGGCGTCCGGTGAGGCGCGCGAGGAGATCGGCCAGCGGTTGCTGCGCGCCTTCCATCGCTTGCGGCACCAGGCCCGAGGCGATGGCCGCGGCCTTCAGCAGACCCAGGTAGTCGCGGGCGAAATCGAAGACCTCGGCGAAGGTGGTGACGTCGGCGGTGGAGCCGAGATCGACGCTGGTGAGGCGCAGCACCGGCTCATCGATGACACGGAAGTAGGCTTCGACGGGGGGCCGGGGACGTCCACTGTCGGCTCCTCGGACGGCGAGGTCGATAGAAACGTTGAGGACGCGGGCGCCTTCAGGGAAATCCATCCCGAGGAAAAAGATGTCGCTCCAGCCGCTGTGGCTGAGGTCCATGCGGACGGGCGTGGCCTCGTGCAGGATGGGGTACAGAGCGCCATCCGGCACGAGCAGCTCAGGCCTGATCGATAGTGGATAGTCGGCGGGGTGGCCGATGCGAGCCAGCCACTGGTTGCCGCGGACGGCGCGCACGCTGCGGCGGACCTGGTTGGCCAGGGTCTGAAAGCCGAGGCCTCGGTAGGCGGCAGCGAGTCCGCTCGATATGGGTGCGCTGGGGCCGTCGGCCGCCTGGGCGCGAAGCAGGATATCCACCGTCTCCTCGAAGCGGCGCTTCATGAGCGTCTCGGAGGCGGCGAACGGGATGGGGCCCGCGGGCCTGACGCCGGGCTTGACGGGCAGGTGGAAGCGGTGGATCGCGTAGAGGAAGAACTGGGCGCGGACGCGCTCATAGAGGTTATCGCTTGCGCGGCGGAACTGTTCGAGCGCCTCGCATTCGGCCAGCAGGGCGGCGGTATCGGCGTCGCGGCAGAAGGCTTCCAGGGGGCGGTTGCGGACTTCCGGGTCGCGGGCGGTGATGATGCTTACCAGTTCGCTCATGCGGCCACCGTTCGCAGGGCCAACAGCTCAACCAACTGTGCGAGCACCTCGTTGCGATCGCTCCCTTCGAGCGCCAGGGCCACCTGGGCGGTCAGCAGACCGTACTTCACGCCGAGGTCGTAGCGGCGGCCCTCCACCTGGAGAGCGAGGTACTGCTCGTGCGCGGCCAGTTCCGCGAGCGCGGTTGACAGGGTCACGCCGGGCTTCGATTCCGCGAGCTGCCTGGCGAGGATGTCCATGATGGACGGCGTGAGGACGTGCATCCCGAAGAAGCACAGGTAGTGTCCGGCGCGCAGGCCGGGGACGAGGACCTGCTGTTCCGCCTCGGTAGGCGTGGGCTTTTCGAGGACGCGCTCGATGCGGTAGAGGTCGGCGCGGCCGGCAACGCGCTGGCCGCCCACGGTTCCGTAGTGGGGCAGCAGACTCTCTCGCGTGGGCTGCACTGCGGAGACGGCGCAGGATTCGGCTTGCGCGACTTCGAGCAGGCGCTTGGTGCAGGTGCCGCCGGTATGGACGTGGTCTCCGACAAGGTGCAGGAACGGGGCTTGGCCAGTGAACTCGCGGGCGGCGTAGACGGCTTGAGCGTAGCCGAGCGGCTCGGCCTGCGGCAGGAAACGGATGCGGCCGGCCTGGTCGCCGGCGGCCTTGGCATAGGCAGGCTCGTCGCCGGGGCAGACGACGACGCAGATCTCCTCGACGCCGGAGGCGAGGACTTCATCGAGAATGATGCGCAGGACGGGCTTCTCGACGCCATCGCGATCGATCAGGGTCTGGAGGGGCAAGGTCCGCTGGTTGCGGCCGGCGGCGGTGATGACGGCTTTTTGAATTCTCATAGAGGCTGTGGGTCATCATAACCGATGGGGGTGCGGGGCGGGCGCTCGGGTCGGGGTGGTCTGGCTTCGCGCGGGGACCCTCATGGGAGGCGCTCGAGAATGGGTCTGGGTTCTTCGTGCATTTTTGTGTTATTCGTTTTGCGCGTGGGGCGAGAGGTGGTGTCGGGCGTCGAAAGTGACGAAAAGTGTCGAATCTCCGGCTGTCCCATTTTTTGGG
>CAZBQQ010000014.1:0-17846 GCA_964493965.1 uncultured Solibacteraceae bacterium
CTCACGCTCGCGGTTCGGTGCTGGTTGGTTCTGGTCAGACGCTCAGGGTGTTTTGGCCGGGGCTTAGGGGGTGATGGGCGCCTTTCCACACGAGTTCACCGAGGATGTTGGGGGGGAGCGTCACTTCCGCTCTCAGACCCGCTCCAGCGCGCTCTAGCGTCACCTCAATCATGCCCTTCGGGTGCGGCACGGAACCCTTTGCTCGCTTGAGCGGGCCTAAGAACGGGCGGACCAGCACTCGTTTGAAATGGGGCGCGGCGGAATCGATGCCCAGGACGGTGTGAAGGAGCTCGTAGTTGGGGCTGGCGCTCCAGGCGTGGCAGTCGGAACGGCTGGGCGCGCCGGGGCGGTCGAGCCATTCCGCGAAGGTCGTCAGACCGTATTTGTCGATCATCGTGTACCAGTCGGCGAGCTGGGCCAGGTAGTGGTCGCCTTCGCCAACCTTGTTTAGCGCGGTGTAGAGGTAGTGACGGAAATAGAGGGAGCAGGGCGTCAACTGCGGGTCTTCGAGGACGCGCACCACGAGATCGGCGGCGATGGGTGCCGGAGCGACTCCCGCCAGGACCGCGAGCGCGTTGGTGTGCTGCGACCAACTCGCGCGTGTCGGCGTGTCGGCGTATAAGCGCCGGCCGGGGTCCCAGTACAGGCTCTGGGCCGTAGCGGCGATCTTCGCGGCGCGCGCGCGATATTCGGCGGCTAGCGGCTGGAAGACTTCAAGATCCGCGGCCCAGCCTAGGGCCATGATGTGCAGGAAGTCGAAGGGCGCCGAGGAGCCGCCGCTTTCCTGCGGCGGATTTCCTGCGGGCCACGCGGCGGTCCAATCGAGGAAGCGCCACCAGGGCAGCGGGCCGAGCGTTCCATCGGGCTTCTGGCGCGCCTCGAAGAAGCTGAGGACGTCGCGCACGCCGGGTTGCATCGCGCGCACGAAGGCCGGATCGTCGACGTACCACCAGTAGTCGTGCAGCATTCCGATCCACCAGAGCGAGAACGAGGGGATGAACTGGGGCAGCCGCGACGGGTAGCGGCTGGCGGTGGCGCCGTTCGAAATGCGGGAGTCGCCGATCAGGTCGATCGCATTGCGCATGAGGCGCGCGTCGCCGGAGTTGTAGAGCGAAACGAGCGCCTGGATGCGAGTGTCGCCGACGTACTGGAGCTGCTCGTAGTAGGGGCAGTCCATGTAGGTTTCGTGGGCGCAGAGGCGGGCGGTGCGCCAGCCGGTTTCCTGGATGCGGTCGAGGCCGGGGTCGTCGGTTTCGAGATGGGCGCGGCGCTCGAAGGGATAGCCGACGCTGGTGGAGCGGAGGTCTTCGATGGTCAGCGGCTCGTTCGCGGTTTCGACGTTCAGCTCGATGTAGCGCCAGGAGCGCCACCACAGGGGGCGGAAGAGCCTGGACTTGGAACCGTCGGCGAGGAAATGGTCGTGCATGCCGACGAAGACCTTGCCTTGGATCTCGTTGCGATTCCCTTTCGACTGGCCGTCCTTCTCGCGGAGGGCCTCGGTGTAGCGCAGAAGGATGGAGGCTCCGCGGCCGCCGCTCACCACCAGCTCGGGGTAGCCAGCGGTGAGGTAGCCCTGGTCGAGCAGGCATGCCCCCATGAAATTTGCTGGGATGGTGAACGCGGCCGGCGCGCCGGGAAACGCAGTGGGGAGGGGCCAGCCGAAAGAACGGCGAACCGCGCGGAGGCGCTCCGGCTTCTCTTCCATGAGAGGGATGGGGCGCGGCACCAGCATCCACCGGCCGGCCCACTGCGCGTCGAAGGCGGCGGCTTCGGCGACCGCGATGGCGGCGGGCCATGCGGAGTCGTCGTACCCGGGAGTCTCCCAGCCCCAGGGATAGCGGCCGCCATCCACCTTCTCGCCCGGGCCCGCGGCGTAGTAGCCGCCCGCCAGATCGTAGGAAACGTGGATCAGCGAGCAGGCTTCGTTGCGGAGGGCCTTCCACTCAGGGCCCGTGTCGGCGATGCGCTCGGCTTCCGTGTCGCCCTGCAGGAGAAAGGCCGGCTGGGCTGTGATCTGCGCCAGGGGCGCCTCGTTGGCGAAGTTCCAGACCACCGCCGCGAGCAGGTTGCGGCCCGCGGTCAGGTAGGGCGCGAGGTCGACGGTCTCGTAGCGCCAGTGGGAAAGGTCGCCGCGGGCGGGTCCCCAGACGACGCGGCGGCCGTTCACGTAGAGCTGGTAGCGGTTGTCGCCGCTCGCGTGCACGACGAAGCTGGCCGGAGGGCCGGCGAGATCCAGGTGGCGGCGGAAGTGATAAACCCCGAAGTCTCCCGCCGATGTCTGGGGTACGAAGATCCACTTCGCGGTCCAGGAGCGCGGTCCGGAGGCGGCGGGGTTTGCCCGCGCGTGTTCGGCGGCGGAGAGGGCGGCTGCCGTCGCCCCCGCAGTGAGAAGAAAGGCGCGCCGGCTGGTTTGGTTCATGGGTGGTCGCCAGCTGCCATTATGGCGCTTTGGGGTGCGAAATGAACTCAATGCTGCTTAGCTGCACGGAGGCGGGTCTGGAGACCCGCTGCAGGACTGGAGTCCTGCCCCACGATGTTACAGAACTTTACGACTTACGGCGGCCGCGCTGTGGTAGGCTCATGGCTGAATGAACCGCTGTTACACCATCCCGTTTCTATTACTGCTGCTGGTTGCGGCGCCGGCCGCGTGCCAGACCGGGCGGCAGGGGCGCCGTCAATCGAGCGGACGCGTCGGGAATCCGGACCAATCCACCAGCGCCAAGGCGCTGCCGGACTTCGACGGGATCGTGCGCGGGCTGGACAAGAAGGAACTGCTGCTCGAGGAGCCGGACCAGAACACGATGAAGCTTTTCGTTACGAAGAAGACGCGGTATTTCGACGGAGACAACAAGATCAAGGCATCACAGATCAAAGTTGGAGATCGAGTGTCGGTCGAGGCCAGGCTGGGGCCTGACGGCAAGCCGGAAGCGGTCAACGTCCGGCTGGAACGAGAGAAGCCCGCGCAGCCAACCGGCCCGCCGCAGTGAAGGAGACCCACATGGCCGAAGAACGAGGAATCGAGGGCGCGCTGGTGAGGTTCGTGCGGGGCTGCATTTACAACCGCTGGTTCTACGCACTGCTGGCCGCGGTGTGTCTGTTGGATGTCGCCTCGGACGCGATCGCGATGGCGCGTCCGAAAGCCAGTTACGGCATTGAGTTGATCTCGCTGATTGCGAGTGCGATCACGGCGGTGCTCACCGCCACGGTCTTCCTCGATCTGCAGTTCAGGCGCCGCAAGCCGTGACACCCGAAGCCAAGATGGTGCTCGTGGTGGACGACGAGCCGACCATCCGGGGCCTGGTGGCGCGGATGCTGATGGGGCTCGGATTCACGCCTCTGGAAGCCCGCAACGGCCTCGAGGCGGTGGAACTCTACGGCTCGTACCGTTCCGGCATCGCGCTGGTGGTGACCGACGTGGACATGCCGGTGATGGACGGACTGGAAGCGATCGACCGCATGCGAGAGCTGTCTCCCGAGGTGCGCGTGCTGGTGATGACCGGCACGGGCAGGGACCTGAATGTTCCGGGGTGCCTGCTACTGCGGAAGCCCTTCACTCTGGCGCAGCTGAGCGAGCACGTGAAGCGGAGCCTGGCGTAGGCGGTCTGACCGCGAGGTCCGCTCCCTTGCGGTCGCGGCTCGGTGGTGGCAGGGTCCGCTCGCGTATGGTCGCGGTTCGGTGGTGGCACGGAACCGCAGGCGTAAGCAAGCGGACGAAGCGGCCAATTTTCCGTCAGATTCCCGTCCCGCCGGCCGATGAGAGGAGTGAGATAAGCCGGCGATGTCCGCAACCGGCAGCGAAAACGATGCTGGTCCTGATCGGGATTCTCGTAGTATTGACCGCCGTCATGGGCGGGTTCCTGATGGAGCAGGGGAACCTGCTGGTGCTGGTGCAGCCCTCGGAGGTGCTCATCATCCTGGGCGCGGCCGCCGGCATCCTCCTGGTGGCCAACTCGAAAGCGTCGGTGCGCGGCCTGCTGAAGGGCACGCTGTCCGTCTTCCGCCGCTCCCCGTACACGTCCGCCTATTACGAGGCGGTGCTCAAGATGATGTACGAGCTGTTCAGCATCGGACGCCGCCTGGGGATGCCGTCGCTCGAGGATCACATCGAGGACCCGGACGCCAGTTCCGTGTTCCAGGCCTATCCCGAGTTCCAGGACTTGGGAGCGAGGGTGTTCCTGTGCGACTCGCTGCGGATGATCACCAGCGGAATCGCGCAGCCGGGCGAGCTGGCGCACCTGATGGACATCGATGCCGACGTGCAACGGCGCGAGCGGCATGCTCCGGTGAACGCGCTCAACATGCTGGCCGATTCGCTCCCGGGTTTGGGAATCGTGGCGGCGGTGCTGGGGGTGGTGGTGACCATGCAGGCGCTCGGAAGCTCGCCGGAACTGATCGGCCAGAAGGTGGCGGCGGCGCTGGTGGGCACCTTCCTGGGCATCCTGCTGTGCTACGGCATCGTGGGGCCGCTGGCCTCGCGCCTGGAATCCGGCAACGAGGCCCGTTCGCACCTGTTCCAGTGTCTCTATTCCGGGTTGCACGCCTTTGCGCGCGGATCGAGCCCGCTGCTGGCAGCCGAGTTTGCGCGGCGCTCGATTCCGGCGGAGCTGCGCCCGTCGTTTGTGTCCATGACCGCCACGTTCCGCCGCGAGGTGAAGCTGCCCGCGGTAGCGCAGGTCCAAACCAGTGCCGTCACCGCGCAAAACTGAAAAAACGGAGCGCGCGGACATGCCGCCGGTCGCACACGCGATGGGCCTGCCGGTCAAGCATCGCGGCGGGTCGTGGAAGGTCGCTTACGCGGACTTCGTGACCGCGATGATGGCGCTGTTCATCGTTCTGTGGATGATGAACGCGAGCCATCAGGTGCAGCGCTCGGTGGCGGCCTACTTCCGCAATCCCAAGGGGCACGCGAAGATCTGGGGAGATTCGGAGGGAGGGCCCGGGGGTAAAGGGCCGGGAAGCGTCTCCATCACCGAAGAAAACGTCCTGCAGCTCAAAGAGAAGCTGGAACAGGCCATACAGTCTCTTCCGGAGTTCCAGAAGCTGAAGAAGCAGGTGCAGATCAGCGTCACGCCCGAGGGCCTGCGCGTGGAGCTGCTCGAGACCGAGCGGGGCTTGTTCTTCGAGAGCGGCCGGCCCGAGCCTAGCTCGAGCGGGGTCCAGGTGCTGGGCGTGCTGGCCCGCGAATTGGCGCGGCTGAAAAACGACGTGGTGCTGGAGGGCCACACCGACGCGCGGCCGTATCGCTTCTCGGACCTCAATGGCTATACCAACTGGGAATTGTCGGTGGACCGGGCTAATTCGGCCCGCCGCTGCATGATGGAAGGCGGCCTGAGCCTGGCACAGGTGGTGCAGATCCGCGGCTTCGCCGACAAGCGCCCGCTGAACGCAGCCGACCCGTATGACAGCTGCAACCGCCGCGTCTCGGTGGTGGTGCAGTACGGCACCGGGCCGCCGACAAGCAAAAACGAGACTGGCCACGAATGAACACGAATGAACACGAATGGGAGGAATGCCTCTTGCTCCTACCACACGTAAGTCGCCAGGACTCGCGGGTGGCCGGAGGCTCCGTGCACTACGGGGACGCTTAGCACGATCTGGAGATTCTTCCTCTGCCAGTCGGGTGGGAGGCGCGGCAACGCTTCCGCGAAGCAGGCGGGATCGCTTAGGAACTCCCCTGCCCCTTCGGTGCCGAAGTGCGTGATGCCGGCGGCGATCACCACCAGCTTGTCCGTGCTGCGATCGACGACTCGCGAGACGATGGCATAGTCGTTCGAAATGCTCCAGCCCGGCCACGAGTCCACCAGCTTCCAATCGGACTGCTCGGGATGGTCGCGGTCGCGAATCGCTTCGAGGCCCTGGAAGTTCTTGTAGAACGTGTAGCGCAGGCGCCCGAGCGCGCGCAGAGTCCACTCGTTATTGAAGGCTCCGATCAGGACCGCGGGACGCTCGCGCAGGTCAGAAAACGATGTGGAGGCGGCGCCGCGGACGCGGTACGTCCTGCCGCGTTTCTCGAATAGCGACGTGAGCCGCAGCAGGCAGGTTGCATCGCCCAGCGCCACATAGCGATCCCACATGGGAACGAGCCGCTGGAGCGGGATGCTTTCCTTCGAAGACTCGAGAGATCCGCCGGGGGGGCCTTCGATCCTGTTCTCCAGGTCTCTCTGCTCGGCGTCCGAGCGGATGTTATAGACGCGCGGCTGGCCGAGGCAGAACAGGACGCCGCCGGGGGCGTCCATCATCGGGCCCCAGAACTGTTCCAGATCGGAGCGATGCCATCGGAGCGAGAGCAGGCCGACTGCAGTTATCGCGACGACAGCGGTGACGCACGCGGCAACCAGCAGCCTACTCGGGCGCGGCGCGGGAGCTTGCACCTGCGGAGGCGGAGTAACTAGTGTATCCGGAAAATGGAATTCGGGAATATAAGATCCCGGATTTAATTCGATACGCGGCTCGCCCGCGTGCTCGGGCTGCTGATAGTACTGCGCAAGTTTCTTGCGAACCTCTCCCGCGGTTACACGCACCACGGGATCCTCGCTGGTGTCGTAATCTGACTGGCGCTCAAAGACATCGACACCGAGAGAACGTTCCTTGAGCGACGTGGTTTCGCCGGCCAGAGCGCGTTCCACAATGTGCCGGAGCAGCGTCTGGCAGCGGCGGCTGGTCCTGAACGGCACGCCGGCCAACAGCCGCTCCAGTTGGGTGCGAATGTCCTCCGCGGTAGCCCGATCCGCCACCGACATCACCTGGCGCATGATCTCACCGAAAAAGAGACGTAACATACCTCAAACTCCGGTACAAAGATTCGTCATGTAACTCGTTACGGGGAAGGACTGCCGCCGGTATGATCCCGTAGGCTACCTCCTTCCGGCGTACCCGCCGCCAGCCATGATGCGTACCACCCACCGGTTAGGGTCTTTACCAGGTGTTCAGACGATTTACGCCGGATCCATGCGTTCCGGCGTGGGAGAGTCAACAACGCTCAGGGAGAAAACAATGAATCAGACGAGTTCATACCGACTGCTCATACTCAGTGTGCTGATCTTGGGCTTTGCACTTACCGCTTCGGCCCAGGAAGCCACGATCGTAGGGAGTGTCACCGACCAGACCGGTCTGGCGATTCCCAACGTAACCATCACGATTCTCAACTCCGATACCGGCCACAGCCAGGTCATATCCAGCAATGATGCCGGCCAGTTCGTAGTGCCGGATCTTCGCATCGGCACCTACGCGATCAAGGCGGAGAACAAGGGGTTCAAGACGTGGTCAACGACGGGGCTGACGCTGAGGATCGGCGACCGCACCCGCGTGGACATCCAGATGCAGGTCGGGAACGTGACCGACAGCATTACAGTAGAGTCCGGCGCGCTGCAAGTGCAATCCGAGAGCAGCGAAATCAGCGACGTGGTTACGGGCCACGCAGATGACCGACCTGGCCACCAACGGACGCAACTTCGTAACGTTGGCGGCACTGACGCCGGGGGCATCCTCGGCGGTGACGGGCTTCAATTTCCCGGCCGCGGTGTCGAGCAATTTCAACATCAGCTTTAACGGGCAGAACCCGGACCATAACGTGTGGATGGCGGACGGCGGCGAGAATTACGACCGCGGCTCCGGCGGCAAGTCCTCGATCATGCCGTCCATGGAAGCGGTAGCCGAATTCCGCACGCTGACTTCGAACTACGGCGCCGATTACGGCCTCGGCTCGGGCGCGACGATGTCGATGGTCTTCAAGTCCGGCACCGCTGACCTTCACGCCGGCGCGTGGGAGTTCGTCCGCAACGACGCTTTCGACGCCACCGACTTCCTGTCGAACGCGAACAACGTGAAGAAGCCCATGCTGCGGTACAACAACTACGGCTTCAACGTGGGCGGCCCGGTGGTTCTGGGCAGCTTCAACAAGGACCGGAACAAGACTTTCTTCTTTTACAACATGGAATGGCGATCCCTCAGGGGGACGCAAGCCATCAACGCCAACGATGCTTCCACGGCGGAACGCAGCGGCGACTTCAGCGCGGTGCCGACGCCGCTGCTGGTTCCGACCAAGCTTGCCGCGACCCAGTTGGCGCGCTTCGCGGCTTACGGGCTCAAGCCCGGCGACCAGTTCAAGTACAACGGCAGGCTGAACGTGATCCCGACTTCCCTGCTCGATGCGAACGCCCTGGCGTTCCTCTCGAGCGGTGCCCTGCCCGCGGCCACCACGGTGGACTCCAAGGGTCTCGGCCACCTGGTTGCCAACGCGTCGACTCCGAACGACGTCCGCGAGGAGCTGGCCAGAATCGACCACCGGGTCAACGACAAGATTTCGCTCTTCGGCCACATGGTGCTGGAGCAGGTGGCTACCACCAATGCCACTTCGATGTGGAGCGGCGATTCTTATCCCAGCGTCGGAACGCAGTTCGGCAATCCGTCTTACAGCGCGGTGGCGCACGCCACTTACGCCATCAGCCCGACGCTGGTGAACGAGGCGGCGTTCAGTTACAACGGAAACCGGATTTCGATTCTTCCCACCGGCACTTACGTGCGGCCGAGCGGTTTCACCGTGCCGCTGCTGCCTCCCGGAGGCGCGGACGCCAACGCCCTGAACCGCCTGCCGAACATCAACTGGACCAAGGAGCTGGGCACGGGTTACAACCCCAGCTGGCAGCCGTGGAACAACGCGGCGGACTCTTACCAGGGCCGGGATGACTTTTCCTGGGTCCGTGGACGGCACCAGTTCAAGTTCGGCGGTTCGTTCCTGCAATACAACAAGGTGCAGGACACCTTCGGCAACACCGAGGGCACCTGGACCTTCGATGGCAGTTACACCGGGAACGCGTTCGCCGACTTCATGCTCGGCTACGCCAACGCATACAACCAGGATGCGCTCAAAGATCACGGCATCTGGAGAGAGCAGAGCTACGCGGTCTACGGCCAGGATAACTGGCGCATCTCGGACCGTTTGACTTTGAACCTGGGCCTGCGGTGGGAAGGGATTCCGCATGCCTACGAAGCCAACAACCGGATGTCGAGTTTCTATCCCAACCTGTATAATCCGGCCAATGCGCCGCGGTATCTGGCCGATGGCACGCTGGATCCCACCGGCCCGGGCTTCAAGACGGTTCCCGGCGTGACGCTGGCCACCGTTCCGTTCTACATGAACGGCATCGGCATCGCCGGCCAGGGAGTGCCTCGAGGGCTGGTCCAGAACTCCTGGAACAACTTTGCCCCGCGCGTCGGCCTGGCGTGGGACCTCAGCGGCAAGGGCAAGACCGTGGTGCGCGCCGGCTTCGGCCGGATGTACGAGCGCGTCCAGGGCAACGACGTGTATGGCATGGCAGGAGACGTCCCGTTCAGTTACCAGAGCAATCTGAGTAACGTGCTCTTCTCGAATCCGGCCACCAGCGCGATCACGGGCCTCACGGCGACGGCGCCGGTAGGAGCGGCTGGAATTACAACCGAGGCATACAACAATTACAAGGCTCCCACCAGCAATCAGTGGAGCGCCGGACTACAGCAGGAGATGTGGACGAAGGCGATCCTGTCGGTCTCGTATGTGGGGAGCCAGGACATTCACCAGAGCGTCTACCGCGACATCAACGCTCCTTATCCGTGGGACACCACAGGCCGCGCCGCGGTGGTGGCGCACACCCTGGACATCAACCGCATCCGTCCGTATCTCGGCTTCGCGCAGATCAATCAAGCCGAGAACTCCGAGAATGCGCATTACAACGGCGTACAGGTCAATTTCCGCGTCCAGGCCTCCAATGGACTTACTCTGCAAGCCGCTTACACGCTGGCGAGGTCCGTGAACGATGTGGTCGCGGTGGGCGGCGGCGATCTGGCTCAATCCTCCAACCCGTACGACCTGAATTACGACCAGGGACCGAGCCCGTTTGACCGCACCAGCGTCCTGGTCCTCAACTACGTGTACGAACTGCCGTTCTTCACGCACGCCTCCAACCGGTTCCAGAAGGCGATGCTGGGTGGCTGGCAGGTTTCCGGTATCACCACGATCGAATCGGGCCTGGCGATCACGCCGACGGCCGATGCGACGTCGCTTGGAATGGGCGGGTTCGTTGCGAACCGGCCGAACCTGAGCGGCTCCATTGCCTACCCGCAGACCGCGAGCCAGTGGTTCTCCACCAGCGCCTTCAGCGCTCCGGCGTCGCTCGCTTTCGGCAGCGCCGGCAAGGGCTGCCTGCGCGGCCCCGGCCTCAACAACTTCGACATCAGCCTGTTCAAGAACTTCCGAGGCATCCCCTGGTTCACGAACAAGGAAGGCGCCAATCTTCAGTTGCGCTTCGAGTCGTTCAACACGTTCAACCACACCGAATTCCAGAACGTGCAAACGAACTCCTCGTCGGGTAACTTCGGCGCTGTCACGTCGGTTTATCCTCCACGGACTTTGCAGTTCGGCGCCAAGTTCATGTTCTAGCCGATCTGCTGTTTCCCCACCCTGCCCCGCCCGCACCCGCGGGCGGGGCTTTTTTGCTGCTGCTGCCGCGGTGCCGCCGGGTGGTGGTGGTGCGCGCGCGTGCTGCGCGTGTGCGTGGCGCTTGCGAGAGGCGGCCGGCCCCCTCTTGACAGCGCCTGACTTCGTGTTATAAATAAGTATGCACTCACATATAGACTTCGGATACCCCTGGTGGCTATCGTATGGCCACCTGCCGGTGGCGGCTGTCGGAGGGCTCCTCGTCCTGCTGGCGCTGGCGCGAAAGTGGCCGAAAGGGTGGGTGGGTCTGTTCGGCTTCGTGACCCTCTGGGCGGCCGCCGGCTTTCTGATCATGCGCTTCGGGATGGACATCAACGGCCGGGCCACGCTGCCCACGCAGGCGTTCCTGTCGTCGGGCTCGGGCAAGGTTCTCGATATGGGGGCGGGCACGGGGCGTTCCACCCTGATGGTGCTCGAGGCGCGCCCCGCTGCGACCGTGGTGGCGCTCGATCAGTTCGGCGCGTCCTACACGCAGCATTTCGGCACCGCCGGCGATCAGAAGTCGGTGATCGAAGAGGGCACCGAGAAGCTGATGGCCAACCTCCGGGCCGCCGGAGTGGACCGCCGCGCCACGGTCCAAGCGGGCGACATGCGGGAGATGCCGCTCGCGTCGAACTCGTTCGACGCCGTGGTGAGCGCCTACGCCATCGATCACCTCAATGAGCGCGGAATCGGCAAGGCCCTGAGCGAGGCTTCGCGAGTGCTGAAGCCAGGCGGCGATTTTCTGTTGATTCTCATCACCAAGGAGTTCTGGCTCGACGTCGCCTGGGGCCCCGTTGTCATGCACAGCCACATGCACGGCCCTCGCGACTGGGAGGATTTTCTACGCGACGCGGGCTTCAAGATCGTGGAGGAAGGCACCCAGCCCGGCACGCTCTACTTGCTGGCGCGCAAGCCGTGAGGTATCGTCGTGTGCGATGGGCCGAAAGAAGCTGATATCCGACGTCGAGCTCCTGGACGTGGCGCGCACGGTCTTCGTCGAGAGCGGCTTCGGCGCTTCCACGAAGGAGATCGCGCGGCGGGCGGGCGTCTCCGAGGGTGTGATTTTTCAGCGCTTCCCCACCAAGGACGATCTGTTCTTCGCCGCCATGATCCCTCCGGCGGCGGACCTGCACAAGTTGCTCCATCATCCGCGCAGCAAGGGGCGCGCGCTGCTCGAGAAACTCACCTTCGCCATGCTCGAGTACTGGCGCGAGACGTTGCCTGTGCTGCTGCCTCTGGTGGCTCACCCGTCTTTTCGCTTTGAAGAGTTCACGAGGCGCCATCCCGACAGTCCGCTGTCGCAACTGCGCCGCGCCCTGGTTCAGTTCTTTGTGGAGGAACAGCGCGCCGGCCGTGTCGGCCCGGTGAATCCGGGCGCCGCCGCGCTGCTGGTATGGTCCATCGCCCACACCGTGGCCTTCTTCGAACGAATGGGCGCGCACGACGGCCGCATGGATCCGAAGATTGTCAGCGAGACTGTGCGCGCCATGTGGGACGGCCTCGCGCCAGGGAAGACCTGACGAAGTTACTCCGGCCTACTTAGGCGGATCGGCGAGCGCGTGCTGCACGATTGTCAACGGCGCTACGTCCCCTGGCTTGACGTATTGGTTCACCAGGAAGCGCTGCCCGTCTCTGGTCACGTCATAAGTAAACAGATCGGTCGAGGAAATGGGCGCGCGGCCGCGGACCTGGAACAGCGGGCCCGGCGTTCCGGAGGAGAAAGTCGCGCCGGCATCCACCGGCACGGCCATCAGCATGCCCGTCGGCCCGAGGTAGTAGATTTCCTTGGCGTCGCCGCGCCAACGCGGCTCGCTTCCACCACCGCGTGAGACCTGCCACTTACCGGCCGCTGCTGGAAAGGTCGTGACATAGATCTCCCAGTCACCCGATTCATTCGAGGCATAGGCAGCCCACTTACCATTAGCCGAAATCTGCCCGTTCGACTTACTCGCCGGGCCGGTCACGAAAGGCGTCGGCGTGCCGCCGGAGATCGGAAGCAGCACCAATCGCGAGTCCTGAAGACTCTCCAGGGTCGACTGCGTCGAACAGAGCACCTGGCTGTCGTCCGGTGTCCAGGAGTTCGGGATGACGTCGTAGACGTCCGCGTCCCCCAGGTCCTCTGCCTCATGGCCGACCCGCAGAAGCCGTCTTTCCGGTTCCAGGCCGTCCGCCCTCTTTACGAGCACGTTCGACGGACCTCCGTTCGAGCGGTAGGCAATCGTGCTGCCGTCCCGCGACCAGACGCCGGTCGTCTCCTCGGAGGGGTCGAAGGTTAGGCGGGTGGTGGTCTTTTTCTTGATGTCACCGACCCAAATGTCGAGGTTGTAGGCTTTCAGGTCGGTGATGTCAACCGCCACGCGGTTCCCGTCGGGAGAAAGGGCCGGGTTCGCTTGCACGGCGACTTCGCCGACCCGTCCCGTTTCCTTGCCCGTCCTGTCGTGCCAGGTCAACACGGATTGCTCCGCCGCGGCGCTCTCGTCGTAGACGATGGTCCCGTTCCGGGCCACGGCGAACGCGCCCCAAAACACCGATGGCTGATAGCCAACCGTACCCACGATCAGCCGCGGATCCCCCGAGAGAGAACCCTTCGACACATCCAGAGGCACGGCTCTCAGCGCCTTCTTGTCGTCCACGTAAAGCAAGTAGCCCTCCGCATACCCAGGGTTCGAGCGCGCTGCGATCAGGGGCTTCAGTTCTTTGCCCGTCAGCGAACTCAGGTAGATGGCCGAATCGTGTTTCGCTGCCGCTGTCCCGAATCTCGCATAGAGAAACAGGAAGTGGTTCCCGTCCGGAAGGAACAGCGGCCAGCGGTGCGAGGACTGTCCTCTGGTCAGCACTTTGGATGTGACCGGCGTGGCCTGACTGCCATCGGCGTTCACTCTCCAAATTGGACCACCGGCGTCCGGCGCGAAGAGAATGACGTTCCTGGGGCCCCAGCTTCCGCCGCGCGGATGGCCGGTTCGGGCCAGCATCTGTGGCGGGCCGCCTGTCACCGCCATTTTTTCCAGCTTACCGTTGGCAAAAAACGCCACGTACGCGTCATCCGGCGACCAGAACGGATAGCTTGCACCCTCGGTTCCGGCAAGCTCGGTGGCTTTCGGTGTTCCCACTGGCTGCACGAAAAGCATGGGTGCGCCTGTCGTCTCGTCCGGCGAAACGAAGGCTAGCATGCGGCCATCCGCCGACAACGCCGGATCGCTGACTTCCCCGGGGACCGAAATGGAGAACTGCATTCGATCCGGCGCCGGCTCCCTTCTGGAAGTGAGCCACCCCGCCGCGGCGACCGCCACCAGCGCCAGCGTCACGAACGCCCAGAGCCAAGGCTTTCCCGCGCCTGCCGCCGCTTGCGCCGCCCGGGCCGCACCGCTCGATTCGGAACCGGAGAGGACGCCCAGCGCGAAGGCCAGGTCCTTCGCCGACTGGAAACGCTGCTCCGGATTCTTCTCCAGGCAGCGCCGCACGATGCGGTCGAGCGCGGGAGCGATGGGAACCTGTGACGCCGGGAATTCCGGAACGTCGTCCCGGAGAACCGCGGCCAAGGTTTCCGCGGCGGTGTCGCGGCGAAACGCCGCCTGGCCCGACAACATCTCAAACAGCACCGCACCCAACGCGAAGATGTCCATGCGGGCGTTCACGGCCTGGCCCCGCACCTGCTCGGGCGCCATGTAGCTGGCCGTCCCCATCACGACACCGGCTGCCGTGTGCCCACTGGTCATGGTGTCGCCATCCGGCCCAGCGCCCGGCTTGGGGGCCAGTTTCGCCAGTCCAAAGTCGAGAATCTTGGCGCGGCCATCCCGGGTGATGAACAGGTTCTCCGGCTTGAGGTCGCGATGCACCACACCCTTCTCGTGGGCGGCCGCCAGACCCAGCGCGATCTCGACGCCGTATTCGATCACCTTGCGCTGCGGCAAAGCGCCGCGGTCGAGCACGACCCGCAGGCTCTCGCCTTCCAGCAGTTCGGAAACCAGAAAGGGAACGCCGTTGTGCTGCCCCACGTCGTAGATCGCCAGGATATTGGGATGGTTCAGGGCGGCGACCACGTGCGCTTCCTGCTCGAAGCGGCTCAAGCGATCGTTGTCGCGAGCGAATGACTCCGGAAGTATTTTCACCGCTACGTCGCGTCCCAGCCTGGTGTCGCGGGTGCGGTACACCTCGCCCATGGCCCCCGCGCCCAGGGGCGCCTGGATTTCGTACGGGCCGAGTTTGGTGCCGGAGCTCAGGGCCATGGTGTGTCACTCTATTCGATAGCAGCGGACCTTCGGCCGATTCTACAGATCGGGAGAGAAACCATGACACATGCGCCGGATCGTCAGCGGGATTTTGCGGAGCGCTACACCGTAGCCTGGTGTGGTCAGGACCCCGTCCGTGTGGCTGCATTCTTCTCGCCCAACGGATCGCTGCGCATCAATGACGGCGTTCCGGCGGTTGGACGCGGCGCCATCACCGAGGCCGCCCGCGGCTTCATGACCGCCTTCCCGGACCTGGAAGTGCGCATGGAGGGGCTTCGCGCTGAGGGCGAGAATGTCGTGTACAGCTGGCTCCTGACCGGTTCCAACACCGGACCTGGGGGCAAGGGCCACCGCGTTCGCGTCCGCGGATTCGAAGAATGGCGGTTCGGCGCCGATGGCCGGATCGCCGAGTCCCGGGGCCACTTTGACGCCGCCGACTACCAGCGTCAGATCGAGCACGGCTTGAAATCGCCACGATTCTTCGACGAAGAAGACGTCCGAGCGCGGCTGCGCATGCCCGATCTGGTCGAGGCCATGGAACGCGCGGTAGTCGAATTCTCGGCTGGACGGGTGCAGCAACCGGTGCGCACGGTGCTCGCGTTCGGCGCCGAGCGGTCGGTGTTCGGTTTGATGCCGTCGTACGTGCCTTCGCTGCCGACGCTGGGCGCGAAGCTGGTGACCGTCTGCGCCGGCAACAGGGAGCGCGGCCTCGGCACCCACCAGGCGATCATCGTGATGCTCGATCCGGTGACGGGCGAGCCTGACGCGATTCTCGATGGGCGCTATATCACGGAGGTCCGGACCGCGGCGGTTTCGGCGCTCTCGGCGCGGCTGCTGGCCCGCGGCGACGCGCGTGTCCTGGGCATTCTCGGCTCGGGAGTGCAGGCCCACAGCCATCTCGAAGCGCTGCGGCTGGTGCGCGATTTCCAGGAAGTGCGCGCGTGGAGTCCGAATGCGGATCGTCTGCGGCAATTCGCCGCTGAAACCGGGGCCCGTGCCGCGGAGAACGCCGAAGCGGCGGTGCGCGGAGCCGATGTCGTCGTGACGGTGACAGCGTCGCCGGCGCCGGTGGTTCAGAACGATTGGGTCGCCGATGGCACACACGTCATTGCGGTCGGATCCTGCCTTCCTTCGCGCCGGGAGCTCGATCCGGCGCTGGTCGCGCGCGCCCGCCTGATCGTAGACTCCCGCGAGGCGGCGCTCAAGGAAGCCGGCGACGTGGTGATGGGAATCGCCGAAGGGCGTTGGACGCCGGAGCACATCGAGGCGGAACTCGGAGACCTGCCGGTGAGGCACGACGACCGCGAGATCACGGTCTTCAAGTCGCTGGGGCTCGCGGTGGAGGATCTCTTCGCGGCGCACCTGGTCCTGACCAGTCCGGACCCAGTTTAGTCGCGCCGCGCACGCGCAAGGTGCCCGCCTGAATTTGCTATGATGCAACGGCATGGCTGAATATTCAATTGGCGTAGATTTGGGCGGAACCAACCTCCGCGCAGCGGCAGTGGATCATAACGGCAAGGTCCTGGACCGGGTGTCCGGATCCACGCAGATGACGGCTGGACGCGACGCCGTCACTTCGGACATCGTGGCGTCGATCGTGAAGCTGCGCGCCGACAGGCCCTCCGACCACCTGGCGGGCATCGGCATCGGCGTGCCGGGCTTCATCATCATCGAGAAGGGCATCATCTCGATGTCGCCCAACCTGCACTTCTTCGAGAACTACCCGATTCGGGACGAGATCGAGCGGCTTTTGCAGACGCCGGTGATCCTCGAGAACGACGCCAATGTGGCGGCGCTGGGCGAGAAGTGGATCGGCGCGGGGCGCGACGTGGACGACCTGGTGCTGCTCACCCTCGGCACCGGCGTCGGCGGCGGCATCATCAGCGGCGGCAAGGTTCTGCACGGCTTCGTGGGAATGGCGGGCGAGCTGGGCCACATGACTGTGGTGCCGGGCGGCAATCCGTGCAACTGCGGCAACGACGGCTGCCTGGAGAAGCACGCTTCCGCCACCGCCATCACGGCCTGGGCGCGCATGCTGGGCCTGGGCGACAACCTCAGCTCGAAAGAGATATACGAGCTGGCGATCGGCGGCAACCAGCGGGCGCGCGTGTGCTTCGAGAAGATGGGCGAGGCGCTGGGCATGGCCCTGGCGAGCCTGGTCAACATCTTCAACTTCCCGCTGTACCTGCTGAGCGGCGGGGTGCTGGGCGCGTGGGACCTGTTCACGCCGCCGATGTTCGAGGTGCTCAAGAAGCGCTCGCTGACTTTCCGGCGCACCGAAACGCGCATTGACAAAGCTACGCTCGGCAGCGACGCGGGCCTGTACGGCGCGGCCTATCTGCCGTTCCAGGCGCGTATCATCAAGGCGTAGGGCGGCGTCGCTCGCCCGGCGCGGCGTGGAGCGGATCCTCCGGCCAGCGGTGGCGCGGGTAGCGGCGGCTCAGCTCGCGGCGCAGCTCGGGATACAGCCGCTTCCAGAAACCGGCCAGGTCGGTGGTGGTCTGGACGGGCCGGTCGCTCGGCGCCAACAGGTGCAGCACCAGCGGGACGCGCTCGCGCGCGACGCGCGGCGTCTCGTGCATCCCGAAAAATTCCTGCAGCTTCGCTCGAGCCCAAGGCTCGCCGTCTCGCGGATAGTGGACCGCCACCTGTTTGCCGCCCGGCAAGCGCAGGCGCTCGGGCGCGTACTCTCGGATGGCGGCCAGATCGCGAGGCGGCAGGGCGCGTTCGAGAGCTTTGAGCAAGCCTCCGCCTCCCGCCGCGGACCGCAGTTCCGCGAAGCTCTTCAACCCTGCACAGAGCGAGACGAGCGCGGTGCGAACGTCCTCGGCCGTCAATGCGGGCAGGGCGGAGTGCCGGGCTGCGAAGGCGGCGCGATCGAGGAAGGCGTCGATCTCCCCGGCGTCCGCGAGACGCGCCACCCCGGCTTCGAGAGCCTTCTCCGCGAGCATCCGCGAGGCCGCCTCGCCATCCCGTGGCACGCCGCGGGTTTCCGTGATGACGAGCTCGCCATAGAGGAGCGCGCTCACGGCCTCGACCCGCTCGCCGCCGCGGTTCCATTCGAGCGCCTCCCGCTCGCGGACGCGCTCCGGAAACATCTCGAGCAGCCATTCCGGCTCGATCGCGCTGGAGAGGCGCACCAGCGGCAAGCCGCGCTCGCTGCG
>CAZBQQ010000014.1:17946-59793 GCA_964493965.1 uncultured Solibacteraceae bacterium
ATTCCGGCTCGATCGCGCTGGAGAGGCGCACCAGCGGCAAGCCGCGCTCGCTGCGCTCTTCGACGTCGATGGCGACCAGGAACTCAGCCGCCGTTTCCGTTGCGAGCGCCGCGGAACCGCCGTTCGACAGCAGCAGTTCCCGATCGCGTCTGCGGCGCGCGACACGGTCCGGAAAGGCAGCCAACGCGGCGCGGAGGAGCGCTTCGTCTTCGCTCGTACTGGCTTGTGAGCGGGGCGCGAGTCGCCGCAGCTCATCGAATGCCAGGCGCGCGCTGCGGTCCCGATCGGTTTCGAGCAGGGCGAAAAGGTCGGCGGCCCTCGCTCCGGCGCTCAGCAGGGCGGCCGCGGCCGCGCCCCGATCGCGCGCGCCTCGCCGCGACGCCTCGATCACCAGGCGCGCCAGGCGCGAGTGCACCGGCATACGAAGCATGTCGCGGCCGTCCGGGGTCAGACGTCCTCCTTGATCCACGGCGCCCAGCGCTCCCAGAAGCTCGCGGGCTGCGTCGATCGCGGCCGCGGGCGGCGCGTCCAGCCAGTCCAGCTCGCGAGCATCCGTGAGGCCCATGGAGGCGAGCGCCAGGACCATCTGCGAGAGCTCGGCGCGCAACAGTTCCGGCGTTTCGCGATCGGGCCGGCGCGCGAAATCGTCGAGAGGATAGAGGCGAATGACTCGCCCCGGCGCGGTTCGGCCCGCCCGGCCCGCGCGCTGGTTCGCCGACGCTTTGCTGACGCGCGAGACGGCCAGGCGCGGCAGGCCGGACCACGGCGACTGGCTCGCCACACGCGCCAGTCCGCTGTCGATTACCGCGGTAACGCCCTCGATGGTCACCGAGCTTTCGGCCACGTTGGTGGACAGGATCACTTTGCGGCGATCCGCCGCTTGCACGGCGCGATCCTGCTCGGCGGGCGGCAGATCGCCGTGGAGCGGCAGAATCAGCAATCCGGCGCGCTCGGCGATCCGTTCGATCGCACGGCCCGCGCGGCGGATCTCAGCGGCGCCCGGCAGGAAGACCAGAACGTCGCCATCGAGCCCATCGGCCAACAACTTCTCGAGTGCCGAGGCGACCTGCCGTTCGAGCGGCTCCGCCGACGCCGGCGTGTAGCCGATCGAGGTTTCGAACCGCCGCCCCTCGGATCGCAGCACCGCGCAGCCGCCGAGATACGCCGCGACCGGCGCGGATTCGATGGTCGCCGACATCACGATCAGGCGCAGGTCGGGCCGTGAAGTCCGCTGCAATCGCCGCAGCAACGCGAACGCGAGGTCGCCCTCCAGGTGCCGCTCGTGGAATTCGTCGAGCACTACCACGTCTACACCGCGCAGCCCGCGGTCCGAGAGGAGCCTGCGGGTAAGAACGCCCTCAGTCATGAACGTGATTCGCGTGGCGGGGCCGGTGGCCTCGTCGAAGCGCACGCGATATCCGGCGGTGGCGCCCACAGCCTCGCCCAGTTCGCTCGCGACCCGCCGTGCCGCGAGGCGCGCGGCCAGACGCCGCGGCTCGAGCACCAGGATTTCGCCACCGACCCGATCGAGCAGCGCCGGTGGAACGCGGGTGGTCTTCCCCGCCCCGGGTGGCGCCTCGATGACGAGGTTGGGCGCCTGCCGCAGGCTCTCGCAAACAGCTGGCAGCAGCGCGTCCACCGGCAGCCGCGGCCGCTCAGCGCCCATCGAGATCGTACGCGGTCTTGAGCCAGCGCTTCAGTTCGGCATCGACTTCGTCACGCGCGGCAACGGGAATGCGGAGGCGCACGCGATCGTCATCGTCAGTGCCCGCAACCCGAAGCAGGCGGCCAGCGGGCGTGAAGCCGGGCAGGGCCACGCCCAGGTCGAGCCGTGTGCTGGTGCTGGCCTTGATCCAGGCGAACTGGCGCTTGCGCCGCAGCGTCACCTGCGTGCGGCAGGGGAGAACCTGAACGTCGCTGCCCAGCACGGTCGCGGCCTTCACGATGTCGTCGTAGATGGGCCGCAGCGCGGCTTTCCCGCCGGCGAACATGCCCGCCAGGAGCGCGGCCGGATCCGAATAGTCGGCCTCACCTTCCGCGCGGGCGGCGATCATGCTGGCCGCGGTCCGCGGCAGCCCGTGCTCCGTGATGAGCCAACCGACCCGTCCCCTGCGCGAGGCCGGCGCGAAACGGCGCGCGTCGTCCGCCCACTGCTCCACGCTCTTGCCGGTGCGCCTCTTGAGGTTCGCGGCTATCGCCGCCTGCATTTCGCCAGGGGTCTTGCCCATAGTCGCCAGCATACGCCAGACGGCGCGCTCGCGGTTGGGAACTTTCAGCGAGCCGGCGGGGTCAAACTTGGCAGGAGGATGAGGCCATGGCGATGACACTTGGTGGAACGGGCGGGCGGAAAGCGGAAATCAACGTGACGCCGCTGATCGACGTGCTGCTGGTGCTGCTGATCATCTTCATGGTGATCTCGCCAGTCCAGTCCGAAGGTCTGAAGGCTCTGGCGCCCCAGCCGGCGCCACCGGACGGGACACCGCAGCTGATGGACATCGTGATCACGGTGGCCGCGAACGGCACGCTCGAGATCAACCAGGAGGCCGTGGAGCTGGAGAACCTGCCCGCACGGCTGAAGCGCATCTTCGAGGTCAGGGGTAACACGGTGCTGTTCCTGCGCGGAGCGAAGCAGCTGGACTTCGAGAGCATCGCCCGCGTGATCGACGTTGCCCACAACGCGGGCCTCGACCGCGTCGCGCTGACCGCGATGCAGTAGCGTGGCGTAGGCACTCCTGCGCAACGCCACTTAGTTCTGTCCCGGATGCGGACGGCCGAAGTGGGCGGCTCTCCAGAGCTGCGCCGGACGTCCGCGTCCGGCTTCCTTCGTTTCAGGAAGGTGGACGGAGGCGGGTCTGGAGACCCGCTGCAGGACTGGAGTCCTGCCCCACGGTTTCTGCCCGGACTCCTGCCTGCCGCTCCGACACTCGTGTCGGGGCGTCTTGTTTTGCGTCGAGACGAGTCTCGACGCGGCAGACTGAGAGTCTGCGCCACGGCCTGGCTCGCCGACCAGCAAACCGCGCACGGCGGCGCATCGCTGCTAGAGTGGGTAGGAATGAACGGAGCGATCATTGTCAACAAGCCGGCCGGATGGACCTCGCACGACGCCGTGAACAAGGTCCGCCGCCTCGCGGGAACGCGCCGGGTGGGGCATCTGGGCACCCTCGATCCGATGGCGACGGGCGTGCTGCCCCTGGTGGTGGATGGAGCCACGCGGCTGGCCCAGTTCTACACTCACAGCGACAAGGTCTACGACGCCGTCGTCCGCTTCGGCCATTCCACGGACAGTTACGACCGCGATGGCGCCGCGACTTCGCCGCACGTCGAAGTCGAGATCACCAGGGAGCAACTCGAGCCGCTGCTCGACGGCTTTCGCGGAACCATACAGCAGACGCCGCCGCCGATTTCGGCCAAGAAGATCGATGGAGTACCGGCCTACCGGCTCGCCCGCAAGAAGATCGAGGTGGAGCTGAAGCCGGTGGAGGTGACCATCAGCTCGCTGGAACTGATGGAGTGCGGCGGAACGGATGCGCGGATGGTGGTCCACTGCTCCGCGGGAACGTACCTGCGCGCGCTGGCCCACGAACTCGGCAAGCTGGTGGGCACGGGTGCGTTTCTCGAGCAACTGATCCGCCTGCGCTGCGGGGATTTCGCGATCGAACAGGCACGCAGCATGGAACAACTCGAGGAACTGGCCAAGGAGGACCGCTTCATCGAAGCCTACATCCCCGCCGCCGAGATGCTGCCGGAATTCCCGTGCGAGTTCGTGGACACCCTGACGACCACGTTCATCCGGCAGGGCCGCGACTTCCGCACCTCGCCGTTCCGCGTGCGGCCGGGCGCGCGTTACGTCAAGGCCGTGGGCCAGCACGGCGAGCTGATCGCCATCGGCGAGGCGAAGCTGCCCAATCTCTACCACCCCATGCTGGTACTGTAACGGCCCCCTTACTCGACCCTCTTCGCGCGTAGATCCTGGCCGTTCTGATGCAGAACGAGGGCGGTAGTGGGTCCTTGGCCCGGGTCCTCGAAGGTGATCTGAGCGTCCACCACCCGATAGAAGTAATCCCGATCGCTCTCGGCGTAGATCTGGAGCTTCTCCTGACCGGTCCGTTGCGCCCAGAGCCGGTTCCCTTCGCGGGCGACCGAGAGGATAGAGCCGGGGCCGAACTGGTACCGGCCCACGCAGCGATCGAGGAGCGTGGGCTCGATGACCTCGAGTTCGGTGTGCAGCTTCGTCTTGAGCAGCGGAAAGCCCGGGTCGAGCAGGTGGCGCCCAATGTCATCCACGCCGGGGTCCGTCTCCGCGTTAGAGAGCACAACGACTCCGGCGCGCGTGGAGGGATTGAAGCCGACGAAGGACCGGTAGCCGCCCGTGCCTCCGTTGTGCCAGATGATTCCGGGGTCGGACACGAGCCAGCCCAGCGCTGCGTCCTGGCCAGGAGTACCCGTGGGGCGGCGGACCTTCAGCATGGCGGCCATGGCCGGCGCGAGCGGCGTCTTGGTGTAGCCAAGATTCGCGGCGAGGAACGTGAGGAGGTCGTTGGCGGTGGTACGAAGGCCGCCGGCTCCCGACAGCACCATGATGTCCCATCCCGGGTCCGGCGCCAGAGCCGCATCGTAGCGCGATGCCAGGCGCGCCCTCATTTCCGGGGAGAATTCGATGCGGGTGTTCGTCATGCCCAGCGGCGCGGTGATCCGCGATTCCACCAGCGTCGAGTAACCCATGCCGGTGGATCGCGCCAGCACGTGCCCTAGAAGGCCGACACCCAGGTTAGAGTACTCGTACTCGGCCCCCACGTCGCGGGTCAGCGTATAGCCCGAGAGAAACTGGTAGAGGCGCTCGACCGAGTAGTCCGCGTAAGGATTCGCCGGATCCGCACCAGTCAGATTGGAGGGCATGGGCGGCAGGCCGGAAGTCTGGAGGGAAAGCGATTCCAGAGTGATCTGCCGTCCGCCACGCTGGGGCACCTTGACGCCTCGGGGCAGGTACTTCGCCACGGGATCGTCCAGGGCGATCTGCTTGCGCTCCACCATGTCGGCCAGCAGGAGAGACGTGAACAGTTTGGTCACCGAGTCGATCTCGAAGACCGTATCGCCATCGAGCGGGCGTTTCTCGCCCTTGGCGAGGCTCCCGTAGGTGACAATCCTGCGGCCCCGCGGCTCGATGACGCCCACCACGAACCCGATTCTCTGGCGCTGGATGTCGATGCGCTCGGCGAGGATTTTGCGGATCTCGGCATCGGGTGCCAGCGTGGATTGCGGCGGGCCCTGGGCCACCACACGTAGTGCGGCGGCAACGAGAAGAGCGATAGGGATACGCATCGTGATCACGGCCCTACTTGGCCTGAGTCTCGCGGCGCTTCCTGGCCCAACCCTCTTTGTTCACCTGCCTCCCACGGCCGAGGGCGAGCGCGTCCGCGGGCACGGGGTCGGTGATCACGGAGCCCGCCGCGACGTAGCTGCCTTCGCCGATCTCGACGGGGGCGACGAGGGTCGAGTTACTGCCGATGAAGGCGCCAGGGCCGATCGTGGTGCGGTGCTTGTGCACGCCGTCGTAATTGCAGGTGATGGTGCCCGCGCCAATGTTGGAGCGGTCGCCGATGGTGGCGTCACCCAGGTACGCCAAGTGCTGGGACTTCGCGCCCTCGCCCAGCTCGGAGTTCTTCAACTCCACGAAATTGCCCACCCTGGCTCCGCCCTTGACGCGGGCGTTCATGCGCAGCCGGGCGAAGGGGCCTACCTTCGCGCCGCTCTCGACGCGCGAGGCGTCGATGAAGGTGAACGGCAGAACCTCGACCCCGCCGGCCAGTTCGGAGTCGCGAACGATGGAGCACGCGCCGATGCGGCAATCCTCGCCGATCGCGCTGCGGCCGAGAATGCGCGCGAAGGGCTCGATGACGGTGTCGCAACCGATCTGGACGCCGGCGTCGATGGTGACCGTCTCGGGCTTTTCGACGGTGACGCCGTCCAGCATGACCTGGCGGACCTTGCGCCCGCGCAGGATGGAGTCCACCTGCGCCAGCTCCACACGGGTGTTGATGCCAAGCAACTCGCTGGGGTCCTCGATCAGCAGCGGCGCGACGGTGTAGCCGCGGCCGCGAAAGATCTCGACGATATCGGTCAAGTAATACTCGCCGGCGGGATTGTTCGTGCCGATCTCCTCCAGGTGCCGCCACAGCAGGGCGCCCCGGAAGCAGGCGATGCCGGAGTTGATCTCGTGGATGGCGCGCTCTTCGGCGGTGGCGGCTTTGTGCTCTACGATAGCGGCGATGGAGCCGTCCCTGGCGTGGACGATGCGCCCGTAGCCGGTCGGGTCTTCGAGGACCGTGGTGATGAAGGTAGCCGCGGCGTTCGACGTGCGCTGAGCCGATATCAAACGCTCGACGGTGGCCGCCGAGAGCAGCGGGCAATCGCCATACAGGACCACGACGTCGCCGCCCATTGGCTCGAGCAGTTCCCGGCAGACCGACACGGCGTGGCCGGTGCCCAACTGCTCGCGCTGCGGGATGAAGCGAACACCCCTCCCGCCCAGCGCCGCCTCCACCTGCTCCGCCTGGTGCCCGACCACCACCGCGATGCGCTCCGGCGGTGCGATGGCAGCCGCGGTCGCGGCCACGTGCTCGATCAGCGTCAACCCGCCGGCCTGATGCAGAACCTTGGCCTTCCGGGATTTCATGCGCGTGCCAAGGCCCGCGGCTAGAACCACAATGGTGATGTCGTCCATCGGTTAAATCAGTATAGCCTCATTGTTTTGGTGTCTCTGGCGGCGGCCCTCGGCGGCCAGTTCGATGGCGATGGCCGCGGCGGCGGCCGGATCGTGGCGGATCTTGTCGGCTTCCTGCACCAGATCGTGTCCCACGATCTTCAGTCCCATGGCACGCAGGCGGTCAAAGTCGTTCTCCACGGGAAGCGCGCTCTTGCTGGCGTACTTCTTGAGGAGCGCGGGGCCGATGGGGCGGGTGTTCACCACCACATAGTCGAGCAGTCTCCGGCCCGCGTGTTCGTGAATGGCGGCAACGTGATCGGCCGCCGTGAAGCGTGCGGTTTCGCCCGGCTGCCACATCAGGTTCACGAAGCACGCCTTCACGGCCGGGCTCTCGGCGATGGCCCGCGGAATGCCATTCACCAGCAGGTTGGGAATGATGCTGGTGAACAGGGAGCCGGGGCCGAGAGTGATGGCGTCGGCTTCGGCGATGGCGCGCAGCGTCTCTTCGAGCGGCACCGCGTGCGGCGGACTCAAGCGGATGCGCCGGA
The DNA here is from genome assembly GCA_964493965.1 of uncultured Solibacteraceae bacterium. GTDB lineage: Bacteria > Acidobacteriota > Terriglobia > Bryobacterales > Bryobacteraceae > DASWZN01. The sequence goes on from CAZBQQ010000014.1 coordinate 25,198, forward strand.
TACGCGCGCGCGAACGGCTGATGCGGGTCTCGCCGGCCACGGTGCTACCGTCCTCGAGTTCCGCTTCGAGGGTGACGTTGGTGGCCGTGGAGGGGTAGATACGGCCCTTGATCGCCAGCACTTCGCAGGAGACGCGCACGGCGCGGGCAAAATCGCCGGTGACCTGCGTGAGCGCCGTCAAAAAGAGGTTGCCGAAACTGTGGCCCTTGAGGCCGCGCCCGCGCGCGAAGCGGTAGCGGAACAGGCGCGAGAGCAGGGCTTCATCCTCTGAGAGCGCCACCATGCAGTTGCGGATGTCGCCGGGCGGCAGAACCTTGAAGTCGCGGCGCAGCCGCCCCGAGCTTCCGCCGTCGTCGCTGACGGTCACCACGGCGGATAGATCCACCAGCGGAAACTCGGCTGCGAGCGTGGGAGAACCCACGCCCGAGGCGGGGCGGGCAAAGGCCTTGAGGCCTCCGAGCAGGGTGGAGAGTCCGGTGCCGCCACCAATCAGGACGATCCGGAGCGGCCCTTCAAGCGGCTCGGGCCGATATGGTTGAGAAGGCATCGTGATTGCAGTACGGCTCAAACCCCGGCTAGAAACGGGGCGAGGCGGAAGCCGCTCTTTCAGGGTACAGGAGTTCGAAAAGAGGCGAAAGTTGGGCGATCCCGGCGAAGTCCGGATCGTTGCGGGCCGCGGAACGATTGCGGGGCTGTATCTCGATGGCGCGACGCAGGTGGCGGTATGCGCCGCGGACATCGCCGCTCAGGCCACTGCACAAAGCCAGCGCGTAGTGGACGTGGTCCGCATCCGGAACGCGGGCGACGGCCTCGGTGAGGTGCCGTTCCGCCTCGGCGAAGCGTCCTTCGTTGATGAGAGCGACCGCGTAGTTGTAATGTTCGTCCGCGGTTGCGAGAGACGGCTCGTGGGCCGCCACCCGGCGGGCGCACATCGCGGAGTGCAGTTGGGCGCTATGCGCCATGGTGGGGATCGGGCCGAGCGCGGCCCTCTCGAACAGGCTTCGGGCGGCGCCGTAGCCGCCCATCTGGAATTGCTTCACGGCGCGGTCGAACAACTCGGCCTGCTGGTGTTCGTCCGGCGGCGCGGATGGCTCCGCAACAGCGGGCAACACCGCCCGCGGAGGCTCCGGAGCTTTGGCTCTACCGGAACCCTTCCTCGCCGGCACTGGCTTCCGACGCGAACTGATGGCCATGGGTCGCGACGAACTTATAGACTTCTACCAGATTGGCGAGTGCATTGCAAGCGAAAAACGGGCGGCTCAGGAGCTGGGCTCCTCGTCATCCAGACTCGGAGCCGGATCAAGGTCTTCGGCCTCGAAGATTTGATGGCAGTCCAGACAACACACGTAATCGACGCCGTCGCGGCGGGCAACCACCTCGGTCCGCGCGTGTTGGCACGGGGCATCCATACCGGAATTACACCATTTTAGGCAAACCCGGCACGGTGTCAAGACCCCGCCAGACATTGGCAGTGGGTCTCCTTGAGGTTTTCAGGAGCAAGGAAAGGACTTTCCGATCAGGCCACCATGCCTGCGTGAGCGGCTACAACACGCCACGTTTTGTGAGGGGACAGAGCCCAAACACGCGTAAAACGAAAGTCGCCGTTCGCTGGGCAGCCATCGTACGTGCCTTCCAATAGCATCCGTACGGAAACGATTGCTACTTCCCCATTGAGTCGAATCTGGCGTTCGGAAGGTTTGAGCTCTTTCACTTTGAGCATCCCCGATCGGTAGGCCGCCAGATCATTGTCCTTGCCTAGCAACTGGCCGAGGTGATTCGTGAAGATCAACTCAGGAGCTAAGAGCTCGTCTAAGGAACCTACATCCGAACTGAGCATGGCAGTTCGGAGCCGGTCTTCTGCGTCCACAATCTGAGCTTCCACCGTTGGGATCATGTCACCTCTTTGCAAAGAGCTTAACCCATGTTGGGGATACAGGTCTGGGCGGGCTCCCTCCTCGCTCAGCGCCGTTGCGCCGCGCTACCGGCCGAACGGACGGCCGTCCCGCAGTGGCTCGGCCGTGCCGCCGGTCTGCTGAGCGTCCCTACCGTGACGGTCAGCGGGATGCTGTGTGCGAGCGACCCCGACGCCGCCGTCACCGCTACAGTGTAGGTTCCCGCGGGCGTTCCTGGGTTCGGAGTCGGCGTAGGAGTCGGCATCGCCTGCGAACCCCGGCCCGATGAAGATCCGCAGCCGCCGAGCAAAACCGCGAGGCATATCACCTGCACGGCGCGCGCTTTCGTGCCGGGGCGCTTCAACGAGAGCGCCAACACCAGCCATAGGGATACGGCTGCGAACCCCGCCATCCGCACGCGGCCCGGCCCGGCGCCAGAAAAGCCCAGCGCCGCCGACTGAGCCGCCGTGGTCGCGACGGAAACCGTCACCGTCGAGACGCTCGTCCCGGCCGCGGGCGTGGCCGCCGTCGGGGAAACCGCGCAGGAAACTCCGGGTGCGGCGCCGACCGGCGCGCAACTGAACGCCACCTGCTGACTGAAACCGCTGATCGAGGCCAGCCGCAACGAGAGGGACGCGGTCTGGCCCGCCGTCACCGACGCCGTCGTGGACGAGGCCATGAGGGCGAAGTCGGGACCCCAGTCGGGCGTGTGGCCAACCGGATCGATGATGCCCAGGAACTGGGAGTAGGATGGCACCAGCTTGGACGATCCCCAACTATTCTGGGCCAGCCCTCGGAGATGGGGAATGATATTGTCCTGAACCTGATCCTCCGTCTGCGCGTCGGGAGAGTCGCACCAGACGTGGAACTTGCCGCCGCGTAAGCCTGGCGTGGACGCCGGAAGGTCGAGCCAGGAAGTGGGGTTCCCGTTGGCATCCACGCTCGCCACCCACTGGCGGTTGGGCGCCCACTGCTCGTACAGGTTCGCCGGATTGCCTGCGTAGCCGCCCAACACGTAGTACAGCGTGGACGCCTGGCAGTTCATGATCGTGTGGCCTTTGCTCAACGCATCTTGAGGCCCGATGTAGGGCCACCACATCTCGAGAACGATATCGGGGTTCGGCGTTTCGGTGCCCGTGACGCCGTAAAGATCGTTCCATGCGCGCAGTTGCTTCCCGTGCGCTTTCGCAATTCCGTCGATCCAATTCACGAAGCCGATGTAAGTATCGGGCGCGACCGCTGCCGGCCCGTAACGTTGTCGCGCATAGGTGAGCAGTTGCGGGAAACTGGCGTACTCCGCCGGCGCCAGGTATTCATCGGCTCCGGTGTGCCAGAACGGTGCCGGGAACACTGGCAGGAACTCGTTCAGCAGGTCCTCCACCAGCGCGTAGCCGGCCGGGTTGCTCAAATCCAGCTTGTCGGGACGCCCCGGCAGCGCCAGCGTTGGATGGGGCGCCAGTAGAGCCGTTACGTGCGCCGGCACGTCGATTTCCGGCACCACCGTCACGTGATAGGTCCGGGCCAGGGCGATGAGGCTCGCGATGTCGGCCTTGCTATAGTGCTCGGCGGAGGTGATCTCCGGATGGCTGCTGCTCTCCAGGCGAAAGCCGTATCCGTTCGCCCACTGGTCGGAAAGGTGGAGATGCAAATAATTCAGCTTCAGATAGGCAAGTTCTTTTACATGACGCTCGAGGAACGCGAGCGAGTAGAACTTCCGTCCAACATCCACCATCAGCGCCCGCTCCGGATAGTCCGGCCAATCTCTCGCCGCGCCGGCATGGATCTCGAAGCCTTGTCTCAACATCTGAAGGACGCTGCGCGTTCCATAAAACACACCCGCATCCGTCTGACCCTGGATCGAGATGCGGTCTGTAACCGTCAAGACATATCCCTCTGCTCCGATCGCAGAATCGCTCGAGCCCAGCGCCAGCGCGATGTCTCCCGGTTGCGGAACCGTATCCACAACCACGGGAACCGTGAGCCCGGTGAGAGCCAGGAGATCGGCGGCCAATGCCGACGCCGTCGCGGAAACGTTTTCCGCGGACGCTCGGCCGACAACGATCCGCGCGTTCGCGCCGAATATATACGAGCCCTGCCCGTCGGTCCACTCTCGAAAGGCAGGAATCGTGCGCGGCTGCGCGGCGTCGACGGGCGCGACGAACGCGCACCATTGCAGCACGAACAGCGCCGTCCAGTAAGTTGTGCGCGCTTTCATTCCTCCGGATTCTATCGCACCTGGAAATGGGCTCGCGAACCCTGTGCATTAAACTCTCTATTTGAGGTGACACACCGCTGAGAATTTGGTTGACATCGGAAGCCCTCTCTCGTACCCTCGAATCAAGAGGGCGCAGTTCTCGAAGACCCCGCACCGTACTGGTCGCTCTGACCAGGGGCCTTTCCCCACCGAGAAGAGCGTCTCGCAGTTTTGAGACAAATCACGAGAAGGGGAAGGCATGCGAGCCAGAATTGTTTTGTTTGGTCTCGATGATGCATTGGCCTCCGAGCTCCGCAGAGTGCTCGTGAGCCAACAACAGACGGTCTTTTCGGAACCCTTCCTGGCCCCAAGGGAGTGCCTGGCCGTAGTGAAGCGGGTGGGCGCCGAGTTGATCTTCTGTTCTTCGCACGGCAAGCGGTATTCGGACTTGTTGGATGCCGTCAGCCGCTTCAAACCCGACCTGCCCGTGGTGGTGGTCAGCCGCGTTCCCGACACTGCGGAGTGGCTGGACGCCATCGAGGCCGGCGCCTCGGACTATTGCGCAGCTCCATTCGAGACAGCTCACATCCAGTGGATCCTCGACTCCGCGTTGAAGCACCACTCCAGCGGAGCGCTCTACCGGGCCGCCAGCTGAATCACACCGTCCACCATTAACCATGGCCGTCAGTCCCCACCGGGGCTGGCGGCTGTTTCCAACTAAGCGGGCCGACGGCCGCTAGACGAGTGAAGCCCGCACGATTGAAGCCCGCGAAGGCCGTTCCACGCCCCCACTGCTATACTAGATTAAGGAGCACACCCAGCTTGTCTTATAGGGAACATCTGCGCCTGTTTGCGCACATCGGAGCGTTGCCCGCCACCGCCGCCAGCGAAGAAACACTGATCGGCGGGCAGGCCGTCCTCGAAGGCGTCATGATGCGCGCGCCGCACAGCTATTGCGTCGCGGTGCGAATGCCGGAGGGCGGGATGGTCACCGACGAGCGGCCGCTGCCCAGGCTCTCCGAAAAGTATCCCCTCTTCCGCTACCCGATTCTGCGCGGCATCGGAACGCTGGGCCATGCCATGGCGATCGGCATCCGGGCCCTGCAGTTTTCCGCGAAGGCGGTCATCGAGGACTCGCAACCGGAAGAGGCCAAGAAGGAGATCCCGGGCTGGGTTATGGGATTGAACCTGGCGATTTCGCTGGTGTTCTTCCTGTTCCTGTACAAGTTCGTGCCGCTCTACCTGGCCACCGTGCTGGGCAATCCGTTTCCGGCGCTGAAGGGCCGCATCCTCTTCAACCTGACCGACGGCGTCATCCGTATGGCGATCTTCGTCACCTTCCTGTACCTGCTTTCGCTGTGGAAGGACATGCGGCGCCTGTTCGAATACCACGGCGCCGAGCACCGCGTGGTCTTCAACTACGAATCGGGCAAGCCCGTGACGGTGGAAAACGCGCAATCGTTTTCGACCTTCCATCCGCGCTGCGGCACCAGCTTCCTGCTGGTGGTAATGCTGGTCTCGATCGCCGTGTACACGCTGCTGCCGTTCGATTCCTTCGTGCTGAAACTGGCGGGCCGCATCGTTCTTCTGCCGCTGATCGTCGGGCTGAGTTACGAGGCCATTCGTTACGCCGGCAAGCACCGCTCCGGCCTGATGGCCACGCTGACCGCGCCCGGCCTGTGGCTCCAACGCATCACCACCAAGCCTCCCCACGACGACCAGACAGAGGTCGCCATCCGGGCCCTTGAAGGCGCCATGGCGTTAGAACAGGAACAGGGCGGACCGCTGGTGGTGGCTTAACTCCCACGCATGGAATACCTGAACAAGCTGGACCAACTCGAGGCGCGCTATGACGACCTTACGCGCCAGATGGCGGACCCCACCGTCATCAACGACTCGGACCGCTACCGCAAAACCGCCAAGGCGCATTTCGAGCTGGAAGAGGTGGTGGCGAAGTACCGGGACTGGAAGCGCACGCGCCAGGACCTCGAGGGCGCCCGCGCCATGCTGGCCGAGGCCGACGAGGAACTGCGCGCGATGGCGACCGACGAAGTCGCGCGCCTCGAACCCGATCTCGCGCGCTTCGAGGTGGAGTTGCAGGATCTGCTGCGGCCCAAGGATCCCAACGACGAAAAGAACGTCGTCCTCGAGATTCGCGCCGGCACCGGCGGCGACGAGGCCACGCTGTTCGCGGCCGAAGTGTTCCGCATGTACTCGCGCTACGCCGAATCGCAGCATTGGAAGGTGGAGATCACCGGCGTCAGCGAATCGGCGATGGGCGGGATGAAGGAAGTGATCGCGCTGGTCAGCGGCGTCAAGGTGTACGCCAAGCTGAAATACGAGAGCGGAGTGCACCGCGTGCAGCGCGTGCCGGTGACCGAACAGCAGGGCCGTGTACATACCTCCGCCATCACGGTGGCCGTGCTGCCCGAAGCCGACGAAGTCGAGGTCCAGGTCGACGCCAAGGACATACGCATCGACACGTTCTGTTCCTCGGGTCCCGGTGGACAATCCGTCAACACCACTTACTCCGCCGTGCGCATCACTCACCTGCCTACCGGACTGGTGGTTTCGTGCCAGGACGAAAAGTCGCAGATCAAGAACCGCGCCAAGGGCATGCGCGTGCTGCGCTCGCGGCTCTATGAGCTGGAGATCGCCAAGCAGCGCGCTGAGATCGGCGCCGAGCGCCGCAGCATGGTGGGCAGCGGCGATCGCAGCGAAAAAATCCGCACCTACAACTTCCCGCAAAACCGCCTGACGGATCACCGCATCGGCCTGACGCTCTACCAGCTCGACATGATCATGGAAGGCCGTCTGGATGCGGTGATTGACGCGCTGGTAACCTATTACCGGACGCATGACAATTCAAACGGCGCTGCTGCAGGGGAATAAGCTTCTTGAGGAAGCCGGAATCGCCGTTCCTCGCCTGACCGCCGAAGTGCTGCTGGCGCACGCGCTCGGCTGCGAGCGGCCTTATCTCTACGCCCATCCGGAAGAGGAACTGGCACACAACCCCTGGCTGCACTACGGCCGGTATCTGCACGAGCGGCTCGAAGGCAAGCCGACGCAATACGTCATCGGCCGCCAGGAGTTTTATGGCCGCGAGTTCCGCGTCACGCCGGCCGTGCTGATCCCGCGGCCCGAGACGGAGCACGTGGTGGAAGAGGCGCTCCGCGTCGGCGCGGGCGCACGGCGTGTGCTTGACATCGGCACAGGCTCGGGTGCGCTGGCGGTGACGCTCGCGCTCGAGACGGGCGCGGAGGCCTGGGCCACGGACATCTCCTCTGCGGCTGCGGCGGTGGCCGCACAGAACGCCAGCCGCCTCGGTGCGCGCGTCGGGATCGTAGTCTGCGATGTGACCGACGCCATCGCCGCGGACTCGATGGACCTGATCGTCGCAAACCCGCCCTACGTGCCGGAGCCGCAGCGCGAAGGCTTGCAGCGCGAGGTGCGCGATTGGGAGCCGCCGGTCGCGCTCTTCGCCGGCGAAACCGGCCTCGACATTTACGCCCGCATCGTGGCGGACGCCCCGCGCGTCCTGAAGCCCGGCGGTTGGCTGGTGATGGAGCTAGGCTTCGGCACCCTCGACGCGGTGACATGGCTTCTCAGCGGATGGGCGGACGTTCAGGCGGAGCCGGATTTGGCGGGAATACCGAGGGTGATCGCGGCACGTCGGTCAGGTTAGACTCGAACTAAGGGGGGCCTGATGTCGACTAGCATGACCTTGGATCGAATGAAGCAATTGGTCCGCGATCACTTCGAAGATTTCGTCAACCGGCGAAATGCCAGCGTGATTCGCAAGAACATGACCCCGGACTTCTACGACCACGATGGACCTGGAGGCAAGCCTGCCGGCATCGAAGGCGACGAGCAGATGATGCAGGCCATGTACCGCAACCTGCCCGACCTGCTGGTGACTATCGACGACATGATCGCCGAGGGCGACAAAGTGATGTGCCGCAACGTCTGGCGCTGGACCGACGCGGCGTCAGGCAAGAGGATGCAGTTCCACGGTTTTGTGCTCTGGCGCCTCGAGGGCGACAAAATCGCCGAGCGCTGGGCCACCGTAACAACACCGGCAGAGGAAGCGGCGTCGGCTGGAGCCTGAAGGCGCTTGCGGACGCAACTGTACAGTTCGCATAATGGAACTGTAGAGTTCACAATGCCAAAAGCCAACCGTAATGACACGATCGTCGTATCCGCCCTGCATGCCCGCGCGGGCTTCGGCAAACTTCTGCGGCGGGTCGAGGACGAGCGCCGTTCGCTCGTAATAGAGAAGCGCGGCACGCCCAAGGCTGTACTCCTCAGCATCCGGGACTACGTGCGCCTCGCCGCACCCGAGCCGGAGGTGCTGACACTTCTCGGGGAAGAGTCCCGGCGCAAAGGCACGGATCGCCTCTCCTCACAGCAGATCGGCCAGATCATCAAGGCAGCCCGCTCTGGACGGCCAAAGCGCCGATGATTCCGCTTCGACTCGTCATCGATACCAACGTCCTCATATCGGCGGCCTTAAAGCCGGTCGGTCTGCCGCGCACCGTCCTCCTGCTGGCGATCACGAGGCCGGCGCGGCTCTATGTCTCGAGCGCGATTCTATTGGAGTACCGGGAAGTGCTGTCGCGCCCGGAACTCAGCATCCGAAGGGGCCTCCGGCAGCAGTTCCTTCAACTCATCCGGAACCACTCGCACCTCGTCGTCCCTCGACGCCGGCTCCAGGTAACCAAAGACCCCGGTGACGACAAGTTTCTTGAATGTGCTGACGCGGCGCGCGCCGACTACCTGGTGACCGGCAATCAGCGTCATTTTCCGAAGTTCTGGAAGCAGACTAAGGTGATCACACCCCGCGAGTTCATCGACCTAATGGCGCCGCATCTGCTCCTATAGGCCAACCGGCTCGGTCCGAGAAGGCTGGTGACATCGTTCCTCCGACCCCTCTCTCTGGGCCGCGACAAGTCCGCAGAGCCGACCAAGGGTATGGTGTAATGTCTATCCAGAGATTGCATGAGAATGAGCCCCGCGGACGAGACCCAAAACCCCCAAGTCGCAGGAAGCTCGCGTCCCCAGAGTGATAAGTCCGCTGACACCCCCAGCGAACGCTCTGTATGGAAGCGCGCTGCGGATGTGATTGGCGCGCTGGCAATCATGGCGATTGTTGGGTCTGGTCTTTGGTGTTTGGAGCGTTTACTCTGGCGCCAGCAAGGAGGACCTCAAATCCTTAGCTCGAAGAGACGACGTCGAGGCTCTGACTCGCGAGTTGTCTAGGAGCAATCAGCAATTAGCCACAGCCCCACGCGCCGAACAGCCCCACACGGTCTCTCGCACGGAACCGTGGAATCACGAGACTGCGGGCGCGGCGCGTCCAGTAGCCGGTGAACGCGGAGACGCGCCGTTCGTCTAGCCTCCCCAAGTTCAGCAGGATCCCCGCAAGCCTTCGCCCTCCAACGCTTCTCCGCGGCGGGCGGACGTCTTCTGGGGCTTCACGATTGCGTCCGGTGGCGCCGAGCGACGTGTCCGGATCGCAACGAACGGGTTGGCTTCCGACTCGCGTCTGGAAGCGGTCGTGCTTTCCTAGTTGCAGGACAACCTGGGAGCCGCGGAGACCAACAGCAGCGATTTTCGTCCGACGGAGACGTTGCGGGTTCTTTCGACGTTTGCTCCGGCGCCCGGCGGCGGATGTCCTGTTTCGGTTGCAACTCTTGCTACGCTTGCTTATCAGCTCGAAACCGCCCCGGAGTCAAATGCGCGCGGCGTACTTCTTGCGCATCATGCGAGTGAGGGCACCGCCTGCTTGGGCAACGACGCCGAGGACACGGCAGCGAAGGCCCTTAGCACTGCTTTGATGGGTCTGAATCGAGATTCGATCCTAAGTCTATTCAAGGATCTCCAATGAATTCGGTAGCGAACATCCTTCTCGCCTGCGGGTTGCTGGCGCCTTGGGCGTCCGCGCAATCGGGTGCTGTTGACGCTGGCGGAGGACCCGCCCAGAGTCGCGTCGTGAAACTGAATGGAGGCCTGGAAGCCGAGATTCTCGGTTTGGGACGGAGCAAAGACCACAGGCTCCTCACTATGCATGTCAGAACACGGAATCTTGGAAAGAACAGCGCCGAGCTTTTGCTCATAAGCACTCCCATAGTCGCGACTGACAACACAGGGGGGGCTTGGGCTCTTAGAGGTGGGGATCCCGTCAGCGGTATCGCCGTGTGCCGCAACGGCCAGATCGCCGCCCCGGTCTGCTTGGGCATCCCAGAGAAGAGAAATGACTGCGACTTTGTTCCCCTCCAGGGCTTTACTCAGCTCGATCCCAATCCTGGGGCAGGGATCACTGTGAACCTGAGACTCTCGGGAGAGGGCGACGGACCCCTCGTTTCGTTTTCGGCTAATCTCTTCTTCCGGTTGATCGCCGACCCAGTGAAGAACGCAACACTATCCGACGAGGCGCAGTATAGGCAGTTTAGAATGATGAGCCTGAGTTTTCCTTCGATGCCCGTCACTGACGCCAAGTAGCGGCGTCGTGGGCCGGTGAGCCAATCGGGCGAAGAATCCGTCGCCGCCAACGGCCGACGAATCGAGGCCCGGCGGAAGCTCCTATCCCCCTTGCGCCCGATATTCCCTCTGATATATCGTAAGATATATCATGAGCAAGCAAATCTGGGCCTTCGGGGGCGCCTTTCCCTGGGCCGGCCTCGCCTTCGGACGCCACGGACGGTTCTTCGAGGCCGGTGAGGTCCGCCTCGCCATCCTGTCGCTGCTCGCCGAGGGCCCCAAGCACGGCTACCAACTCATGAAGGAAATGAAGGACCGCTCCAGCGGCATGTACAGCGCCAGCGCCGGCAGCGTCTATCCCACCTTGCAGCAACTGGAAGACGAAGGTCTCATCGAAGCCGCTCAGGCCGCCGGCAAGCGGGTCTATAACCTGACCAAAGCCGGCAAGAAAGAGCTCGGGAAGGACCCCGAAATCGTCCGCCAGATCTGGGAACGCGCCGAACGCTGCGGCGATTGGGGACAGTTCAGCGGGCCCGACGCCCTGATGCTCTACGGCCCGCTGGCCGCCCTCATGCGCGCCAGCCTGCAGGCGGCCGGACGAGCCAGCACTAAAGACGTCCGCGCGATTCTGGACCGCGCGCTACACGAGCTCGAAGAGCTCTGAACTCGGAGGGACTGGATGGCCATCGGCATCCGCATCGAGAATCTGCGCAAGATCTACAACACGCCACCGCCCAGTGCGGCGCGCGGAGGCGCCTTTTCCTTCTCCTGGCAGCGCCCATCGCGCGCGGAGAAGGACAAGAACAAAAAGAAGTTCGAACTGGTGGCCCTGGACGGCATCTCCTTCGAGATCCAGCCCGGCGAAGTCTTTGGCCTGCTGGGCCCGAACGGCGCGGGCAAATCGACCACCATCGGCATCCTCACCACCCGCACCAAGCCCACCTCCGGCCGCGCCTTCATCGGCGAATTCGACGTGTGGCAGGAGCAGGTGAAAGCCAAGCGCCTGATCGGCGTGGTGCCGCAGCGGCCCAATCTGGATTTCGCCCTGACCGCGCGCGAAGTGCTGCTGTTCCACGGCGCGTATTTCGGCCAGAGCACACGGGAGCGCGAGCGCCGCACCAACGAGCTGCTCGAAACCTTCAAGCTCACCGATCGCGCCGACCACATGGTCCGCACGTTCTCTGGCGGCATGATGCAGCGCCTCTCGATCGCGCGCGCCATGATGCACGATCCCGAAGTGCTGTTCCTCGACGAGCCCTCGGCCGGCCTCGATCCGCAAACGCGCCTGCTGCTGTGGGAGACCATCCGCGCCTACCACCAGCGCGGCAAAACCATCGTCCTCACGACGCACTACATGGACGAAGCCGACGCGCTTTCGGGCCGCCTCGCCATCATCGACCACGGCCGCATCATCGCGCAGGGAACGCCACAGGATCTGAAATCGGCCATTCCAGGTGGCTACCTGCTGCGCCTCCGCCTCGACAGCGTGCCGGACGGCCTGCTGGCGGAATTCGAGAAGCTGCCCGGCGTGAGCGAAGTACGCGCAGCGGACCACACCGCGGCCGATCTCTACGCCGACCGCGGCGGTCCTTTGATCGCTGCCATCGTTAGCGCCACGCAGACGGCGGGCGTCGAGCTGCGCGACGTCCACATCGAGGAGCCCAGCCTCGAAACCCTGTTCCTGCATCACACCGGAAGGAGTTTGCGCGATTGAACTGGAAAACGTTTTACGCCCTCCTGTCGCGCGACGGCCAAGTGGCCCGGCGCAACCTGATTCCTACGCTGGTGCAGAACCTGCTCCAGCCGCTGCTTCTGACCTTCGTGTTTGGCCGCGTCCTCACCACCAGCGGGATGATGCCGGTGGCGTACAAGAGCATGCTGCTGCCGGGCATCATGGCCATCAGCATGGTGCTGGCCGGAGTCCAGGCCGTAGCGATGCCGCTGATCGCCGAGTTTCAGTTCACCCGCGAAATCGAAGACCGACTACTGGCGCCCATCGAAACGGGCTGGCTGGCCGTGGAGAAGGTTGTCGCCGGCATGATCCAGGCGCTGGTGGCCGGCCTGGTGGTGATTCCCGCGGCGTGGCTGACCCTGGGATCGGGCGTTACGATCAGCTTCGCCCACCCGTTTCAATTCGCGGTCATGTGTCTGCTGGTGGCGGGGTTCGCGTCCGCGGGCGGCCTGCTGCTCGGCTGCAGCGTAGGCCAGACGCAGATCGGCCTGATGTTCAGCCTGGTGCTGGCCCCCATGATGATGTTCGGCTGCGCCTACTATCCGTGGTCCGCGCTCAAGGCGTTTCCCGGCCTGCAGTACGCCGTGCTGATCAATCCGCTGGTCTACGCGAGCGAAGGATTGCGCGGAGTCCTCGCGCCCCAGGTCGCGCACATGAATCTGTTCGCGGTCTTCGGAGCGCTGGCGGTGATCGACGTCGTTCTGATGGTGGGCGGGCTCAAGAAGTTCGCGAGCAAAGCGGTAAGCTGAGCCCTTGTGGGGCAGGCGTCCATGCCTGCAGCGGGTCTCCAGACCCGCTCTCATTCCTCGCGAAAGCGGTAACCTGAGTCCGTGGTGCGCACCATCTTCCACCTCGACATGGACGCCTTCTTCGTCTCGGTGGAAGAACTGTTCGACCCCTCTCTCAAAGGCAAACCCGTCGTAGTCGGCGGCCGCCCCAACGAGCGCGGCGTCGTCTCCGCGGCGTCCTACGCGGCCCGCAAGTTCGGCGTACACTCCGCCATGCCGCTCCGCACCGCCTACAAAGCCTGCCCGCAGGCCATCTTCGTGGACGGCCATCCCGAGCGCTACCGCGAGTACTCGGAGAAGGTTTTCGAAGTGCTGAACACCTTCTCGCCGCGCGTTGAAATGGCCTCCATCGACGAAGCCTACCTCGGGATGACCGGCACCGAGCGCCTGCACGGCCCGCCCATCCGCGCCGCCCACCTGCTCCACCAGCGCGTCAAGGAGAAGACCGCCCTCAACTGCTCCATCGGCATCTCCACCGCCCGCATGGTTGCCAAGGTGGCCTCCGACCAGGCCAAGCCCAACGGCGTTCTGTGGATCGTGCCGGGCGCCGAGGCCGCGTTCCTGGCGCCCCTCGACGTGCGGCGGATTCCGGGCGTCGGCAAGGTCACCGAATCGCACTTGCACACCCTGGGCATCCGCAAAGTCGGCGACCTCGCCCGCCTCGACGAAGCTTTCCTCGAAGAGAAATTCGGCAAGTGGGGCCTGGCGCTCGCCGGCAAGTCGAAGGGCATGGACGCCGGCGGCTGGTTCGATACCGAGGTCGGCGAGGAAGAGGACCCCAAGTCGATCAGCCACGAGCACACCTTCGACATGGATACCGCCGACGCCGGTATCCTCGAAGCGACGCTCGCCCGCCTCTCCGTGATGGTGGGCCGGCGCCTGCGCGAGCACGGCCTCTACACCCGCACCGTCCAGCTCAAACTGCGCTACAAGGATTTCACCACGCTCACCCGCGCCCTCACTCTCGACCACGCCACGGACCTCGACACCGAGCTGCTCGACACCGCGCGCCTGCTCTTCCGCAAGAACTGGAAGCCTGGTGCGGAAGTGAGACTGCTGGGCGTGCACGCCGGCTCGCTTGTCGCGAACGAAGGGCAGATGAGCCTGCTCGAATCCGAGAAGAGCGGCCGCTGGCACAAAGCACTCGAAGCCGCCGACCGTCTTCGCGACAAGTTCGGCGAATCGGCCGTCTCGCTAGGCGGCGCCGTCCGCGGCCTCTACCGCGAGCGGGTGCACGAGAACCCCGCCAGCCTGCCGGGGAAACGCAAGCGCTGACTCGATATAATCCCCTGGAGGCGAGGTGAGCCGTTGAAACTCGATACCGATTACCTGCGCCGGCACTACGCCGAGCTCACCGACGAAGCCCTTGGCGAGATCGACCGGAACGACCTCCTCGAGCCTGCGCGGAGCTGCTACGACGAAGAAGCTGCGCGGCGGCGGCCCTGGGGCAAACCAGCCGCCAGCCCCGAGCCGCCGGATGCCCCGGTAGTGGAAGAGTCAGACGACGCGGAACCAACCGTCAGCGACGGCGCGACACCCGCATGGCTGAAAGGAGCCGCGACCGTTTGCTCGTATGTCGGCGGCCAGGTCTGCGACGACTTCGCGGAGGCCCGCGACGCTGTGGAGGCCGCCGGCATCCCCTGCTACATTGACGTGTCCAAGTTGCCGCCTGAGGAGGCCTCCCCCCGACGAGACTATTTGTACCGAGTGCTCGTACCGGGCGGCCGAAACCTCGAGGCCCTCAGCGTGGTCGATGTTCGAGTGTTCAATCCGGAAATAGAGGCCGAGTGGAAGGCGCACGTCCAGGAGCTCACCGATGCCGAACTCCGTGCCCTCAGACCCGAAGTCATCTGCGCCGGGTTCCTGGACCGGGCCGCGCGCCTCAAGCGGGTTTATGAGGATGAGGTGGCCCGCCGCGGTTAGCGCGATCTCCAACCCGGCCGCGTCGCTGCTGGCCTGGCCCGTAGCCTGCTACATCCGCCACCAACGCGATCGCCTGCGCGACCGGGCAACCGGCTTGTCCCCGGACACGAAGGCTCAGCTCCGCCCCTACTTCGCCGCCGCGGATCTCGACCGTGTCCGCATTCTCGAGACCGATCGCCTGCCCATCCCCGCGCTGCCATTTCGACGGACCGCTCGCCGCATGGGCCTGGATTTCCTCGATCCTTCGCAAATCGCCGCCATCACCTTCGACGACGTGATCGCCGCGCAACAGCCGCTGCGGCCGCCCCTGCTGTTCCACGAACTGGTACACGTCGTCCAGTTCCGCCTGCTCGGCGTCACCGCCTTCGCCCGGCTCTACACCCGAGGCTTCCTCTCCACGGGCAGCTACGCGAAAATCCCGCTCGAGCGCTGCGCCCGGGATCTCGAGCGCCGTGCCGCCTCGGATCCGGTCCCCTTCGACGTCGCCTCCGAGGTCGCTGCGTGGCTCGAAGCGGACCGCTATAATTGCCCCTGAGGTGATCCGTTGAAAGTCGATACCGATTACTTGCGCCGGCACTACGCCGAAATCTCCGACGAAGCCCTCCGCGAGATCGACCGGACCGAGCTGGTCGAAGCCGCCCAGAAGTGCTACGACGAGGAAGTCGCCCGGCGGCACTCCGCGCCCACGCCCACCGCCGAACCCGTCACGCTGGACTTCGTCGAAGACGAAGACGGCCCCGACTGGCTCGAAGGCGCGGCGTGCGTGTGCACTTTCGCCAACACGCCCGGGTCCGACTCGCAGGTCGACGCAGCGGAGGCTCGCGACGCGATCGAGGCCGCCGGTATCCCCTCCCACATCGCCCTGGAGGAGACCGAGGAACGGCGATCCGAATACCGCGTCCTGGTGCCTGCCTCGCGCACGCTGGAAGCGCTCAGCATCCTCGATCGCGATGTCTTCAACGCCCGCCTCGAAGCGGAGTGGACCGCGCACCTGGCCGGCCTTTCCGATAACGAGCTCCGCACGCTGAGCCCCGATCTGATGTGCGCCGGCCTCCTCGACCGTGCTGACCGCCTGAAGAAGGCCTACGAAGACGAGTTAGCCCGCCGCGGATAACGGGCGCGGGTCGTGGTGCGACCCCTCATGGACGAATGCCGGCCGGATGAATCCGCTGCACGTGGATTTGCTTTTCGCGTTTTCGGGTCTGGGCTATGTCGTAGGAGAATTGCATGCGCATGAGGGTGTCCATCTTCACCCCGAAAGCCTTTTCAAGGCGCAGCGCCATCTCGCCCGAGAGGCCGGCCTTGCCGTTGAGCAGGCTGGAAAGCGCGGGCCGGGACACACGAAGCGCAAGCGCAGCGGCCGTGACCGACAGGCCTGCTGGAGCGATGATTTCCGTCCGGATGAAATCTCCTGGATGGGGTGGGTTCTTCATGGGCATGGCCTCTCCTCCTTCACGTGCTAGTGGTAGTCTTCCAGGTTCACGTCGCGGACTTCAGGCTCCTCCGCGTCGATGCGGAATGTCAAACGCCGGTTGCGGGTGACGACGAGGCTCCACATCCCCTTGCGGTCGCCGGTCAGCGCGTGCGCCTTCCAGGTTGCGAGCAGCAGCAACTCCGCCGGGTCCTCCATCGCGTCAAGGTATGCCAGCATCTTTCGCAGCTTGTCCACCGAATCAGGCGGAAGCCCCTTCCCGTCGCCCTCCACGTAGAATCTTCTCAGCCCTTTGTGAACGATATTTCGTATCTTCACTCGCAGACCGTAGCCTGTAGCTTAACACTTAACGGACTCCGCCGGCAATGGCGGTGTCTGACAAGTGCGGGTCACCAACAACCCCGAACTCGATCTCCAATCCCGTCCAGGACCTCCCCCGCCCTGCCCCACCCCGCCCTCTCCGCCCCAGGTGACAATCGATCTGGTGCGAGGCAACCTCCACCTCGTCAATCGATTGCAGACAGCCGTGCCCGAAAAAGAATTCCGGGCCGCCCAACCCCGTCCCACCCGGCCCGCCACCCGGGTGCCATAATGGCTCTCGGGAGCTGCCGCCGCGGAAGTCGCCAACCGGCAAACCCGCGTGATTGCGGCGCGCCACCGTATAGGAGGAAGAGCAGGCATGGAGCCGACCACCACCATCGCCATCACGGAAAGCCTCGAACACGAGCTGAATCCGTGGCTGGCCGCTGAAGCCAGATTCGACGAGGCCGCCAACCGGTTGGGCCTCGACGAAGGCATCGCCAAGGTATTGCGCACATCCCAAAAGGAACTCACGGTCCACATCCCGGTGACATTGGATGACGGACGCCTGGAAGTCTTCACCGGATATCGCGTCCAGCATTCGATCGCCCGCGGTCCCGCCAAGGGAGGCGTCCGCTTCGCCCCGGATGTGACCCTCGATGAGATCCGCGCGCTGGCGGCGTGGATGACCTGGAAGTGCGCGGTGGTGAACATACCTTTCGGCGGCGCCAAAGGCGGCGTGATCTGCGATCCTAAAGTGCTCTCCGATTTCGAGCTCGAGCGCATCACGCGGAGGTACACGGCTGAGATCCTGCCTCTGATCGGGCCCGAGCGCGACGTGCCCGCGCCCGACATGAACACCAACGACCAGACCATGGCCTGGATCATGGACACCTACTCCATGCACGTCGGCCGCACCGTGACCGCCGTGGTGACGGGCAAGCCGCTAGACCTGGGCGGATCGCGTGGGCGCCCCGAGGCCACCGGCCGCGGCTGCATGATCGTCACCCGCGAGGCGTTGAAGAGGCTCGGCATCGACCCGACCGCGGCGCGCGTGGTCATTCAGGGCTTCGGCAACGTGGGCGGAATGGCCGCCAAGCTCATGGCGCGCGCCGGATACAAGATCGTCTCCATCATCGAGTTCGACGGCGCCGTCTTCAATCCGCACGGGCTCGACATCCCCGCCCTCATGGAACACCGCAAGGAGACTGGGTCCATCGTCGGTTTCTCCGGCGCCGAAGCCATCGACCCGGCCGAGGCCATGTTCCTCGAGTGCGACGTCCTGATGCCGGCCGCGCGCGAGAACGTCGTCACTTCCCAAAACGCTTCACGCATCCGCGCCCGGATTCTGTGCGAGGGCGCCAACGGCCCCACTACTCCCGTTGCCGACGAGATGCTCGCCGCCAACCGCGTCTTCGTCATCCCGGATATTCTGGCCAACGCCGGCGGCGTCACCGTGTCCTACTTCGAATGGGTGCAGGACCGCCAGGGCTTCTTCTGGAACGAAGACCTGGTCAACCAGCGCCTCGAGGAAATCATGGTCGAGAACTTCGGCCGCGTGGTGGACTACGCGGAGAAGCACAGCGTCAACAACCGCATCGCGGCGTACATGCTGGCGCTCGACCGCGTGGCCTTCGCCATCAAGCTGCGCGGCATCTACGCCTGATCGGTCCACTCGCTCACGCTCGTGGTTCGGTGCTGCGCACCGCCCCCTGGCGGTCGCGGCTCGGTACGCTCATTCTCCTGACCCGCGCGTCAGCAAGCGGTCGCTGGCGCTACGGCTTCGGCAGGCTGGCGTCGATGAACCCGGCGACGTCGGACTTCATCTTGACCAGCGAAGGCGAATCCAGATACACCATGTGGCCCGCAGGATCGGTCGTATAAGAGATGTTCTGCCTGTAATCGGCGGGCAGATCCAGATGGTCCATGGAGTAGTTGACGGCGTAATACGGAGTCGCCAGGTCGTAGTAACCCTCGATGACCAGAACCTTCAGGTGGCGGTTCTTGACCAGCGCCTGGCGCAGTGCGGTAGCGGTATCGGGGAAACCCTCGATGCCCGATCCCCAGTTCCATTCGAAGGCATGCCCCCACGCTTCGCGGGCCATCACGTAGTAAGGCATGTCGGTCTTGTAGCCGAGCTCGCGGCGCACGTAGTCGTTGAAGGCTGAGGTGAAGGGCGCCTGCACGGTGATGGTGGGGTCGTAGAAGGGCGTGTCCTCGAAGCCCCGCGGATCGGGACCCGTGAAACGGCCGTCGAGGCGCCCGACGCGCAGCTTGCGATCGGCCAGCAGCCGGTGAGTGAAGCCCCGGACGTCCACGCGCAGGTTGGTCTCGTCGAGGAACTCCTTGCTCAGTCCGGTGTAGCGGGCCAGGCGATCGATGACGGCCTGTCGCTCCGCGGGCGTGAGCGAATCGCCCTTGGCCAGAGCGAGCGTGTAGTCCTGCGAAGCCCACTGCTCCACTTCCTTGCGCAGCTGCTCCAGGTTCCCGGTCAGCTCGGGCGCGAGCTTGTGATGATACGCGGCGATCATGGCGTAGGAGGGCAGGATGAGCGGGTAAGGGAGGTCATTGGTCTTGTTCGACTCGAGCGTCTCGAAGCTCAGCACGGTCGAAAGCAGCACGATGCCGTTGAACGCGACGCCGCGCTCCGCCAGGTGGTTGGAGATGCCGGCCGCGCGCGTAGTACCGTAGCTCTCGCCGAGCAGGAACAGCGGCGACGACCAGCGCTCATTGCGCGTGATGTAGAGGCGGATGAATTCCCCGAAGGAATCGATGTCTCCCTCGACGCCCCAGAACTTCTTACCCTTGGCGACGGTGGCGGGGCGGCTGAAGCCGGTGCCGATGGCGTCCACCAGCACGAGGTCGGACCTGTCGAGCAGCGTACTGGCGTTGTCCTCGAGCCGGTAGGGCGCGGCCGGCAGAAAGCCCTCCTTCTCGAGCACCACCTTGCGCGGCCCGAGAACGCCCATGTGGAGCCAGATGGAAGCCGAGCCCGGGCCGCCGTTAAACGCGACGGTCAGCGGGCGCTCGCCCGGAGTCGCCCCATCCAGCGTGTAGGCGACGTAGAACATCAGCGCGTCCGTGGTGCCGGCGGCATCCTTGATAGGCAGGTGCCCCACGGTGGCGGTGTAGTGGATGGTTCGGCCGCCGACCTGGACCTGGTGATGCGTGACGACAGGCGGAACTTCGGTCATGTCGAAGCGCAGTTCTTTGGACTCCTCGCCCGCGGTGGCGTGCTCCGGATGGGGAGTAGCCGCCGGGTGCGGCGTGGGTGTGGGCGTCGCTTTTTCTTCGGGCGGTTTCTGTTGGGCGAAAGCGGCGGTTGCCAGGGCAAGGACAAGCAAGAGGGGCTTCATGGGTTCTCCACTTCAGATTATAGGGGGCGGCCGACGGATATACTGCCGGTCGGATCAAACCACCATGTCCCTCGCATCCTTGCGTAGTTTCCTATTCCAGTGCCAAGGCGGCCTCCAGCGGCAGTTTCACCGAGGAGTCGACTCGAACAGCAGATTGATCTCATCGGCGGCGTGGACGAAATGTTCACCCGTGAGATGCCGTCGCGTATTGGGATTCGGCCAAAAACGATTGGACGGGCGAACTTCGCCGCATCCACCTTGCCGAGCATAGCTTCGACCTTCTGGTCGGTCTGCGCGTCCATATGATGCCAAAGGCGCGCCCGCCAGAACCGTCAGGCACACGGGGTGGTGGGGCGGACCCCTGGTCCGCAGCCGACGCCCCCGTCGGCCTGGTCGTCCTACCGATCAGCCAGGCTCACAAGCGAGAGAGCGGGTCCAGGGGCACCCGCGCGGACCAGGGGGTCCGCCCCACACTCCGATGCACGCCACCCGGTTTCGGGAAACGTATGTGCAGTTGCGCTAAAGCGTGCGCCACGCACCAGGAGCGCTAGAATCAAACCATGTCGTTCTCCAAGATGCTGCTGGTTCGCCAGAACTTCCCCGATCGCCGTGTCGCAGACATTCCAGGCACGGTTCGCCATGAATTGCACGAGGCGGGATTCGCCGGCAGATTGAAGCCGGGCGCGCGCGTGGCGATCGGCGTCGGCAGTCGCGGCATCGCGAACATCGCCACCATCGTCCGGAGCGTGGTCGATTACTGGAAGGACGCCGGCATGCAGCCGTTCCTGTTCCCGGCCATGGGGAGCCACGGCGCGGCAACGGCGGAAGGCCAGGCGGACGTGCTGGCCCACTACGGCATCCACGCGGCGGCGATGGGCTGCCCCGTCATCAGCTCAATCGACGTGGTTCCGCTGGGGCGAACGCCCGAAGGCATCGAGACCTTCATGGACCGCAACGCCTTCGAGAGCGACGGTGTGATGCTGGTGGGCCGCGTGAAGTGGCACACCGACTTTTCGGGGAAGATCGAGAGCGGCCTGTACAAAATGATGGCGATCGGCCTGGGCAAGTTCGCGGGCGCGCAGCGATACCACACCCACGCTTATCGCATGGGCCTGGAGCAGGTGATCCGGAGCGTGGGGCGGCAGGTGCTGACCTCGGGGAAGATCCTGGGGGGCCTTGCGATCCTGGAAGACGCCAACCACAACACGGCCAAGCTCGAGACGGTGCCGGTCGAGAACATGGAGCGCCGCGAGGAAGAACTGCTGGCGCTGGCGAAGTCGTGGATGGGGCGGATTCCGGTACGGCAGCTCGACATTCTGATCGTGGACGAGATCGGGAAGAACATCAGCGGCGCGGGCCTGGACACGAAGGTGATCAACCGGTCGATCCAATGCCACTACAATCCGTGGCCGGAACTGGCGCGCATCGAGCGAATCTTCCTGCGGGACCTGAGCGCGCTGACCTACAACAACGGCGTGGGTCTGGGGATGGCCGACGTGGTGACGGACCGGCTGGTCAACCGGATCGATTGGCAGCCGACCCACATCAACTCGCTGACGGCTTCGACGCCCTCGGCGATCCGCATTCCGATTCACTTCGCGACGGACCGCGAGTGCCTGGAAAGAATCGCGCCTACGGTGGGCCGGTTCGACCAGGCGGAGGTTACGATCGGCTGGATCCGGAACACGATGGAACTCGGCACGATCGCCTTCAGCCAGAACCTGTGGCCGGAGCTGCAACAGAATCCGGCGCTGGAAAAAGTGGGCGAGCCGCGTGCACTGGAGTTTGACCAGGAAGGCAACCTGGTCAGTTGGCTGCTCCAGCCCGCTGAACCCGCCCCTATCCACTAAGTGGAAGGGAACCCGAAGAGGGCGCCCCGCGTGCTGGCCTTAAGATGCCGCGTTGGCCAGCAACGACTGAATCTTGCTGAATACCGTGCTGATGCTGGTCGAGATATTTGGCATAATCGCGCCAGCGGCCACAGCTACGAACCCGGCCATCAAGGCGTACTCGATGAGATCCTGGGCCTGGTCGTCAATCCAAAACGTCGATAACACTTGCTTCATGCGCTCTCCTTCTCGCGCTCAGCGGTGGCCTGACGTACTGACAGTAACAGTCGCGGATTCAAAGGCAAATCGGCAGGAAAGCTTAGATCGGCCGAGGAAATGAGCTCATGGTATCGGATCAGTAGCCGGCTGCCTGGGCCAGCAGAGATTCGATCTTGTTGAACAACGTCACCAGAGCGGCCGATACGTTGGGCATCAGGGCTCCGCCCGCGATGGCTACCAGACCGGCCATCAGTGCATACTCGATGACGTCCTGGCCCTGATCTCCCCGGCAGAAGGTCCAAAGCAGTCGCTTCATCCGCTCTCCGTCCCGCGCCCGGCGTGGCCTGACAGTACGAAGCTAACAGCGCGCGCGCGCCGGCAGAATTGGCGACAAAACCTAGCGCGGCGAAAGAAAACGCCTGGGTGTGGCTAGGACAAAATGCCCATACGGCGGGCGACGCGAGTCAGGATGGCGATGGCGCGGTCGAGTTGATCGTGGGTGTGCGTGGCCGTGACAATGGTGCGGATGCGCGCCCTGCCCTTGGGCACCGTGGGAAATCCGATTCCAGTCGAGAAGAGCCCTTCTTCGAACAGGGCCGCTGAAAACTCGTGTGCCGCTTTCGCCTCTCCAACCATGATTGGTGTGATGGGAGTCTCGCTCGCACCGGTATTGAAGCCGGCGGCCGCCAGCGCGGCCTTGAAGTAGCGCGTGTTGTCCCAAAGGCGCTCGATGCGCTCGGGCTCCCTTTCGAGAATGTCGAAGGCGGCCAGGCACGAGGCGGCCACCGAGGGCGGATGCGAGGTCGAGAACAGAAACGGCCGCGCACGGTGGTGGAGGAAATCGATGAGGTCGCGGCTTCCGCAGACGTAGCCGCCCAACACGCCGATGGCTTTCGAGAGCGTCCCGACCTGGATGTCCACGCTGCCGTGCAGGCCGTAGTGATCGACGGTGCCGCGGCCATTGCGGCCGAGCACGCCGGAGGAATGCGCGTCGTCGATCATCATGATGGCGCCGTGACGGCGCGCGGCCTCGACCAAGGCGGGCAGCGGCGCGATGTCGCCATCCATGGAGAACACGCCGTCGGTGATCAGCAGCTTGCGGCCGGGCTGGGATTCGAGCTCGCCCAGGATGCGCTCCGCAGCGGCGGCGTCCTTGTGTGGAAAGACGTGGATCTTGGCCTTCGACAGACGGCAGCCATCGATGATGCTCGCGTGGTTCAACTCGTCGGAGATGATGTGATCCTCGGGAGTGAGGATGGCGGCGACCGTGCCCGCGTTGGCGGCGAAGCCGGATTGGAATACGACGCAGGCCTCCACCTTCTTGAACGCGGCGATGCGGCGCTCGAGTTCCATGTGAATGGTCATGGTGCCGGCGATGGTGCGGACGGCGCCCGAGCCCGCTCCGTAACGACGGGCGGCGTCGATGGCGGCTTCGACCAGGGCCGGATGATTGGCCAGGCCGAGGTAGTTGTTCGACGCCAGGTTGATGACCTCTTTGCCGTCGAAGCGGGACACCGGCTCGCAGGCGCTCTCGAGCTCGCGCAGGTGCTGATGCGTGCCCGCCTGCCGCCAGGATTCGATCTCGTCGCTGAGATAAGCCAGGGGGGAATGGGTCTTCGGTTGTTCCACGCGTTCATTGTACGGAAAACGCCCGTCGCTCGTTGCCCGAACTCAGGGCGCGGGCGGCGTCTCGAAGGCTGCTTGCGGTTTCCGGCTGACAAGCTCGCCCACGGTCTCCACACCGAACAGATCCATCAGGCGCTCCGGCAGGAACTCGCGGTGCTCCCAGCGACCTGCGCGCAAGCGATAGACATAGGCTACTTCCAGAGGCTTGACTGGCGTGGCCCCTTCGTCCCCGAAGCCGCCGGCATCGCAGCGAGCCACGAAGCCGAAAACCTTCGCGGCCTCATTAACTGCCACTGTGTCGACGAGTTCGGCATCGAAGTTCCGCGGATCGCACTGGGCGTTCGCGATACGACACCAGTCGTCGCTGGGCATGTGCGATTGAAGCGCGCGGGAGAACTGCCGGCGGTAAGCGTCCTGCACGGGCGGGTAGACTTCCGTCAGTCGGTCGAGCCGGAGGTCATAGACTGCGATCCGCATGGGATGCACTGCCGCGAAGTGGATCTCGTTTCGCTGCACGATGGCGCAGCGCTCGCCCAGCATGCCCAGAAGGCCGCCGTAGAGCGTCGTTCTCAGGGCGAGGTGGGGCGAGAGCAGCAGCAGGCATACCGCCGACGGGGTCACATGCGTCTCGATGTGGATGATGCCGCGGTGTTCACCGATCCCGAGAGCCGAGCCCACGCAATCCATGGGGGGTGTGCGGTTGGCCAGCAAGTCCGTGCGACGAAGAGTGCGATTCGCGAGGTCATAGCGGATGACGTGTAGGGGCGCGCGCAGGTAGCCCGAACCGTCATCGGTGTAATACGCCAGGAGAAAGGGCTCATCGTCGCTCGAAGCTGCCCAACTGGTGATCTTCGCCGCCAGGTCCGCGTCAGAGAACTGGCTGGTGGGAACGTGCCGGGAGCGGAGGACCGGTCCCAGCGTCTCGGCGGTGACAACCGTCGAGAGCGCGACAGCCAGCAGCAGCATCGCGCATGTGCGAGTCACGGGGACCTCCAAATTGTGATGGTAGTTCATCCATAGAACAGGGGCAGGAGCCTCAGCCATAAGTCACGCGCTCGCCGGTGATCGGCTACCGCGGCGTGGGGCATATTCCTATGGAAGAGATCCCGGTCGAGACCGTTCTGGATGCGCGGACGTTTCTGGCGGAGCCTTGAACGTCTCAAAGGCTGCTTGCGGATTTCCCCTGACGAGCTCGCCCACGGTCTCCACGCCGAACAGATCCATCAGGCGCTCCGGCAGAAACTCGCGGTGCTCCCAGCGGCCACGACGAAGACGATACACATAGGCCACCGCCAGCGGCTCGACTTGCCTGGCTGTCGCCTCGCCGAAGCCGCCGGTGTCATAGCGAACAACGAAGCCAAAAACCTTGGCTGCCTCGTGAACGGCCACCTGACCCACCAGTTCCGTGCTGAAGGCGCGCGCGCTCCCGGAAAGGTCGGCTTGAAGCGCACCGGCAAACTGCTGGCGGAGGGCGTCCTGCACGGGCGGGTAGACTGCCGTGAGTAGATCGCGCCGGAGGTCATAGACGTCGATCTCGGTGGGATGCACCCCGCCTCGCTGCACGACGGCGTAGTCGGCTCCCATCCAGCCGAGCGGCCTGCCGCAGACAGCGGTTCTCAAGTCGAGTTGCGTCGAGAGAACCAGCATGCATCCAGGAAAGGAACTTACGTTCGTGGCGATGTGGATGACCCCGTGGTGTTCGCCGATAGCCAGCACGGGCAGCAGGCAAGGAATGGTCTCATCGAAACTCAACCGCGCGGACGCCTTCGGGAATTCGCTGCGCCGAAGATCGCGAGTCGCCGGGTCATATCGGATGACGTGGAGCGGACCAAGGCTGATGGAGCCGCGGACCGGGCCGAGGGGGTCCCTCGATAGATCAACGGCGTAGTACGCGAGCAGAAACGGCGCCTCATCGTTTGAGGCGGCCCAGCCGGCGATCGGCCCTGCCAAGTCCGCGTCGGAGAACTGGTTGGTGGGGATGTGTCTGGAGCCGAGGACCGATCCCAACGTCTCGGCGGTGACATCCGTCGAGAAGGCGACAGCCAGCAGCAGCAACGCGCTTGTGCGAGTCACGGGAACCTCCAATATAGAATGGAAGCGGGGGCTGGAGGCTATGGCCGAGATCACGACACTGTTCTTCGACGTCGGAGGCGTGCTGCTCAGCAATGGCTGGGACCACGGTGAGAGGAGCCGCGCCGTGGAGCGATTCGGGCTCGAGGCGGAGGAGTTCGAAGAGCGGCACGCGCGCCTCTTTACGGCGTTTGAGCGCAACGAGGTCGGCATCGAAGAGTACCTGCGCGAGGCCGTCTTTTACCGCCCGCGGCCGTTCTCGCCGGATGACTTCCGGCGGTTCATGCACGCCCAAACGCGACCTTTCCCAGAGTCGCTCGAGATCGCGGAGGGGCTGGCTCGCACTCGCCGGTACCTGATGGCCACGGTGAACAACGAGGCGTTCGATCTGAACGTCTATCGCATACGCCAGTTCGGGCTGCGCAACCATTTCTCCGCGTTCTACAGCTCGTGCTTTCTCGGGATGCGCAAGCCTGCTGCCGCGATCTTCGAGCGGGCCCTGGATTTCACGCAGCGGGACGCGGCCGAGTGCATCATGATCGACGACCGGCCGGAGAACCTGGAAGCTCCGGCGGCGCTGGGGATGCGCACGATCCGGTTTCAGTCGGCGGCACAGCTCAGCGAGGACCTGGAGCGTGAAGGCGTGAACTATACACTTTCCCGAGGTGCTTGATTCGCGGCTCGGGGGCCGGTATACTGGTGACTTAGATGTCTCTTTTCGACGCCAAGTCGTTTAGTTACTGGTACTGGGGCTTTACCCTGTCCGGGTAGAGTGGCGTTGGTTCGAGACGCGAAGCTAACGAAAACCAACCCACTCGAGAGAGTGGGTTTTTTGTTTCTGGGGGGAGGAACGCAGCCATGATCATCTCGATGAGACAGCACGCGAGCAAAGAGGAAGTCGATGCCGTGTGCGAGCGGATTCAGGAGTTCGGGTACAAAGTCCACACCATCCATGGCGAGGAGCGAGTCGTCATCGGCGCGGTGGGAGTGGGCGATGTGACTGAGTGCCTGGAGCACCTGCAAGCCATGCCGGGGGTCGAGAACGCCGTGCGCATCTCGGCGCCTTACAAGTTCGTCAGCCGGGAGTTCCAGCCGGAGCGCAGCCGGGTGAGGGTGAACGGAGCCGTGGTGGGGGCGGGCCAGTTCATCGTGATGGCGGGCCCGTGCTCGGTGGAATCCGAGGAACAGATCATGGAGACGGCCGAAGCCGTGAAGCGCGCCGGCGGGCGAATCCTGCGAGGCGGAGCGTTCAAGCCGCGCACCTCTCCCTACGACTTCCAGGGCCTGGAAGAAGAAGGCCTGAAGCTGCTGCGGAAGGCGAAGGAGGCCACCGGTCTCGACATCGTCACGGAGATCATGAGCGACCGCGACGTCGAGCTGGTTTCCGAGTACGCGGACATTCTGCAGATCGGCGCGCGCAACATGCAGAACTTCGCGCTGCTGAAGAGCCTGGGCCGCTCGACGCGCCCTGTTCTGCTCAAGCGCGGACTGAGCTCGACGATCAAGGAGCTGCTGATGTCGGCCGAGTACATCCTGGCGCACGGGAACCCGAACGTGATTCTGTGCGAGCGCGGCATTCGCACTTTCGAGACGGCCACGCGCAACACGTGCGACATCGCGGCCGTGCCGGTGCTGAACGAGCTGACGCACCTGCCGGTGATCCTGGACCCCAGCCACGCGACGGGCAAGCGCAGCCTGGTGCCGGCGCTGGCGCGCGCGGCGGTGGCGATCGGCGCCGATGGTCTCATGGTGGAGGTGCACCCCCACCCCGAGAAGGCGGTTAGCGACGGCGCGCAATCGCTCACCATCCCGCAGTTCGAAGCCATGATGAAGTCGCTGGAGCCTTACCTGGCGATCTGGAAGGAAGCGCGCAGCGCGGAGTCAGCAGGAGTGGCGGCGACACGGTAGAAGCCCCGCTGCGGGACTGAAGTCCCACGCGGGCTGAAGCCCGCCCCCCAAACGAAACCGTGTATCTTCGTAATGTGAAGTTTCGACTGCTGGTGGTGGCGGCGGTTTGTGCCACGATTGTTGCGGGAGTGGCCCTCTACAGAGCCCGGTCCTTCTCTCAAGATGCTCTGCTGCGCCGGCTGCCCTCGGACGGCGCCGTCATCGTCTCGATCGATTTCGGGGAGTTGCGGCGGGCCGGGGTTCTGAAGATCTTCGGCGGGTCGAAGGTCACCGAGGAGCCCGAATATCAGGCGTTCGTGAGGCAGACCGGCTTCGACTACCTCAACGATCTGGACGGTGCCTTGATCTCGTTCCATCCCTCCGGCACGTACTTTCTCCTGCGCGGCCGGTTCAACTGGAGGGCGCTGGAGGAGTATGCCGCTCGCCAGGGCGGCGATTGCCGCGATTCGTTCTGCCGGGTCGCCGGAAGCGTGGCCGCACGAAGGATTTCGTTCTTCGCACTGCGCAAGAACATCATGGCGCTCGCGGTCGGCGCGGACGCGTCGGCGGCGGTGAGGCTCCGGACCGTCAGGCCCCGGCTCGCGGAGATCCCGGGCGATCCGGTGTGGACGCTGATCCCGATCGCGGCGCTCAAGCAGAACGGCAGCGTGCCCGCGGGCGCGGCGGGGTTGGCCGAGACCTTGGACGGCGCGCGCAGCGTCGTGCTGGCGGCCGCCCCGGAGGGCGCGCGAGTCGCGGTCCGGCTCGACGCCACCTGTGGCAGCGCCGCCCAGGCCACCGCCCTGGCGACGCGGCTTCGGGACATCACGGCACACCTGCGGGACGCGGTGGCCACGCCCGATCCGAAAGACCTCGGTGGGGTGCTGGCCGCCGGCGTCTTCGAGCAGAAGGAAGCTCACGTTCTGGGGCGCTGGCCCGTGGAACGCGAATTCCTGGAATCGCTGGCCGGGGGTGCGCTGTGAGCGGACTGCTTTGCTACGGCAACATGGTGATGGACATCCTCGTGCGGCCGGTGGACCGCATCGCTTGGAACACCACCACCTGGGTCGAGGCCGTCGAGCAGCACATGGGCGGCAATGGCGCGAACACTTCTTATGCGGCGGCTGTTTGCGGCGCGGCGGTGCGCCTGGTGAGCGTGGCGGGACGGGACGCATTCGGCGACCGGCTGCTGAGCGAGTTGGCCGGCGTGGGCATCGATGTTGCCCACGTGCGTCGGACCGAAGGCCCGACGGCCGCTACGGTGGCCCTGGTGAACTCGGCGGGCGACCGCCTCTTCCTGCACCGCATCGGCGAGGGAGCGGAGGCGTTCGATCCCCCGGAGAGCGATTCCGCAATCTCGGAAGGCATGTCGCGCTTCCACCTGGCCAACCTGTTTTCGCTGCCCGGCTTGCGGCGGCGCGGGAGCGAGATCCTGCGCGGCGCACGCGGGGCCGGACTGGCCACTTCCGTCGATACCGGATGGGACTCCGAGGACCGGTGGATCGAGGACCTGGCGCCGTGCCTTCCCTGGACCGATCTGCTTTTCGTCAACCAGGATGAAGCGCTGCGGCTGGGCGGCGCGCCGGACATACGCGACGCGGCCCGCCGGTTGCGAGAAGCCGGAGCGAGGACCGTGGTGGTGAAACTGGGCGCGCAGGGCTGCGCCGTTTTCGGCGAGGAAGGCGAGTTGCGCAGTCCGGCCTTCGAGGTTGGGGTGGTCGATACCACGGGCGCCGGCGATTGCTTCGCGGGCGCTTTCCTGACCGCGCTCGAACGCGGCTCGGGGCTGGCGGAGGCGGCGCGCTTCTCAAATGCGACTGCGGCGCTGTCGGTCCAGCGGCTGGGCGCGACGGCGGGGCTGCGATCCTGGGACGAAACGTGTGCATGGATGGAAACCGCGCGCGTTCGTTCGGAGGGATAAGGGGATAGGACGGTCCGCTCCCTGATGGTCGCGGTTCGGTGCCCGGCGGTAGCGGTAACGGTTCGGGCGGGGCGTGCGTTATAAGAGAAGGGGGATGAAATGAAATTCGTCCAGGTCGGAATCCTTATAGCGCTGCTGGTTTGCGCCGTTCTTTTGTTCAAGATCTACAACGCGCGGCAGGTGGCTCCGGCGGCGGTCCCGGTGGCGACAGCGGCGACGACACCCGTTGCAACTGCGACGCCGGAGGCAACGCTCGCGGCAACTCCTGCCGAGGTGGCTACGGCTCCGGTGCAAGCTGCTGGGGTGCCGGCCCTCGAGTCGCGGCGGAAACCGGCGCCCAGCCGTAGAGAGCGAGAGCGGCACGAGCAGGTTGCCGAGAACCGGGAGCCAGTGGCCGATCCGATGCCATCCCAGATGCAGGCACCGGCGCAGGCGACACCGGTCCCTCCGCTCGATCCCACGCCCCCGCCTCGTCCGGCGGTGGTGCTCAATCCGCCGCCGGAGGCGCAGACGGCTCCGCCCGAGCCACGCCAGCCTCACAACGTCACGATTCCCGCGGGCGCGCTCATCACGGTTCGTCTCGCGGACTCGTTGAGCAGCAGCAAGAACCATGCCGGAGACGCGTTCTCGGCCACGCTCGACCAGCCGCTGGTGGTTGACGGTTTCGCGGTCGCGGAGCGCGGCGCGCACATCGAGGGAAGAGTGATCGACACGGGGCAGAACGGCAAGAACTTGGCGCTGCAGCTCATCAAGCTTCACACCTCCGACGGCCAGGACGTGCCGATTACCACGGAGCGGGTCACGCGCGAAGGTACCGCGGATAGCGGCAAGCAGACAGGCGAGAAAGTCGGGGCCGGGGCCGTGCTCGGCGCGGTGATCGGAGCGATCGCGGGAGGCGGAAAGGGCGCCGCAATCGGCGCTGGCGCGGGCGGGGCCGCGGGCGGCGGAGTGGCTGCCGCTACGCACCGCAAGCCGGCCGAACTTCCGGTGGAGACCCGCCTGACTTTCCGGCTGGCCCAGCCGGTGAAGCTCACGGAGCGCGTCGAATAGGCCATGCCCGATCAGCTCTGTCTTTCCCTCTGGCTACGCGAGTTCGACGAGCAGACGATGCTCGAACGGTTCGGGGAACTGCTGCGCCTCTTCCCGTTTTCGGCTCTGCGGCCCGGCATCACCGCGCTCCGGATCTACGCTATCGAGTTCACGGAGCCGGGGGTGCTGGAACAGATGTTCGCGGGCGACGTGGACGTGGAGACGGTGATCGAACTCGCCGAGGAGTTTCCGGAGCCGGATTGCGCCTACCTGGTAGAGGGCTGGTGGGATCTCTGGCGCCTGGATGCGGAGGGCAACTGGAAACTGTCGTCATCGCCCGTAACGCTGACCTGCTTCGGACCCGAGTTCGAGAACGACGTGGGGGAGCACGTACGGCTGGAGTTGGGCGCGGAAGAGCGCTTTATGCCGATGCCGGGCGTGCCGCAGAGCGGCCGGAAGGCGCACTCGAATCTGCAGAGCATCGTGCGCCTCTCGCGCGAGATCGAGGAGAAGGCGCCGCTCGAGCGGCAGAGCCTGTGGTCGGAATCGGGCGAGGACTTCGCCGAGCGCCTCATGGAGTTGGCGGACGAGGCGGAGTGAGGGCGGCCAAGCGGGTCCGCTCCCTTGCGGTCGCGGCTCGGTAACGGGCGTCGTGTCTTATGGTCGCGGTTCGGGGCTGGCGGTATTGCCGGCGTCGCGGTCGGCCAGGAGGCGCGCGATGCAATCGGCCAGCATGCGAGGCGTGAACGGCTTCTGAAGGAATCCGATCTGGCGCTGGTAGACCGCGGGCAAGGTCGACATGTCGAACGGATAGCCGCTGCAAACCAGGATGCAGGCTCGGGGGTTCAAGCGGAGCATGCGCGCGAGCAGTTCGGCGCCGGACATCTCGGGCAGGGTGATATCGGCCAGCACCAGGGTGAAGGAAGTCGGGTCCTGCTCGAACACCTCCCACGCCTCGAGGCCGGAGCGGCAGGCCACCACGGAATGGCCGAGGCGACGCAGGTACTGCTCCATGACGAGCAGCAGCGACTGCTCGTCATCGACCACCAGGATGTGTTCTTGCGTGCTCGGAATCAAGTCAGATCACCATAGCGACACGGGGGCGTGGCCGGGACGCCAGGCAATCCCCAAAGTGGCGTAGTAAGAGTTCCGATGCTGGGAGTTGCCGAAGGCATAGTCGCGCCAGTCGATGCGGCCCACCCATGAGAATCCCATGCCCATGTGGACCCCGAAGCCGCCGCTGATACCAAGGGCGTGGTAGCCGCCCTCCGACTGTCCGAAGGCCAGGAACCGGTAGTAGCCGCCGCCGACGCTCAGACTCAGGCGCCGCAGGCCAGAGTAGGTGTAATCCGAACCGCCGTGCTCGTAAGTGGAGGCCCCGTACAAGCTGCCTGCCCCCAACTCCAGGTGGTCGAAGCTCGCCGACCAGGAGGCGTGACGGAACGACCGCGTGATGAGCGCCGTCCCGATCGGCGTGTAGGAGACGGTGTAGGTCCTTATAAAGATGAAGGGAACACCTAATAGCTCGGCGAGAGCCGGATCCAGAACTTCGCCGAGGATCTCGGAGCGTGAAACGCCGCCGGAAAGGGCCACTTCCCAGTTCCGCCCCACGCGCAGCGAGTAGCCGAGATTGAGCGTGTGGATGTCCGTCGTGCCGTATCGGCCCGAATAATCGAAGTGGGTGAAGGAGTAGCCCACGGAGGCGGTCTGGTATCGGGTCAGGCGGTACGCGATGTCGCCGCTGGCGACCCAACCATCGGAACCGATCGTTCCCCCCGCTAGCTTCTGACGGGAGACGATTCCGCTTCCCCCGGCGCTAACGGAGAGGCGGGCGCTGAGCTGGTAAGTCAGACGCACACCACCCACGGATGCGAGGCTGGGCGTCGTGGTCAGGGTGCTCCCGGCAATGGCGCCGTAGAGCGGGTTGCTGCCAGCCTGCCCGCCGTAGAGACTGCTGATCGGGAGGTCGTAAAAGTTCCGGACGTCGGACAGGCTCTCGGTCAAGGAGAGCGAGAGATGCGGGGTCAATTGGTGTTTGAAGGTGAAATTCAGAGTGTGATCGAAGCCGTTTTGATCGGAGTGCGGGATGTAGTTCCGGTAGGAGCCGTGGTACTCCAGGTCCAGTTCACTGTGTGACCAGTGGTGGTCGCCGGCGACGCCAAAGCTGCCCACGACGCCGTAGGCGGAGCCAAGGCTGGGACCCCCGATGTAGCCCGAGCGATTGTTGCTGTCGTAAATTCCCGTTGCGCCAATGTAGGGCCGTATGGGAGGGAGCTCAGCCCCGCGGAGCACGCTGGGATTGTCGCCGCGGCCCAGAAGAGAAGGGCCGCCATACGGCTGGGGCGCGCTCTGATCCTGGGGGGCCGTGGCTTGATCCTGGGGGGCCGTGGCCGGAACGTCCTGGGCGAACGCCGGGGCGCCCATAAGGAAAACCATGGCAACGACTGCAAGCTTCACGCTACCGTCCTTCCGCTCCGCCCAAGTCTCAACCGCAAGCCCCTTCGGCGGCAAGCAAGTGGCGAGCAAGCCACCATCGGCCATCCGGGTCATTGTATCATTCCGTCTAATGAGATTTCATACCGAATACCTGACTTTCAACACCAAGAAACAGCGCGACTACATCAACATCACCCCGCAGGTGGAGAGCGCGCTGGCCAAGAGCGGCATCCGGGACGGCATGATTCTGGTGTCGGCCATGCACATCACCGCCGGCGTGTGGGTAAACGATGCCGAGGACGGCCTGCTGGCGGATATCGACGAATGGCTCGAGAAACTGGCGCCCTTCCGAGGCGACTACCGCCACCACCGGACCGGAGAGACCAACGGCGACTCGCACCTGAAGAGCCTGCTGGTACACCACGAGGTGATTGTTCCGGTGACGGCCGGCCGGCTCGACTTCGGCCCGTGGCAGCAGGTCTACTACGCGGAGTTCGACGGGCGGCGTCCGAAGCGCGTGATCGTAAAGGTCATGGGGGAGTGAGGGCGACGAAAGGAACGCGGCGGCAGAGGCATAACGTCCGAGAGGCAAGCTCATGAACAGAATCCTGTTGTGCGCCACGATTTTCGCGGCCGGCGCGCTCGCGGCCGAACTGCCGGTCCGGGAAGTAATCCTGTACAAGAACGGCATTGGGTACTTCGTTCGTAGCGGCGAGGTCAAGGCCGGGGAGGCAGCGCGGCTGGAGTTCAAGGCCGGCGAGATGAACGACGTGCTGAAGTCGCTGGTCATCTTCGAGGACGGCGGCGGAAAGATCTCCGGTCTACGGTACGATTCGAGCGAGCCGCTGGCGACGAAGCTGGCCGAGTTCCCGTTCCAGCTCGGCGACCACCAACCGCTGAGCGCGCTGCTCGATCAGGTCAAGGGCGCTCACATCGAGCTGAAGACCGGACCGGAGACGGTGGCCGGCTCCGTGCTCGGGGCGCGGGAGATCGAGGCTGGCGAGAACCAGCAGCAGCGCCAGGAGGTGACGCTGCTGCTCGATTCGGGAGACTTGCGGACGGTGGATCTGGGCGGCGTCACGGCCATGCGCTTCAGCGATCCGGTGTTGGAGGGCCAGCTCGTGACCTACCTGGCGCGCGTGGCGGCCGGGCGCTCGAAGGAGAAGCGCGGCGTGACCGTGGATTCGACGGGCGACCGGGCGCGGCGGCTGACGGCGAGCTACGTGGTCCCGGCGCCGGTGTGGAAGTCGAGCTACCGGCTGGCGTTCACGGGTGCGGCCGAGCCGATGCTCGAAGGCTGGGCGATTGTGGACAACACCACCGGCGAGGATTGGACGAAGGTGCGGCTGGCGCTGGTATCGGGGCGGCCGGTTTCGTTCATCACCAATCTGTATGAGCCGCGGATGGTGGCGCGGCAGACGGCCGAACTGCCGGAGGAGGAGGCGGAGGCTCCGGAGTTGTATGGCGGGGCTGTTTCCGCGC
>CAZBQQ010000015.1:0-19845 GCA_964493965.1 uncultured Solibacteraceae bacterium
GGTGCGCGAATCGACCGGGCCGGCCTCAGCGGGCGTTCAACAACCAGGCTCCGGCAACTAGTCCGCACGCCCCGCGGCCACCCGCGAGTCTCGCCGGTGGCGACGCCCAGGCCCATTTCCGCCCCCCGGTGCGAGGCCAGGAGATCCAAGTCAGGAAACGGTTCCGACAAACAAACAGATCGTCGTTTGGCGCTCTGTGCGGTGCTGATTTTATTGATATGGAAGGGAAAGAGCGGATTCGAACCGCCCACGGACGCCCGTGCTCGTGCGCCTATTGGGCACCTGGCTTGGTGCCCCTCACAACTGGCGCGTCACGTGCTTGCAGAAATCCCACGGGATCAATCCCTAAGTTCGATCGTGGAGGAAAATCGTGCCAGATTGAATCCCATCCCTATCTGCCGCAAACCGAGGTCCTGGGCTTCTGCAACAGCGATGGAGTCGTGATGCTCGCCTTTGCGCCGCTGGGTCACGGGACCAAGCCTGGGGTGCTCGAAGATCCAGTTGTCCTCGCGATTGCGCACCGAGTCCACAAGACTCCCGCCCAGGTATTACTCGCGTGGGCGGTCGAGCGCGGGACTGCTGTTCTGACGACGCCGAAGACCCCCGGTCGCGCGAAGGAAAACTTCGACATTCCCGCTCTTCCCGCCGACGCCATGGAGCAGATCAATGCCATCCAGACGCGGCAAAGGTTCAATCTGGTGACTGGGACCGGCATCCCCGGGTTCATCGCAAAGGGCAGCTGACCGGAGGTCACAGATCGAGGACGACATCGCGAATCGGTTGTGAGCAGCAAACGAGAATGTTGCCTTCAGCGGGTTGGTCGAGCGGCTCGGGTTCGTAGGCCACCGCTCCCGAAACCAGCCCGCTCTCACAGCTATGACACACGCCGGTCCGGCACGACCAACGGACCGGGACATCGCACGCTTCGGCCAATTCCAATAGACTTTGGTAGGCCGACTTCTTCCAGTGTGCGGCGATGCCGCTGCGGGCGAACGACACCAACGGCCCGGTGTTGGCATCGCCCTCGGGTGGATGCGGATTTCGGGTCACCGCACCGACCACACCAGGAGTCATCGACTCGCTGCCGTTGAAGATCTCGAGGTGAATCCGTTCCGACGGGACGCCATAGCCCGCAAGCGCCGCCTTCATATCCGCCATGAAAGCAGCTGGTCCACAAAGGTAAACGTCCGCTTCCCGCGGGATGCCGACCTCTTCGAACACTGATCGCGACAAATGGCCGGCGGCATCGAAGTCCTCGCCCAACTTGTCCGACGAGGCAGGCCTGCTGTAACAGACGTAGCTTCGGCCGTGCGGGAGGGCCGGCATCAGTCCGCGGACCTCGGCGGCAAAGGGATGATGTTCGCGATCGCGAGCCGCGTGGAGCCATAGGACTTGCCGGGTAGACCGGGCCGCCGCCAGCGCATGCAGCATCGCCAGAACCGGTGTCGCCCCGATACCCGCGCTGAGCAGGACGACCGGTCGCTCCCCGATTTGCAGAATGAAGCTGCCGCGAGGCGAACTGACGTCGAGAGGTTCGCCAACTCGCACATGATCCCGCAGCCACGTTCCCGCGACACCGTTCGGCTCGATCTTCACGCTGATTCGACAACTCTCGGCCGAGAGAGGGCCCGAGAGGGAATAACTGCGAAAAATCGCGATTCCTCCGGCGGCCGGCTGAAGCCGAAGAACAACATATTGCCCCGGCTGAGCCGCTGGCAGCGGCTGACCGTCCGGGCTTTTCATCGTCAGAGAGAGGACGTCCGCGGACTCCCGGTCGATCGACGCCACCACTAGCCGGTGAAATCCCGGTGCGGCTGGATGCGCGGCGGCTTCTGGCACGAGACCTGCGTTTCCACTTGTTGAACTCCGCAGCAATGCCTCGAACGACCCGCGCCACCCCGGCGAAAGGGCCCTGATTCGCAATGCCCGCTCCAACAGCTCGTGCGGATGATTCGGCGAATAGAGAAGTGCATTGATCTCAGCGACCGTCATTTGCTCCTTGGCCGCTCCCACCTTCACGATTTCATCGCCCGTGCCCACTTCCCCTTCCTCGAGAACGCGGAAGTAGAATCCGGGGCGGCCACTGGAGGTCAGCAGCGCCGCCATTCGCGGCTCGTTCATCCGAATGCCAACCCGATAGCAGGTAACACGGGGTTGCGTGACTTCGAAGAGTGCGCTCCCGATCCTATACCGGTCGCCGATGCACACCGCATCATCGGGCAAGCCTTCGATTGTGAAATTCTCACCGAACTGTCCGTAGGACTTCGGTTCGCCAAGGTCGGACCTCTTCAGTTGATCCTGCCAATAACGATACGACTCGATCTGGTAGACAAAGACGGCGCGCTGTTCACCTCCGTGCCCCGCCAGATCCCCTTGACCGTCCCCCTCCAGATTCAGCCGGCCGACCCGGCACCGGCCAGGCACTGGATTTTTCCAGATTGCGGTATGCACGGTGCGGCCCTTCCACTCGATGTCGCGCGGAAGACCGACGTTCACTGACAGTAGCCGAGCCATGGAATATAGGTCAGCGATTGGACGCAGAGAGGTACGGCAGAAGCGCGGCCGCCCGACGTGCCGGAGCTTCGACAACCAATAGCTCACGATATCATAACGTCGCACACCATTCTTGCGTAGCCGCCCTCTTTTCAGAGCCTGGGCGATGGCATGAAACGTGCAAGCTGGGCGTCTGGAACCATAACTCGCTTGCACTCTCGAAAGGAGTCGAACCATGCGCTCTGACATAGTGCCCGGGGCAGTCCTTCCTGACTATCAGTTGCCCGATCACACGGGCACACCGCGCAGGCTCAGCGAACTCCAGGGTGATGATCCCCTCATCCTGACGCTTGCTCGCGGCCACTATTGCCCGAAAGAACACCAGCAGCATCTGGAACTTGCCGCGTTCTACCCGAAGATCGCCGTAGCGTATACCCAGGTTGCCACCATCTCCACCGATGACCACCACACGCTCCAGGCGTTCCGGGAATCCGTCGGCGCCCAGTGGACCTTCCTCTCCGACCCCGACAGAACGGTTCAGAAGGACCTCGACATCGCGGAGTACACCGACCCCGAGCACAATCCGATGATTCCGCACACCCTCGTGCTCAAGCCGGGACTCGTGATCCACAGCATCTACAACGGCTATTGGTACTGGGGCCGGCCCTCTGTCGTCGACCTCTGGCACGACCTGCGGGCGGCTACGAGCGAGATCCGCCCCGACTGGGATCTGAGTACTCCTGGGCTTCGCGAGGCCTGGAACGCAGGCGACTTGTCGGCCTTCCACGGATGGAACAAGGGTGCAAAGACGGCCCCAGGTGGACGTAAGGAAAAGCTGTGACAGCCCGACCACCGCGCCCCGAACTGCGATGTTGTCACAGGCGGCGTGATTCGGGTAACCCAGGAAGTAGAAATCCGGCCGGCAAAGGAGAGTGCGAGTGGCCGATTGTAGCAACGCGGCTCGGCGCCGGCGGGAGAGTCTGAGACGGCGCTTTCGGCCGGCCCCCCTTCGGGTGCTGTTCGTCGGCGAGTCTCCGCCCGCTTCGGGAAGGTTCTTCTATCGTGGCGACTCTGGCCTCTACCGGGCCATGCGTGACGCCTTCCGGACCATCGATCCCTCAATCGAGGACGCGAATTTCCTCTCTGTGTTTCGAGCCTGCGGCTGCTACCTGATTGACCTGTGTCCGGAGCCTGTCGACCGTCTGGACCCACGGTCCCGGCGGGCCGCCTGCCGCGCCGGCGAGGTGTCGCTCTCGCGGTCGATCGCCCGCCTCCGACCGCCTGTGATCGCCACCGTGCTGCGTTCGATTGAGTGCAACGTCACCCGAGCTGCTTCGCGCGCGGATTGGCAGGGTCCACTTATCCATCTGCCTTATCCCGGAAGGTGGTCCCGTTACAGGGAAGAATTTGTCCGCACGCTGGCGCCGACAATCAGCGCCCTGCTGCCGCAGTGTAGACTCGTCCCCCAGGGGCGCCCCAGCACAGGAGCGTTGAGGTCGCCCATCATGTGTCGGCCATCCGTTTCAGCGTCGTACGTCCCGCGTAGAGGGTAGCTGTGACCCATCCCATCCGCCGCCGAGCGCTTGGATCAAGGACACGCTCGCCACCATGCGTCGCGTGAGAATGTCCACCGCCGTCCTTTGATTCTGCAGCGTGCTGGTCTGCGCGGTGATCACCTGCAGATAGTTCGTCAGCCCTCCCCGGTATTGATCCGTGGATATCTGCAGCGACTGCTCGGCGGCTTTGACCGCGCGGGCCACGATGTCGGCCTCCTGGGAGAGGATGCGGAGCTGCGCCAAGCTGTCCTCCACCTGTTCAAATGCCGTCAGGACCGTTTGCCGGTAGTTCGCCACAGTGGCGTCATAAACGGCTTCAGTCACCTTGACCTGAGCGCGACGCCTGCCGGCATCGAAGAGAGTCTCGGCCAGTTGCGGCCCGACGGACCAGTAGCGGCTGGGCCACGTGAACAAATTGGTGAGGGCCGAGGACTGCAGTCCGGCGCTGGCGCCCAAGGTCAGGGAAGGGTAGAGCGCAGCCTTGGCGATTCCGATCTGTTCGTTCGCGGCCGCGACCTGGCGCTCGGCGGAGGCGACGTCGGGCCGCCGCTCCAGCAGAGCCGAAGGAAGGCCCACCACAGACACCGGAGGCGGAGACTGGTTGGGCGCATCGGGGATCGCCAGATCGGAGGGCGGCTTGCCCGCCAGCACCGCGATGGCATGTTCGAATTGGGCCCGCTGAACTCCCAGCTCGACCAACTGCGCCCGTGCGGTTTCGAGTTGAGTCTGAGCCAGCGCCACATCGCCCTGCGATGCGACACCGCCATCGAACCGGTCCTGGGTGAGTTGAACGTACCGCTCGTATGACTTCACAGTGGTGTCGAGCAACTGCCGTGTGGCGTCCAGTCCCTCAATCTGGAAGTAATCCGCGGCGAGCTCGGCCTGGTACAACAAGCGGGCGTTCTCGAGGTCCGCGGCCGAGGCCTGCGCGATGGCTGAGTTTGCCGCAACTCCCCGCCGGATGCTTCCCCATATGTCGATCAGATAGACGAAATCGATCGGGATCGTGTAGAGGCGGCGCAAGCCGGAAGCGGCCCCTCCAGAACGCGTCGCGGAAGGCGACGTTGTGACCGTGGGAAACAGGCCGGCTCGCGCGACGCGCACCGCTGCTTTGGCGGCGCGAAACTGAGCCTCGGCGGAC
Organism: uncultured Solibacteraceae bacterium; assembly: GCA_964493965.1. Classification (GTDB taxonomy): domain Bacteria; phylum Acidobacteriota; class Terriglobia; order Bryobacterales; family Bryobacteraceae; genus DASWZN01. The sequence goes on from CAZBQQ010000015.1 coordinate 5,191, forward strand.
AGTACATTCTGGTTCGAGATGCTCACACGGTCTTCGAGTGCATCGAGCCCCGGGTCCTTGTAAACCTGCCACCACTTGCCGCGCAACGCCTCGTCATGCGGTTGGGCATCCTTCCAGCCGGCGGGCAGCTCTTCTTTGAAAGCCGGCGATGCCGGCGCGCCCGGGCGCTGGTATCTCGGACCGACCATGCAGGCGCTAGACGAGAGCAGCAATCCGACCGTCGCAAAAAGCATCATCGGGCGAAGAGGGCCGCGACTATTCATACCTGAGAGCCTCAATCGGATCCATGAACGCCGCCTTACGTGCCGGGTAGTAGCCAAAGAACACTCCCACTAGCGCGGAAAATGCGAACGCCAGAACGATGGACAGAAGGCTGACCTGGGTCGACCATTGCGCGAAGTGCGAGATGAGCAGCGAGGCCGTCAGCCCCACTGCGATCCCGATGATTCCACCCAGCAGGGAGAGCGTCACGGCTTCCACCAGGAACTGCAGCAGGATGTCGCGCGTTTTAGCGCCCACCGCCTGCCGCAGGCCGATCTCGCGCGTTCTTTCCGTGACCGACACCAGCATGATGTTCATGATCCCGATGCCGCCCACGATCAGCGACACCGACGCGATGGCGCCCAGCAGAATCGACATCACCTGCGCCGAGGTTTCCTGGGCCGCGAACACCTCGGTCAGGTTGCGGACCGTGAAGTCGTCCTCCAGGCCGGGTAGGATGCGGTGCCGCTCGCGCAGCAGCGCCGTCATCTCCGCGATCGCCTGGTCCATCACCTGCGGGCTCATCGCCTGCACCATCAGCGAGGCGACCGCTTTGGCGTTGGCCTTGTTGGCGCCGAATACCTTTTGCGTGGCCGTCGAGATCGGCAGCAGGATGACGTCGTCCTGGTCCTGACCGGTCGGCGACTGGCCTTTCGGTGTCAGCACGCCCGCCACGGTGAACGGTACGTTCTTGATGATGACCACCTGACCCGTTGGATCGCCGCCGCCAAACAGGTTCTGCGCGACGGTCTCACCCAGCACGGCCGTCTTGGCGGCCGCATCCACATCCTGTGTGGTGAAGAACTGGCCGGACAGCATGGTGTAATCGCGGATCGTCATGTAGTCTGGAGTCACACCCTGCGCGCTGGTGGCCCAGTTGCTGCTTCCGTAAACCACCTGCACCCCGCCTCGCACGGTGGGAGCGACGGCCGCCACGGACGGGCAGTCGGCCGCGATGGCCTTCGCGTCGTCCTGCGTCAGCGATGCGACCGCGCCGGAGCCGAGCCGGACGCCATTGCTGCTGATGCTGCCCGGTAGGACGATGATCAAGTTGCTCCCGATACTCTGGATCTGGTCCTGGATCCTCGCGGTGGCCCCAGCGCCAACCCCGACCATCGCGATTACCGCCGCCACACCGATGATGATCCCCAGCATGGTGAGCGCCGAGCGCATGCGGTTCACCTTGAGGGCGCGGAGTGCGATCCGGATGCTGCCGGCAATCTTGTTCATGACGACGCGACCTCCTCCGGTTGCTCGGCAGGAAGCGCCTCCAGGTCCTTGCGCGCGTCGCGCGGCTGGGCCAGCCGCTCGTCGAGTTCTAGCTTGCCGTCTTTGAAGTGGATTAACCGGTTTGAGTAAGTCGCGACGTCCGGGTCGTGCGTCACCACGATCATGGTGATCCCCTTTTCGCGATTCAGGCGTTGAAAGATGGCCATGATCTCGATGCTGGTTCTGGAATCCAACGCTCCGGTCGGCTCGTCCGCGAGAATAATGCTGGGATCGTTCACCAGCGACCGCGCGATGGCCACGCGCTGCTGCTGGCCGCCGGAAAGCTGGCTCGGCTGATGGTCCTCGCGTCCGGCCAATCCCACCGCGAGGAGGGCCTTCATGGCCCGCGCCTGCCGCTCACGGGCTGGCGTATCGGTGTACATCAGGGGCAGTTCGACATTCTCCGTCGCGCTGGTCCGCGCCAGCAGGTTGAACTGCTGGAATACGAACCCGATCTTCTTGTTCCTGATCTCCGCGAGTTGATCGCGATCGAGTTCCGGGACGCTGATCCCGTCCAGTTTGTAACTTCCGGACGTGGGCTTATCGAGGCACCCCAGGATGTTCATGAGCGTGGACTTGCCGGAGCCGGAGGGCCCCATGATGGAGACGAAGTCGCCGTGTTCGATCTCGAACGAAATCCCCTTCAGTACATGCACCGGCACCTGGCCGAGCCTGTAATCCTTCACGAGATCTTTGATTTCGATTACGGATGCCATTCCGCGCGCCTAGAACCCCGGTCCTCTGCCGCCCCTGGCCCCGGTCTGGGAAACGGGGCTGCCGCCCGAAGCCGGCGCGGCGCTGGCCAGCACCGCGGTAATCGTGTTATCGCCGTCCTTCAGGTTGCCCGTCAGGACCTCCGTATTGGTCCCGTCGGTTTCGCCCGTAGTGAGCACGACGCGCAGGGGCTTGTTGTCCGGGTCCAGGACCCAGACGGCTTTCTCCGGCGCCGCGCCTTTGCGTGCCTTCGTCGCGGCAGGGGCCGTCGTCGTCTCGGACGCCGGATGATAACGCAGGGCGGCGTTTGAAACCTTCATCACGTTCAGGCGCTGATTCACCAGGATCTTCACGTTCGCGGTCATGCCGGGGAACAGCTTGAGGTCGGGATTCCCAACGCCGATCACCGCATCGTAAGTGATCACATTCGCGACGTTGATGGGCGCCTTTCGGATCGAGGTCACGTTGCCCGTGAAGACCTGTGTGGGATACGCATCCACCGTGAAGGTCGCCGGCTGGTTCACGCGTACGCGTCCCACGTCGGCTTCCGACACGTTCGTATCCACCTGCATTTTCGTCAGGTCCTGTGCGATCAGAAACAGCGTGGGAGCCGCCAGGCTCGCGGCGACTGTCTGTCCGACATCCACGTTCCGCGACACCACTACGCCATCTACCGGAGCTTTGATCAGTGTGTGGTCCAGATCGATCTGGGTCGATTGCAGGGCTGCGGCAAACTGCTTCACCTGCGCCTGATTGGCGGTCAGAAGCGAGTTCGCTACATTCAGCTGCGCCTTGGCGACCTTCACGTTGTCTTCCACCGCATGCTGCTGGGCCACCAGCGCGTCGTGATCGGCCACCGCCGATGAGTAAGTGGTCTGAGCGGTTTCGAGGTCCTCTTTGGCGTCCGCCCCCTGCTTGACCATGATCACGCGCCGGTCTACCTTGACCTTGGCGTCTTCCGTGACGGCTTGCGCTTTCACGACGTTCGCCTTCGCGGCTGCCAGAGCGGAGTTTGCCGCCAGAATGCCCGCCAGGGCCTGCTGGACCACGGCCTGGGTATTGACTACGGCGGCCCGCGCCGACTCGACGTTGGCTGTTGCCTGATCGACCTTGGCTTGGAAAGGAGCGGGATCGAGCCGCGCGACCAGCTCTCCCTTGGTCACTTTGGTGTTGTAATCGGCGTAGAGCGCCAGGATGATGCCCGACACCTGCGAGCCCACCGTGACGGTTACGACCGCGTTCGGGTTGCCGGTGGCCGAGATGGTGACATCGATGTCGCCGTGCTCGACAGCCGCCGTCCGATAGTGAACTGCGCCTGATCCCCTGAGCAGCGCCCACGTGCCCAACCCTACGACAACGCAAGCCCCCGCGATGACGATGAGAGTGGTTCTCCGCTGCATGTGCATGTGGGGCCCTCCGGCCGCAACCGCTCCCACCTACGCTGCGTCTTTTCCACGCGTGGCCTGGACGCCCTTCAGAATCGCAAGGCCCAGGAGTATGATCGCGCCCACCGCGATCCAATGCGGGGCAACATGCAGTATCACCGCTCCATAGATCAGCCCACCGATCAATATCAAGAAGCCGACAATGTAGATTCCGAATGACATGGTAGTTTCCTTTTCTCGCCCGAGCGCAGACTGCGGTGAGCCGTTGGTTAGGATCCGACAGTGGCCAGGGGCATCTCCGGCTCGTTGACGAGTTCCTCGAAAAGCGTCCGGAAGTGGATCATTGCCTGACGCAAATCCTCCGTGCCGGCCTGCCCCCGTGTCTGGCGGATCGCGATATCGTGAGCGGTTCGGTAGTTTTCCAGAACCACTGGATGATCCACCGAGATGTCTGCCGCGCGCTGGTCAAACCCATCTAATGGATAGCCGCGCGTGGACATGACATCGCCTAGCAGTTGGTCCGCTGCCATCACCGCGCCGCCGGGGCCGTCAACGAAGCGTGACTGGATTTCGCGCCAGGATGACAAGAAGCGGGCACGATCGGGTGCCGCGAGCGGCCGTATGCGAAGCCCCTCGACTCGTTCCGTGCGCCCCTGGAGCGCGGCTTCCGCCTGGCTCCGGCTGCCGCCTTTGGCGATTGCGCGAGCATATTCAGCGCCACCGAACTGAGTTCGTAGTCTCGCAGTCCGGCGTTTCCGGTACCAAAGGAACGCGACGAGTCCCGCAGCGAGGACCAAGACGAGTGCAATGGCTAATTCCAATTGCGTGTTAGTAAGTGGTGGTAGTTTCATGATCCTTCTCCGAGAAAGGCGCCCTGCCGGCTCCTGCCCGTCGCCGCCGCCAGATGCCGAGCACCAGTAAGCGACAGCGAGCAGAGGCCTGCCTGGGCGCCACCCTGCTTTAGTTCGACGCTCTGGGCGTCGAGCCGATCTCAGAGCCAATTACGTCGCCGGAGATAACCAGCTCGACCCGCCGGTTCTGTTGCCGGCCGGAGGCGGTCTCATTAGAGGCCACGGGCTGAGTTTTCCCAAAGCCTCTCGATGTAACCGAACCGGTCGCCATTCCCTGGCCGGTCAGGTAGTCACGGACCGACGTGCCGCGGTCCTCGGAGAGCTGCTGATTGTAGGCGTCGCTGCCCACGCTGTCGGTATGGCCTTCTACATCCAGCCGCAGGCCCGGGTGCCCGGAGACGATCCCGGCCACCTTGGCCAGCTTCTCGCGCGCTGCCGGCCGCAGCGTAGATTTGGCCGTGTCGAAGAGAACATCCGACATATTCACGATCAGGCCGCGAGCTGTGTCACGGGTCTGCAGAATCGCGTTGAACTGGCTCAGTAGCTGAGCGCGCAATTCCGTTTTCTCCGTGGCCGCGCGGTCAAGGTCGGCCTTGGAGGCCGCCCGCTGCGCGTCGTTCTCCGCTTTCAAGCGATCGGCTTCGGTCCCGGCCGCGGATGCCCGCGCGTCGTTTTCCGCCTTGAGGCGGTCCGCTTCGGTCCGGCTGGCGGCCATCGCCGCGTCGTTCTCGCGTCTCAGGCGATCGGCCTCGTTCTGCGAGGCAGCCAACTGCAGGGCGCTGTCGCGCCTCGCACGGTTGGTTTCATCCTGGGCGGCGTTCAGGTTCGCCGTGTTTTCGCGCTGCACGCGGTCCGCTTCGGAGTGCGCGGCAACCCGTGCCGCATCGGCGTCGCGAGCAATGCGCACGGCGTCGGCCTGTGCCGCCGCACGTTCGCTTTCGGAGCGCGCTTCGCGATCTGCCCCAGCCTGGCGCTCGTTGGCCAGCTGCTCGTCCCCGATCTTCTTTACGGTAATGATGCGGGCGTCTTCGGCCATTTGAACGGCCTCGCGTGCCGCCGTGGCGATGGGCTTGCGGCCCGCGTTGCGGGTCAGGTCGGTCTCCGCCTGTTTCAGGTTGTCGACTGCCTTCTGGAAGGTCTCTCCCGCGTACTCCTTCGCTCCCGTCCAACGTGCAATCTGGACGGCGTTGCGAGCTTCGTAGAGTTCCAGCGGCGTCTTCTTGTCCAGCCGCACCGGCCTGATCTCGGCCGGGTTCACGTTGAGCGTGTACTGGCCCTTCTTCATCAGCTCGAACTTCGCGTCGACCTGTTCAATCGTCCCGCGCGTGTCCGGCCGGATGACGTTTTCGATTACCACAACGTCGCTCGGCTGCGTCACCGCAAAGTACGGTTCCGCGGTCACAATCAAACCGAAAGCCTGCAGTTCGGTTGTGACATTGAGCTTGCTGTTGGTGCCGTTTAACAGCACCTCGCCCAGATTGGTGGTGCGGCCTTCCGGAGTAACGGCCCACATCACATAGGTCAGGTATTCCGGCCCGTAAGTGGTGGCCGGCCTCAGCCCGCGGAATTCCGCTTCGATCGCGATGTTGCCTTGCTTACTCTGGACCCTCGCCTCTCCGCCAGCCCCCGCAAGCAGGGGCGTGCCTTCGAAGTCAATCTTGGTGGCGCCGCCGCGGTGATTGTAGTTAACTGCTTCGGTGGTCCGCTCGACCAGGCTGATGCGATAGACGGGCGTTGCGCCGGCGGCCATCCTGGCCGTGTTGTCGGCCCCCTGTTGGACGGGGTTCGGAGCTTGTGCGGGCTGCGCCGCCACGAGTCCGCATGCTGTCAGGAGTGTGATGATGAGTTTCATGTTGTGTCCTCTAGCGCTCTCGCCTGTCCGAGTACTTATCCAGCAGGCCGATCAGGCGCTGGCCAGACTGGGGGGTAGCGCGGCCGTCGGTCACGATTTCCCGGTTCTCGAGCTTCGACCCGTAAAGCGCGGCGTTGTCGTCCAGATCCTCGCGCAGGGTCGCTCCTTCCAGAGCAATACCTGCAAAGAGGCCCTGGGACCGCGACCACGAAAGAATCTCAGCGTGCATCTGCGCGTCGGTCTGAGCCGTCGCTGTCCGTCCGACCGGGCCGGCCGCGACCGAACCTTCGGCGCCCAGCGTGAACTTACTCTGAAGCAGTTTCTCCGCTCCGCGGGCCGACATAACGAGCATGATCAGGTCCGTCTCGGAGCCGCCGATCTGAAAGCCGACGCTGCCGCCTTCGATACGAACCGTGGCGGGCGCCGACCAGCCCACGCCGCCCTTGTTACGGCAGGACAGATAGCCTTTTCCGTACTTACCGCCGACGATGAAAGCCGCCGTCTTGAGTTCCGGCACGATGACGATGCAATGCGCCTTCTCGAGCAGATCCTGCGGAATTCCCTTGTCGGGCGTTGCCATGATTTCAGAAAAGACCGAGGCAGACTCGGTCAACCGCTTGGCAGGCTCCCTATCGGCCGCCAGCAGTGTGGTTGTGAGGGCCAAACCGGCCGCGATCACGAGTTTCATTTGTTACCTCTCTCTGCCGCAGTAATTCGCTGCGACGGTCGTGCTAGTGCACGGCTAGCGCCATCTTGGTTGTGCGGCGAGTTCGGCGGCGTACCGAGTCCGCTGGCGCGGAAAGAACGTCGAGCGGGCGGCAACAGATGCAAGTTCTGCTGCGGAAAGTGCAGGTTTTGCTGTTCGCTTGAACTCTTCCGCGGCAGCGGGCAGCGGTGCCGTGCGGCTTCCATCGCCGGGGCTCCGGGGCTTGGTCAAAGCGGCAGCGGCGCGCGAGCGCGCAGTCGGATGTACCGCCGGCGGATCGGCGCACTCCTTTTGCCCGTCGGAAGGGAAGGGAAGGGAATGAAAAATGCAAAGAGGAATCACTTGCAACACGAGGCGACTTACGGTTTTTGTGTACCTGGAGGGGCTTGGAACCAGCCCTTTCTGGGCCGCCGCAGTCGCTCGGGATAGAAAAGAGATGGGTATGAGCGGCGTAGAAGGCGAGCTAAGGATAGTACCCCTAGTACAGCACCGTATCCCGGGCGGAGTCCCGAGGGATGAAGACTACGGCTCCAGGGATGGCGTTCGGGTGTATAGTAACCCCGGAGGGGGAGGGCGAAATGGACCCCCCCGGGTGGAATCCTGACGGTTATTCGCAGCGGAAGTCCCGATGGTGAGGGGGGAAAATGCGAAGTAAACTGATTTGGTCGGTGATGGTTGCAGTCGCTGTTGTGCCTGCCTTCGGTGATCCGGTCGTGAATCTGAACACTGCCAGCTCTTACGGGCTCCTCGGCGGCACGATTTCGAATACCGGAACCTCGGTGGTTCAGGGCAATGTTGGGGTGGGGAGTGCATCAGGTACGATTTCAGGCTTCTACCCGACGGGAACCGTAGTCAGCGGCAGCGTTATTGCGCCGGGCAGCGCGGGCTCGAACAATGCGTACGCCGACTTCCTGAGCGCGTTCACCGCGGCCCAGAATCTGACATTCACGCAGACGTTCGGCGATTTGACGACGAGCACTACCTTCGTGGGAAACAACGTATACGAGTCGACGGTGATTGACGTCTCAACGGCCTCTGGCATCGCTTTGACATTCGATGCCCAGAATAACCCCAACGAAGTTTTCGTCATCAGAACTCAGGGGGCCTTCACCGAAAACGGTGCTTTAACATTTACGCTGGAGAATCAAGCGCAGGCGAATCACATCTTCTGGATCATCGGGACCAACGCCACGATCAACGTCGGAGGCTCCGGACCTATCACCTTTGACGGAAGCATTCTAGCGGGAAATGCCTTCACCATGTCCGCCGCAGCGGGGGGAAGTGGGGTGCTTGCAGGCACGATCGACGGCTGTGTGTTCGCGGAGAACGCGAACACCTTGGCCGGCACCACGGACGTAAGCGGCTGCAGCGGCAGCGGCACCGCCAGCACCATCCCCGAGCCGAGGTCCTCAGGACTGGCGAGTCTCGCTTTGGTGCTGGGCATCTTGGCGTGGCGAAGACTCCGGGTCAGCATCTAAGAGCTGCTGGCATAGTCAGGACCCGCTTGGCAGCCCGCGGCTGAGAACCCAGGGGCGGTGACCACTCTAAGACGCTACCATGCGTGGTCGCATTACGATGAGCGGTCAGGCGCAACGGCCCCGGGCGGGCCGTGATTAGCCAGGGAGACTCTTACCGCTGGCTGCCGCACCCATCCACCGACCTGGTGCGTTGCGATGGCGCGTCTTGATCTGGATCCGCTGGACCCTCGTGGCGCGAAATCAGGAGGATTGCGCGGGAGCAGAGTGGGTTGGGGGGCGAGGCTTAGTCGGACGAGCCACCGTTCCACTCGTGTTGCGGGTCCGGCACGAACGTCACGCTGTCATGGGGACGCACGGTGACGAGCCACCCGCCGGGGATTCTGGCCCTGTAAATCGTGAAGCTCGCGGACGTAGTGGTAGTCCGGTTCGAGAGGAGCTCAAAGCAGAGTGTTCTCTTGTCGAGGGCCGCTTCCCTCAACTTGTGCCACGTGGTTGAGTCCTCTTCGAGGAGATCCAACATTGCCGGAGCTTCCTTCGGGTTCAACATTCGTTCTCCACCCAAGTAAGCAGGTGTCGGTCCAAACCTGAATGATGCGGACACAGAGGTAAGCCAGGCGGTGAAAACAGAAATGCAGCCCGACTCCTGCCGCCGTTCACGTCGTCGGGGAGTTGCGGCGACCTTCACGGAGCGCGCGTGACTGCCGATGGGGGGTTTAGCGGCTGCTCGCCGCCACCACGCCGGTGTTTTGAACCAAACGTGCGGTGTTCTGCGTCAGCCGCATCTCCGCAAGCGAGAGCAGAAAGGCGAGCGTCGATTCGGCGCCTTGGTTTTCGTTGCCACGGTCCGGGTGCAACCCATCGCGACATCCGCCCGTCAGGGGCGCATAGAGTTCGATGCCGAGGTCGTTCCTGCCGAGGAACCAGTCGAAGGCCCGTTGCGCCTGCTGATGCCACCATGGGTCGGCGGTGGCGCGGTACGCTGCCAGGCAGGCCGAGACCGTGGTCTGTGCCTCGATCGGCTGCTGGTCAAAGGCAGCGCGTGCACCGTCGCGTTTGTAGAATCCGTTGCTGCCGATGGGCCGCAGTTCACCGTGCGGCGACGTCTGTACGCCTACCAGCCAGCGCAACGCCTTCATGCCTCTTTCGTACACGCTGGTTTGCCCGGTGGCGCGCCCGCTGACAATCAGGGCGTGAGCGAGCTTGGCGTTGTCATAGGTCAATCCCTCTTCAAACCAGCTCCAGCCGGGCTGGGCGACTCTGTCGAAGAGCGCAACCAGCCGCGTCGTCAGGTCTCGTCGGACATCCTTGGCCACGCGGTGATCGTTCAGCCGGTGCATACACTCGTGAATACCGATCAGGCTGAATGCCCAAGCCCGCGGCGAGGTGAAGTTCGCCATCGCCGGAAGCGCCTGCCCGAACAAACGTTCCGCCATGCTTTGCGCGCTCCAATGCGGCGAGCGCCCTATCGCGGTGCCCAACGCCCAGATCGCCCGGCCATGAGAGTCTTCCGATCCCTGCTCGTCGAGCCAGCGGTGGTCGGCGCTGAGGAAATTGTGGAAGCGTGCCATCTGTGGGTCGAAGGCGCGCTCCAGGAACGCGGCGTAGGTTGAGGCTAGAGCACGGATACGCTTTGGGGTCTCGTCCAACTGGCCCAGCAACACCGCCAGAATGAGCGCGCGGGCGTTATCGTCCGTGCAGTAACCTTCGGAATGGTTGGGGGCCGTGTAGCTGGCGTGTTGGAAGATGCCCGTCGAGTCGGTCATATGGTAAAGATGCTCCAGATTCAACTCCGGCGACTCGTGCGGGCGAATGCCGAAGGCTCCCGCCGCGACGGACTTGCGGGGCACCGCTGCCCCAACCCGGCGCGCCAGCTCAAAGGAGCGGAGATACAGCCCTGCCGTGCTGCTCCACACCATGGTGCGTCCTAGCTTGTAGGCGTTGTCGCTCATGGCGTTCCTGCGCGTTTCATCGCGCAGCAGTCCCCCCACCGCCCCCGCGATCGCCTGCGGATCCGCGAAGGGGACCAGCACGCCGCGCTCGTCCCTCAATAACTCGGATGCGTGCCAATAGGGTGTCGAGATGACCGGTTTGCCCGCGCCGAACGCATACGCTAGCGTTCCTGACGTGATCTGAGCTTCGTCCAGATATGGAGTAACGTAAAGATCCGCCGCCCCAATGAACTCCGTCAGTTCCTTCAGCTCTACGAAGCGGTTGTGAAAAATGACGTGGCTCTCAAGTTTGTTCTTGCTGACGATCGCCTCCAGGCTCAGGCGGTAGGATTCGCCTCGCGTGCGCAACTCGTGGGGGTGGGTGGCGCCCAGCACCATATAGACGAGATCGGGAAACTCGGCCACCACATCCGGGAGGGCGTTGAGCACGTGCTCAATCCCCTTGTTCGGCGATAGCAGGCCGAAGGTAAGCAGCACCTTCTTTCCGGCTACGCCAAACTGATCCTTGTAGTGCTCGGGGGCGACGAATGGAACATCGGGAATCCCATGTGGGATGAGATCGATCTTGTCAGGCCGGGCCAGGTAGACTTCCTGCAGGATCGTCTGTGCCCGCTCCGTCATGACCACCACACGGGTTGAGCGGCCGATCAGTTCCTGCATCACGCGACGTTGGTCATCGTTCGGCGTGCATAGGACGGTGTGGAGCGTGGTGACGACCGGCGCCGACACCCCGCGCAGCAGCGCCAATAAGTGGCTACCGGCCGGCCCACCGAAGATTCCGAACTCATGCTGGACCGAGACGACGTCCACGTTGCTGGTATTCAGGAAGTCGGCGGCGCGCCGGTAGGAGTCCAGTTCCTGCTCCTCGATCTCGAAACGAACGACGTCCGGATACCGATAGAACCCCTCGATGTCGTTGACCGGGACCGCGAAGCACCGGCCCTGGGGATGCCGCGCGGCGACGGCGCCGAGCAGGTCGGATGTGAAGGTGGCAATGCCGCACTTGCGCGGCAGGTAGTCGCCTACAAACGCGATGGTTCTGAGGCTGGAGGAGTTCACGACTTAGACCCACCTTTCAGGCGGCGCGGGCGAGAAGCGTCCGGGCGGATTCCGTTTCCTGCTGCCCGTCCGAATCGGCGGCTTCCTGGCACTTGATACATCGCAACGCCCACGGCACGGCCGCGAGGCGCTTAGGGTTGATTTCCAAGTCGCAGTCCGCGCAGGTCCCAAAGCTGCCGTCGTGAATCCGTCCCAAGGCCGCCTTCACCTCGCGCAGCAGCGTGGAGTCGCGATCGACGTTGCGAATCTCCAGATCTCGTTCCACCGCGTATTGGATCTCGTCCATCTGGTCCGCGCACTTCTCGATCGCGATGCCGTCCCGCTGTCGCAATGCACCGGCCAACTCGGCTTGTTTTCGCTCCAGGGTCACTTGGAATCCGAACATCCCGGCGTCAATTGTCTTCATGGCAGTCCCCCTTGCTCGTATCAGACGCGACTTTCTAATGCACGGGACGGGCCAAAACAGGCACTAGGCGTCTGAAGGCGGAAGCAGACGGAACGAAATGCAGAATCTGCATTTGTAGTGCTGAATCTGCGTTTGTGGACAAGCCCCTGCGGGAAGAACCTTCACGATGGCCGCACTGCCTGAATCGGGATAAGGAAGAAACGGAGTCGTTTCCGCATGGCGGCTACGGAACCGAAGACGCCGCGGAGACGAGCGCGCGCGGGGCCGGCACTAGCGCCGACCCGGCACGCTGTAGAGACCTGCCTGCACTACCGCCAGTGACCTTCCACCAGAACCCAGCCGCCCCGTTGGTGAGTCCAGCGATGCGCAACCCAATGGGCATGCCGCCGCGGAGGCTGTTCCCAGCGGCCCGGGGTCCAGGCGTAGCTGTTGCCATCGTAACGGTGGTAGCCGGAAACCCATACATGATCGCGGCTGGGCCGCGGGCCCCGACTCTCGTACTGAGCATGGGGCGGCCCGACGCGGACCACAATCTCGCCCCCAAAAGCGCTGAAGACCAGCGCGCCCGCAAACACCAATCCGATCAAACGTTTTAACATAATGCGATCTCCTGTTCCTTAATACTGAGTTTCGGCAGCACGCGTGTGGCCGTGGGCAAACCCGATGCCTGTCAATCGGCCGCGGGCTGGGGTGAAGTTGAAGGGCGATCCAGATCCAGGCGCCGACCGACTCCATCCGCATCCGGCCGCCATGCCACTCGATGGCCGTCTTGCAGAGCGCGAGTCCGAGCCCGTTCCCGGGGGTGTTCTTTCCCGTGCAGGCACCTAAACACCTCGGAAGATCCAGCGCCAGCCACGCAGGTTGCGCCACCGGCTTATGTCGGTTGCCGCGCGGAATGCCCGAACGTGGTGTCCAGACTCTACGTTTCGGGCTGAAGAGGCTTGCGATCAGTTTCCGCCCTCGAGCACGAATACATGCCGCGGACCGAAACCGCCGGTAGAGCGTCCATGCGCCCACGCCTGATCGACGCGGTAATGCGGATCGTTGCCGCCGCTGTCGTGTCCGACCCATTCATCGTTGTTGGCGTGAACGTGCGGTACTTCCGGATGCCCCTGCCTAAGTCATCTCTCTTTCGACTGCCGAACGTAACTTACGTGCGCACTCCGACCGCCGTTTGCCATCCGAGGCCTTTATGGGAAGCGCCGGCCCGCCACCTTTGCTCGCAGCACAAAGTGCATTTTGCCGAGGCAACTTCTGCACTTCGGCATCCTGTCTAGCCTCTTACTCCGCGCAGGCGGCCATCCGCGCTTGGCCAGACTCGTGCACAGGCACAAGCAAAGGAGAAAATACCAAATGGCAAGAAACACGTCGGTCATCGGGATCTATCAGGACCGAAAGACCGTGTCGGACGCCGTCGGCGTCCTGCACAACGCAGGGTATCGGATTACAGACATTTCTGTCCTGTCATCCGATAACCAGGGCTCAAAGGATTTCGCACACGAGAAACACACCAAGGCTCCGAAGGGAGCGGCGGTGGGAGCCGCGGCGATGGCAGTTGCCGGGGGCGCGCTGGCGTTCATCGCTTCCCTTCAAAGTGTGGCGATTGGGGGCTTCGGTGCGCTCGTCGCAGCCGGACCGCTGGTGGCCACTCTGGCCGGGGCAGGCGCCGGCGGAACGCTCGGCTGGATCGTGGGATGGCTGGCAGGCCTGCCACTGTCCGAATACGTCGCCAAGCGTTACGAGGGAAGAATCAGGCGCGGCGGCATTCTCCTGTCCGTTCACTGTGACACCTCGGAGTGGTGCGCGCGCGCGAAAAAGACGCTGAGAGACACCGGCGCACGCGACATCTCCTCCGCCCCGGAAGCCGCCGCGGACTTCGGGACCACGGACAGGCCGACGGAGAGGACTCCGGCCGACGTCACGGACCGCAGCGAGTACGTCACCCACGAAATCAGGAAATAGGAGGCCACTGCCATGACTGAATATGTCGGAGCGATTGAGAAACTGACTTTGGAGAACACGGACTTTCGACACGTGCTATTCACCGGAAAGCACTCCCAGCTTGTGCTGATGTGCCTCCGGCCCGGGGAAGAAATCGGTGACGAGGTGCACCCGGACGTCGACCAGTTCTTTCGGATCGAAGAGGGAGAGGCCAGATTCGTCTTTGACGAGAAGCGCGAGTGCCCGGCGCACGACGGAGATGCAGTCGTGGTTCCGGCCGGCACTTACCATAACGTGATCAATACGTCCAGGACGGCCCCCCTGAAGCTGTACACGCTCTACTCTCCCCCTAACCACCCGGACGGAACCGTCAATAAGACCAAGGCCGAGGCCGAGGCCGCGGAAGCGCTGGAACATGCGTAGCGCGGACTGGCCGTCCGCGTGCACACCCAACAGCGACACTAACGGAGGATGATCACAATGCAATTCACTCGAACTACAAGTACTGCCGCCCTGGTTCTGCTTTTCGGGGTGATGGTGCCTGCGTACGCGCAGCACGAAGAGCGCAAGGAACAGGCCAAGCCGGAAGGACAACAGCAGGCGCGACCAGCCGCTCAACAGCAGCACGCTCAGCCGCAGCGGGCCGAACCAGCTCAGCGCCAAGAGCCGCAGCAGCAGCGGGCCCAGCAGACTCAACAGCAGCGTCCGCCACAGCAACAGGCACAGCGCCCGCAGCCGGCCCAACAGCAGCGGGCCCAGCAGACTCAACAACAGCGTCCGCCAC
>CAZBQQ010000015.1:19945-33673 GCA_964493965.1 uncultured Solibacteraceae bacterium
CCGCAGCCGGCCCAACAGCAGCGGGCCCAGCAGACTCAACAACAGCGTCCGCCACTGCAACAGGCACAGCGCCCGCAGCCGGCCCAGCAGCAGCGGGCCCAGCAGACTCAACAACAGCGTCCGCCACTGCAACAGGCACAGCGCCCGCAGCCGGCCCAACAACAGCACGCCCAGCAGACTCAGCAGCAGCGCCCGCCGCAGCAGCAGGCGCAACGCGCGCCGCAGAGCCAGCAACAAGAGCAACCCCAGCGTTCGCGGCAGCAGGCAGTCGCGTGGCAACAGCAGCGGGGATGGCAGCGGGGCGGCGGCTGGCAGGCGCACACTACGTTCCAGCAGGGTCGCGATCACAACTGGCAGAGCGACCATCGCGACTGGGCGCAGCGCGGCGGTTACGGCGGCTACTACATCCCTTTCGCCAGCTTCAGTGTCTCCTTCGGAAGTCAACACTGGTTCCGGATGCACAGCCGACCCACCATGTACATGGGCTATCCGCGTTTCTATGACGGCGGCTATTCGTTTATGCTGCTGGATCCCTGGCCGGACAGCTGGGCAGAGAACTGGTATAACACCGATGACCTGTACATCGACTACGACAACGGTTACTACCTTTACGACCGCAGGTATCCGGGCGTCGGACTTGCCATCAGCGTTTCGCTGTAGTTGATGCCAATGGTCCAAAAAGAGCGGCACCGGGCCGGACACGTGGGCTGGCTGCGTGCGGCCGTCCTGGGCGCAAACGACGGGATTCTCTCGACCGCCAGTCTGGTGCTCGGTGTCGCGGCCGCGCACGCGACTCGCAACAATATAGTAGTCGCTGGAGTCGCCGGCCTGGTCGCCGGAGCGATGGCGATGGCGGCGGGTGAGTACGTGTCCGTGCATTCGCAGGCGGACACCGAAAAGGCCGACCTCAAGCTGGAACGTACAGAACTCGAGACAGACTTCAAGGGCGAGCGCGACGAACTGATGGGAATCTACGTCGCTCGTGGGCTCAGTCTCGAACTCGCCAAACAAGTCGCCGACCAACTGATGGCCCATGACGCCCTGGGGGCGCACGCTCGCGACGAACTCGGCGTCTCCGCGACTTTCACCGCGCGTCCGATCCAGGCTGCGTTGGCGTCGGCAGCCAGTTTCGTCGCCGGCGCGGTCATGCCCCTCTCGGTCGCAGCCTTGGCTCCAGCGACGTCGCTGATCCCTCTGGTCGCTGGAACTTCACTGGTGTTTCTGGCGCTCCTGGGAGCCTTGGCTGCGCGCACCGGCGGCGCGGGCGTCATCGTCGGCGCAATACGCGTCACGTTCTGGGGTGCGCTGGCCATGGCCGTGACCGCAGCCGTCGGAGCGCTATTCGGAGCCGCCGCAACCGGGGCGTGAAACGCTGCAGCAACGCGCGCCGGACTACCGCAAATCCGAGGCGTGGGGTGGCAGAGACCCTCCAGGAGATCATCCAGGGGGCGCCTGCCAGCCTCGGACAAGCATGGATCGCTGCGCCGCTTGGCATCTCGCGGATGAGCGGCAGGTAGTGTGGCGGAATCCCCTCGGGCTCAGGGCTTCTCCATCGCGGCACTGTATTCGCCGCGGCGCGCAGCGCGGTTGCAGTTGGCTCGATGATAGAGAGCTTGCTGCGCGGCCGGCACGTTCGCCTCTTCCCCTCGCCAGATTTCCAAAGCCGGTTGCTGGATGGCGCGAGCAAACGAAAACGCCAGGGCCCATGGGACTCGCGACCTGAATCTGACATTCATCGCATTCAATCGGGCCGACGCGAGTTCAGCGGATTGGCCACCGGACAGGAACGCAATCCCCGGAACGGCCGCCGGGACGGCTCGCAAAAGGCACGTCACCGTTGCGTCGGCCACTTCGTCCACACTTTCCTGCTTGAGGCAGGCTAGCCCCGGGACCGCCATGTTGGGTTTCAGGAGCATACCCTCCAGCATCACCCGCTGTGAGCAGAGCTCGCTGAAAACGATCCGCAGGACTTCCTCGGTCACGTCGCCGCAGCGCTTCAGCGTGTGGTCGCCGTCCATCAGCACTTCCGGCTCGACGATGGGAACCAGTCCGGCTTCCTGGCACAGAGCGGCATAGCGGGCCAGTGCGTGCGCGTTGGCCTCGATGCAGCCTCGGCTGGGAATGCCACCGCTCACGGCAATCACCGCCCGCCACTTGGCAAAACGAGCGCCCATTTGAGAGTACTCCGCCAGCCGCTCGCGCAATCCATCCAGACCTTCGGCTACCTTCTCCCCGGGATGTGCCGCCATGTCCTTGGCGCCGGCGTCGACCTTGATGCCGGGGATGATTCCCGCGTCGATCAGCGCTTTGGCAAACGGAGTGCCGTCTTTCTTCCGCTGGCGGATCGTCTCGTCGCAGAGGATCGCGCCACTGATGCTCTCTCCAAGGCCGGGCGTGGTCACAATCAACTCCCGATATGTGCGCCGGGTCTCCTCGGTTTGGGGAATCCCTAATTTCGCAAATCGCTTGTTGCAGGTGGGGGTGCTTTCATCCATCGCCAGCAGGCCTTTGTCGCCGGCCACAATCGCTCTCGCCGTGTCTATGAGCTGTTGCGCGTTCATTTGACGCTCCATTTCCAATTCCGAATCTCCGGCATGTCCTCGCCATTCTTGTCGATGTACTGCTTGTGATCGATCAGCTTGTCCTTGAGCTGCTGCTTCAAATAGATCCCCTCGTCGCCGGTTTGCGGCAAGCGGTCGATGGCGTCCATTACCAGGTGGAAGCGGTCCAGATCGTTCAGCACCGCCATGTCGAAGGGCGTGGTGATGGTGCCCTCTTCCTTGTAACCGCGGACGTGTATGTTGTCGTGGTTTGTGCGGCGGTAAGTCAGCCGGTGGATCAGCCACGGGTAAGCATGGAAGGCGAAGATGACCGGCTTGTCCCTGGTGAACAGCTCGTCGAAGTCCCTGTCGCTCAAGCCGTGCGGGTGCTCGGTTTGTGGCTGCAGCCGCATGAGGTCGACCACGTTGACCACCCGGATTTTCAGGCCGGGCAGACGCTCGCGCAGAATGGAAACGGCGGCGAGCGTTTCGAGCGTGGGCACGTCGCCACAGCAGGCCATGACCACGTCCGGGGCAACGGCCTGATCGTTGCTGGCCCACTGCCAGATGCCGATGCCCTCGGTGCAGTGCTTGACCGCGGCGTCCATCGAGAGCCACTGCGGGGCAGGGTGCTTTCCGGCCACTACGACGTTGACGTAATGGCGGCTGCGCAGGCAGTGGTCCATCACCGACAGCAGGCAGTTCGCGTCCGGCGGAAGGTAAACACGCACGATCTCGGCCTTCTTGTTGACGACGTGGTCGAGGAAACCGGGATCCTGGTGCGTGAAGCCGTTGTGATCCTGACGCCAGACATGCGAGGCCAGCAGGTAGTTCAGTGACGCGATCTTCCTCCGCCACGGCAGGTGCGATGTGACCTTCAACCACTTGGCGTGCTGGTTGAACATCGAATCGACAATGTGGATGAACGCCTCATAGCAGTTGAAGATGCCATGCCGCCCGGTGAGCAGGTAGCCCTCGAGCCAGCCCTCGCACTGGTGCTCGCTGAGCGTCTCCACGACACGGCCATCGGGCGCGAGAAACTCGTCGTTCGGCACGGTGGCGGCGTCCCATTGTCGTTTGGTAGCCTCGAACACGGCCTCCAGTCCGTTGGAGAGCGTCTCGTCAGGGCCAAAGACCCGGAAGTTCCGCTGCTGGCCGTTCAGCTTGGCCACATCGCGCAGGAATGGCCCGAGCACGTGCGTGTCGCCGATTCCGCGCGCCCCTGGCGAGGGCACGTCCTCCGCGTAGTCGCGGAAATCCGGCATCCGCAGGTCGCGCAGCAGAATGCCGCCGTTGGCGTGCGGATTCGCGCCCATGCGCCGCTCGCCCTTGGGAGCGAGGTCGGCCAGTTCCGGCATCAGGCGGCCCTGCTCATCGAAGAGTTCCTCGGGCCGGTAGCTCCGCAGCCAGTCTTCCAGCAGTTTGAGGTGTTCAGGATGGGTGGCTGGGTCCGAGATCGGCACCTGGTGCGAACGGAATGTGCCTTCGACCTGCAGCCCGTCCACCACCTTCGGCCCGGTCCAGCCCTTGGGTGAATTGAGGACGATCATCGGCCAGCGCGGCCGCGCGAGGTTGCCGTGGACGCGCGCGTCCTGCTGGATCTGCTTGATCTGCTCCACCGCCGAGTCGAGCGTTGCGGCCATGGCCTGATGCATGGGCTCGGGCTCATCGCCCTCGACGAAGTACGGCGTCCATCCGTAACCGCGGAGTAACTGCTCCAATTCCTCGTGCGTGATGCGCGCCAGGACTGTCGGGTTGGAGATCTTGTAGCCGTTGAGATGCAGGATCGGCAGGACCGCGCCGTCGGTGGCCGGATTGAGGAACTTGTTGGAGTGCCATGCAGTGGCCAGCGGCCCGGTTTCCGCCTCGCCATCGCCGACGACGCAGGCGACCACGAGATCAGGATTGTCGAAAACGGCTCCAAATGAGTGGCTGATGGAATAGCCCAGCTCGCCGCCTTCGTGGATCGATCCGGGGCATTCGGGAGACGCGTGGCTGGGGATTCCTCCGGGAAATGAAAACTGAACGAAGAGCTTCCGAAGCCCGGCCTCATCCTGACTGATGTTGGGATAGATCTCGCTGTAAGTGCCTTCGAGGTAGGTGTTGCCCACAACGGCCGGTCCGCCGTGTCCGGGGCCGGAGACGTAAATCATGTCGAGGTCGTACTTCTTGATGACCCGGTTTAAGTGCACATAGATGAAGTTCTGCCCGGGAGTTGTACCCCAGTGTCCCAGGAGCATGTGCTTTACATCCGCCAGCGCCAGCGGCCGCTTCAGCAGCGGGTTGTCATACAGATAGATCTGGCCGACCGATAGATAGTTGGCGGCGCGCCAATAGGCGTTCATCCTGTGGAGCAGTTCCGGCGCAAGAGTCGTTGGCATGCTTCGGTCCTCCTTTTGTCGCAAGGTCGCCTCGGGCAGGCTCGCCGAGCCGCCGCCGCCCTGACTTACACGGTGCTCACGGAAAAAGACGACCGGTATTCAGCCCGGTGCAGCCAGTATGGCGGTCTGCCGTAGTGGAAGTAGAGCCGATTCTCATACTCTCGAGTAATTGGCATCGACTCCACGTACTCCGGGCCGTTCTGGATAGCTTCCCGAGTGAGGCCGACGTAGACCTTGGAATCGGTCCAGCTTACCCGCTCAATCCATGCCGGCGAAACCAGTACCCTTTTGCCCGGCCACCAATTCCGCGTTGCCACCTCGATGTAGCGGATAGCCCAGGCTTCATCGTCCACGACAAATCCGTCCACATGCCCGACCTCGCCATCGGCCGCCCCAATGTAGTATCCAGTGACCGCTTCGGTACTGCGCAGGTGCGAATCCGTGGACTCCTGCCGGATCCTCTCGGCCCCCGCTTCTTTGGTCGGAGCCGAACAGAAAGCGGCCAGTTGCGACGGTTGGAGCGCCGGGCCCCACAGGTACGGGCCGCCCCAATAATCGGGATACCCGTAATAGCTGAGATATGCGGCCTCGTGCTGGCGAGACACGGGCTCGTGCGTCGAGATGTCGGGACTGTTTTCAACCTGCTCCTTCGTCAACGCCACATCCAGGCGCCTCGCCTGCCAGTCCGTCTGGATGACGGAGATCGGCGAGATCAGCACCTGCCGCCCGCCAAGCCAGCCTGCGGTGTCTACCGTGAGATAGCGGACGGCCCACGTCTCATCGTCGAAGTACAACTGGTCCACGGTCCCAAGCTCGCCGTCGGTCGCTCGGATCGCAAGACCCTTGAAGTCGGTACTTTTCGTTAGCATCGTCTTTGTCTCTCCGGTTGGTCTCTGGCTACTATGCGGCCGCCCCTACTGCAGCAACGGCCGGGTGAGTTGTCACACGGACCGGCCGTGTGCGCTCCATGATGGCTCGCGCTTTTTCTACTTCCGCGGCCGTGTCATGCACCATCAGCAGGAACTGATCCGTTTTGAGGGCCAGTTCGTACTGAACGACACTGTCCTTTGGAATGCCCATGCCGTACAGCCCGGCGCCAATCGCGCTCAAGCCCCCGACTACCGCCGCGCCTTCCAACGCGCCCACGATCCACGCAATCACGGGGCCGGCTACCAGCACAGGGCCGATACCCGGAATGGCAAAGAAGGCCGATCCGAAGAGCAGTCCCCAGAAGCCTCCCCAAAAGGCGCCCGTCTTGCCCCAGTACTTCATCCGGTCGCCGGTATTGTAGTAACCGACCACGTGTTCATCGGTGTGGGAATCCTTGCCGATGATGGACATGGTGCGCATGTCGAGTCCCGCGCGCTGAAGTTCCTTGACCGCTTCTTCCGCTTCCACATGCGTGCTATAAACGGCAACCACCGCGTCTAGTTTGGACATTTCCTCTCTCCTTTGTCGTGAACCAACGCCCAATGCACGCGCAGCACCAATCCCACGATTTGCGCCTGGCGAGGCAGACCGGCAGTGGGCGCACCTGCAGAATCCGTCATGGCGAGTGCAGAGTCTGCACCAGCGACGCCAGCGATACTTAGTCCCCCGCCAGGTATTCGGAAGGCACATCGTCCTCCGGGACTTCTCTCGTGTGGACTTCAGCCACGTCTGGCTCGGCTGCGTCCTCCACGCCGCCAACCACCTCCGCCTCGAAGGATTGCCCGTCTTCGACCAGTTCCAGGACGCTTTCCGAACCCGCCTCCGCGATGTCCGACAGTCCCTGAGTGTCCCCCGACTGGCCACCGGAATCGGGCCCGGTTCCCGCCTCTCTGGCCCGAACTGTGCCGTACGTTTCGATGCCTTGGTTTTGCATGTGCTCCCCGTCTGCACGTGGCCAACCAATCTTTACGCCGAGCGGGATTGGTCCCAAATCTGCTGAAGAACCAGATCACATGAGCACAAATGCGAAGGCCTATCTCGTGGGTGGCGGCATCGGATCCCTGGCCGCCGCGGCCTTCATGATTCGCGATGGCGGCATGCCTGGCGGAAACATCTCGATCCTTGAGGCGGCGCCCGTCCTGGGCGGAAGCCTGGACGGTGCCGGAGACCCCGCGGCCGGATACTCCATGCGCGGCGGACGCATGATGACAACCGATAACTACGAGTGCACCTGGGATCTTTACAAATCGATTCCGTCACTCGAACAGCAAGGTAAGTCGGTATTCGACGAAACCGTGGAGTTCAATGAGCGGCACAAGGCGAACTCGATGGCCAGGCTGGTTGACAGCCGCCGCGCGAAGGTCCCCGTCACTTCGATGGGGTTCTCCATGCAGGACCGGGTCGAGTTACTGAAACTCAGCCAGAGTGGCGAAGACGCGCTCGGCTCGACTTGCATCACGGACTGGCTTTCGCCCGAGTTCTTCGAGACGCCATTCTGGACCATGTGGTCCACCACATTCGCGTTCCAGCCCTGGCATAGCGCCGTTGAGTTCAAGCGTTACCTGCATCGCTTCCTGCTTGAGTTCTCGCGCATTGAAACCCTCGCGGGCGTTAAGCGAACCATCTACAACCAGTACGACTCGCTGGTTCTACCCATCGAGCGCTGGCTCCAGGCACGAGGCGTCCGGCTGGTTACGGGATGCAGAGTGACGGACCTCGATCACAAGACCGCGGACGACGAGTTCATCGTGACGGGCATCTGTATGCAGGCGGACAGAAGCGAAACGATTGCCGTCAATGCGGGTGACTTTGTCTTCGTGCAAAACGGCTCCATGACCGATGCCTCCAGCCTGGGTTCGATGGTGAGCGCGCCCGCAAAGCTTACCAAGGCCGATAGCGGCGGCTGGGCACTCTGGGAGAAGCTGTCGGAGGGCCGCCCGCAGTTCGGCAATCCCGCGGCTTTCAACGCCTGCATCGCGCAGTCGTACTGGGAGTCGTTTACCGTCACGCTGCAGAATTCCGCGTTCTTCGACCAGATGGTTCACTTCAGCGGGAATCAGCCGGGCACGGGCGGCCTCGTGACGTTCAAGGACTCGAACTGGCTGATGTCTATCGTGCTGGCCCATCAACCCCACTTCCCAAAACAGCCTGCCGGCGTACAAGTGTTCTGGGGATACGCGCTGTTCCCGGACCGGATCGGCGATTTCGTTGCGAAGCCGATGGCCGACTGCAACGGCGCGGAAATCCTGCGGGAGCTTTGCGGCCACCTGCGCTTCGATCTGGAGACCGTTGAAGCGGCCACGTGCATTCCTTGCCGCATGCCTTACATGACCAGCATGTTCATGCCGCGGCTGCGCAGTGACCGGCCGCTGCCGGTTCCACGCGGATCGAAGAATCTCGCGTTCATCAGCCAGTTCGTCGAAATACCGGACGATGTCGTCTTCACGGTGGAGTATTCGGTTCGAGCGGCCCAGATGGCCGTCTACCAACTGCTCGGTATCGACCGCGCGGTCCCGCCCGTAACGCCACACGACAAATCGCTCGGAGTGGAATTCGAGGCGCTGGTCAAGGCGTTTAAGTAATGGACACCGTTCTCGAAATCGAATCCCTCACTCGCCGCTTCGGCGCATTTACGGCCGTCGATGCCCTGACCCTTTCGGTCAGACCCGGCGAGGTCTTCGGTTTGCTCGGCTCCAACGGGGCTGGCAAGACCACCACGATCAAGATGCTCACCACGCTGCTGCCGCCGTCCTCGGGAGAGGCGCGCGTGGCCGGTTTCTCGATAAAAACCCAGGCGGTCGATGTCCGCCGTTCCATTGGGTATGTGCCGCAGGCCGTCTCCGTGGACGGTTCGCTCACCGGCTACGAGAACCTGCTCATTTTCGCGAAGCTCTACGACCTGCCGCGCCGCGAGCGGGAGGCGCGCATCGGGGAAGCGTTGGAGTTCATGAACCTGACTGCCGATGCCGGCCGCCTGGTGAGCGAATACTCCGGTGGAATGGTCCGGCGCCTCGAAATCGGCCAGTCCACGCTGCACCGGCCGCGGGTGCTCTTTCTCGATGAGCCGACGGTCGGCCTCGACCCGATTGCGCGCGACGCCGTCTGGAAACATCTCGTCGACCTGCGAGCCAACTATGGCACCACCCTGTTCTTCACTACCCACTATCTGGAGGAGGCCGAGAGCCATTGCGACCGCATCGCGATCATGCACCTGGGCAAGATGGACGCGCTAGGCACGGTCAAAGAGCTCGAAGCCTCGTTTGGAGGTGGCCACACACTGAACGAGGTCTTCGTCCACTATGCCGGCACCGCTCTCGATTCCGGCGGCAACTTCCGCGGTGTCGCCGCCGAACGCGCTACGGCCCAGCGACTTGGTTAATCCGGACCCTATGACAGTCCCCTTCGTTCGACCCTTGACCGGCTTTGTCGAGAAGACTTTCGTCATCACCGAATTCGAGGTGCGCAAGCTCCGCCACGATTTTACGGAGCTCATCACCCGCGCTCTCCAGCCCGCGCTTTGGCTGCTGATCTTCGGGCAGGTGTTCTCGCGCAGCGGCGCGATGCACACCGGCAACGTTCCCTATCTGGACTTCATCGCTCCCGGCATCCTGGCGCAAAGCGTTCTGTTCGTGGCCATCTTTTACGGCATCAACGTCATCTGGGAGCGCGACCTCGGCATCGTACAGAAATTCCTCGCCAGCCCCACGCCGCGCGCGGCGCTGGTGCTGGGCAAAGGCCTCTCCGCCGGTTTCCGAACGCTCTCGCAGGCAGTGATCGTCTACGCGCTTTCTCTGTTGCTCGGCGTGAAGCTGAATTGGTCACCGTTTGCACTGCTCAACGTGCTGGTCGTCGTGGTGTTGGCCTCCACGCTGTTCTCGACCTTTTCGCTCATCATCGCGTGCCTGGTGAAGACGCGCGAGCGCTTCATGGGAGTCGGCCAGGTGCTCACCATGCCGCTGTTTTTCGCCAGCAACGCGATCTACCCCACCGCGATCATGCCCGCCTGGCTGCGGACCATTTCTCATCTCAATCCGCTGACCTACGTCGTCGACGCGCTACGCACTTTCATGCTGGCCGGCAGCGTGAGCGCCTTTGGGCTCGCTCGAGACTATGCCGTCATTCTCGTGACTACCACCATTCTGGTGTTTGTTGGTTCTCGCTTGTACCCTCGTCTTGCAACATAGAGCCCTGAAGGCAGGTGCAGAGTTTGCTCAAGTCGGGTGCAAAGGCTGCACCGCCTGTGGACGAGTCTGGCGCTATTCAAACGGGAAACGCGCATGTGCCGCCCTGAAGACATTGGCACCCCTTGTGCTTATAGAAGCACTGGAGGAACCAGCATGCGCCACGACCATAACGAAAACGGGGCTGGCTTCGCGGGAGGCTTGCTCTCCTTGCTGGTAATCGCGAGTCTCGGAGCCCTTCCGGCGCTGGCCTCGGCGGATTCGTCGGCCGATTCGGTGGGTTCCCCCACCGCGGTTGCCGCCGCAACGCCGGCGCAACCAGAGCTGCCATACACCCGTCCGACCGAGACAACGAAGCTGCACAACTACTTCTTCGACGCGTTCGGTCCGTATCCCGCCACCGGAGCCGCGATCGCGGCCGGCGTGAGTCAGATCAGTAACTCGCCTCCGGAGTGGGGCCAGGGTGCAAAGGGTTTCGGCAGGCGATTCGGCTCCTCCTACGGAATCGCAGCGACAAGCATCAGCACGCGCTATGCCCTGGCAAAGGCCTTTAGGGAAGACACGCTGTACTACCGCTGCGACTGCACGGGCGTGTTTCCACGGCTGGGACATGCCGTGCTTTCGACCTTGACGTCACGCCGCGGCCTTGAGGGCCGAACAGTCTTCTCTCTCCCTGCGCTGGTTGCGCCGTATGCGGGGACCATGACCGCCATCTATGGCTGGTACCCCAACCGCTTCGGCGCCAAGGATGCGTTCCGCATGGGCAACTACAACCTGCTGTTTGCCGTGGCCGGGAACATCTCACTGGAGTTTTTCTATGGCGGTCCCCACTCCTTGCTTCATCGCATGCATTTAAATAACGGACACGGAGCGCCTGATCCAGGATCAGTCCGATGAGCGGCCGAACACTGGCGCCAGCCGCCGGCGCATTTTCCGCCATAAGCTCGTCCTGGAACCTGGTCACCGGGTTCTTCGAGTGGTTCGGCGACCTGGCTCTGTTCTGCTGGCGGGTTGCGCGGGCCACAGTCACACCGCCGTTTGAATTCCGCGAACTGTTCCGGCAGCTCGACGAGGTCGGATCGAAGTCCCTGCCGCTGGTGGCATTGGCAGGCGGGGCCATCGGAGTCGTGCTCTCGCTCGAGACCCGGTACAGCCTGACTCGCTTCGGAGCGAAATCGCTGCTTCCCGCCGCCATCGTGTTCTCCGTGATCCACGAAATCGGTCCCATCATCACCGGTCTCGTGGTAAGTGGCCGGGTAGGCGCCGGCATTGGCGCGGAGCTGGCGTCGATGAAAGTTACCGAGCAGATCGACGCCATCGAGGCATCGGCGGTAAACCCGTATAAGCTACTGGCGGCGACCCGAATCCTGGCTTGCACACTGATGCTGCCACTCCTGACCCTCGCTGCCGACCTATGCGGCCTGGTAATGGGATGGGTTGCGCTTACGCTGGTCGAGCCGATCTCGTTCCACCAGTTCATCAGCAACGGCTTTAAGGGTGCTGGCTTCAATGATTTCCTGCCGCCTACGTTCAAAACCGCTGTGTTCGGCGTCATCATCGGGCTGATCGCGTGTTTTCAGGGAATGCGGACGCGCGGAGGCGCAGAGGGCGTCGGCCGTGCGGCCACCAGTTCGGTCGTGTTGTCCTCGCTGTTCGTGATCCTGGCCGATGTCGTGCTCGTGAAGGTCATTATTATCTTCTTCCCATAACGCCCTATGACCACAACTGATCAACTTGCGACCAAGCACCAGGCAGCCGGGGAAGACGGCAGTGCGGCCGCTGTCGCCGTCGAGGATCTGCAGAAGTCCTTCGGCAGTCAAAAGGTTCTGAACGGAATTACTCTGACGGTGAACCGGGGCGAGACGCTGGCGGTTCTGGGGCGCAGTGGAACCGGCAAGAGCGTACTGCTCAAACTAATAGTCGGCCTCCAGAAGCCGGACTCGGGATCGGTGCGCATCCACGGGCGGGACATCGCCGGCCTGTCTCTCGACCGGCTCGGCGAAATCAGGAAGAAGATGGGCTTCCTGTTTCAGCACGCCGCACTCTACGATTCGCTGACCGTCGAGCAGAACGTAGCTTTTCCGCTGGAACACCACCGCAAGGAACTGTCCAAGTCCGACCGGCACCATCGCGTAAAGGAATTGCTGGCCCAGGTCGGCATGGAAGGGAATCTCGCGAAGATGCCTTCGGATCTTTCGGGTGGAATGCAGAAACGAGTGGGACTGGCGCGTGCGCTGGCTTTGGAGCCGGATATTCTGCTGCTCGACGAGCCTACCGCCGGCCTCGACCCTATCAGTTCCGGCGAGATCGACGACCTCGTCCTCCAGCTTCAGGAGCAGTATCGCATGGCGTCCATCGTGGTGACTCACGATCTGCACAGCGCGAAGACGATTGCGGACCGTCTGGCCCTGCTCCACAAGGGAAATGTGGCTATCGAAGGCACGTTTGACGACCTTCAGAACAGTGACGTCGAGTGCGTCAAGGACTTTCTAAGGAACTCGTAGGAGAAAATATGTCGAGAGCCGCGCGGTTGGGAGCGTTCGTCATTGCGACACTGATAATTCTGGCAATCGGTATCTTCATTATCGGGAGTAAGCAGTATCTGTTCACTTCCACGTACCAGTTGAAGGCACAGTTCGACAACGTGGTGGGGTTAGACGCCGGAGCCGACGTGCGGGTCGGCGGCGTTCACAGCGGAACCGTGCGCAGCATCGTGCTGCCTCACAAAACCGGCGACAAGGTTACGATCGTCATGGACCTCGACAGATCGACGCACGAGATCATCAAGCAGGACTCCGTGGTCTCGATCGAAACCGAGGGGCTGTTGGGCAACCAGTATCTGGCCATCTCCTTTGGATCCGCTGGGACAGCCGACGTGCAGGACGGCGGCCTTCTCGCCAGCCAGCCGCCGCTCGAGATGTCCGCCCTGCTCCAAAAGACGAGCGTCATTCTGGATACCAGCCAGCAGGCGATTCAGAACGCCACCCGCGCGACGGAGCATCTTGAGTCGATCAGCGCCAAGATCGATGGCGGTCGCGGAACCGTAGGAGCGCTGGTCAACGACAAACAGCTCTACAGCAACCTGGCACAGACGACCAGCGCTTTGAATGATACGGTGTCGCGCGCGCAGGCGGGCGTTACCGACTTCCAGGAGAACATGGAAGCACTGAAGCACAACTTCTTGTTGCGCGGTTACTTCAAGAGCCGTGGTTACGAGGACTCTGCCGAGCTGGCAAGAAATGCGGTCGTACAGCTGCCGGATGGCACGCCGATGAAGGAATTCACCTACCCGGCAAAGCAGCTATTCGACAAGCAGGATTCAGCCAAGCTCAAGGACCGGAAGTCCCTGAACGACGCCGGCGAGTTTCTCGCCAGCACTCGGTTCGGTTGTGCGGTGGTGGTGGCATCCGTCGGACTGGGCGATGCGCAGAAGGACCTGGTGCTGACAGCGGCCCGCGCCGCGGTTGTGCGCGAATATCTCGTCGAGAACTTCGGCTTCGACGACAGTCAGCTGAGAACCCTGGGCATGGGCAAGCAGACGGATGCGAACTCGGAAGCCGGCTGGGGTACGGTGCGGATTCTCATCTACTCCGTCGGAACCGAGCTTGCGCCTAACCTACCCATCCAGGCGGGGGTGCCGTCCAAAACAGCCTTGATTCAACCGGTGCAGGCCACGACACCGGAGCCTCTGCCCGT
>CAZBQQ010000015.1:33773-57723 GCA_964493965.1 uncultured Solibacteraceae bacterium
CCAAAACAGCCTTGATTCAACCGGTGCAGGCCACGACACCGGAGCCTCTGCCCGTAAGCGCCCACGAAAACTGACCCGCGCTGAAACCGGCGCCTCAACTCGGTGTGACCCATACCGAACAGGGTTGCTCAACAGGAACGAGATCACCGGCGGCACTTCCCCATGGATGCTGGCACGGGGCGACGGTTCGCGCCGCCCACCTGGCCTCAACTAGTCGCCGCGGCCCAGTTGTGGCGCTCCACAATCATGTGCGGCTCGTAGCCCGACCCGGTGGCGAGGCGTTTGCGTTCGCGTTTCGCGGCCCACAACATCAGTGGACCGACTACGGCCGAGGCGATGCGCGCATCCAGACCCGATTCCCGAAGGATGTCCGTGCGCAGCTCGCGGATGCGGCGGCTGACCGCTTTATTCGTGTCGCGCAGCCGGTGTTCCATGGCCCACAGCATGCCCGTGTAGGCGTGGCGCAGGCTGGAAAGCTCGCGCGCGAAACGTTCGCGCACGCGCGGGTCCGGGTAGTTGCGATACCGTTTCCAGCCCTCGAAGGTGGTGCGGCAGATGCGGAACAAGCTGGGCCCATTCTGTTCGAAGTCGCGCAGGAAAGCCAGGTCGAGGTATCGTTTGGAAGCCTCGCGCGAGATCGCCGCGTGCTCGAAGTTGAAACGGTCCTGACCGTGAATATCGGCCAGGTTCACGTCCAGCAGGCGTCCCTCGGACTCCATCTGCTGGTACAAGGGCGTGCCCGGCACGGGCGTGTACAGCATGAACTGGTGGAAGTCCGTGTCGTGCGAGATCGCATAGTCGATCTCCTCGCGGATGTTCTCGGGCGTGTGGTGTTCGAGACCGATGATGGTGGAGCCCAGCAGCTTGATGCCGTGCTCGCGCAACTCGCGGGTCAGCGTGACCGTGTCGGTGCCGTCCAGCTTGGCGTAGTCCGATTGCTGCGATTCCAGGCCCAGCCACAGCCAGGAAACGCCCAGTTGCACGAGCTCCTCCATGCTGTACTTGCGAATCGCGTTGGCCGAGGAGAAGACGTACAGGTCCCAGCTCTTCCCGCCCTCGCGCATGCGCTCCAGCAACCGCATCGCGCGTTCGCGCTGCAGCAGGAAGTTCTCGTCCATGATGAAGAACGAATGGACCTTCAGACGTTCTTCCTGCCCGCACATGACATCGTACAACTCATCGCCCGTTTCGAAGAAGTTGTGGAACTTGCCCTTGCCGCCGAAGAAGGAAGACGTGGTGCAGAAGTTGCAGCCCATGGGGCAGCCCACCGAAGGGATCACCGTGGCGGCCGGGCTGCGAAACCGGCCCGGAATGTGCAGTCCCATGATGCGATGCCCGAAGCCGGAGACGATGTCCGGATGCTTCACCGCCGCGTCCGGGTCCTGGCCGAAGTAGCTCCGCATCCAGGAAATGCCTTCGCCCTTTACGATGTGGTCGGCGTCGATCATGCCCTCGATATCCGGGACCGCGGCGACGTGGCCTCCCACAACGATGACGGAACCCGGCGACAGTTCCCGCACCATGCGGCACATCTCGCGCACTTTGCCGACGTTGACGATGATGGACGAAATGCCCACCACGTCGTAGTGATGCGACGTCAGCTCGGAAGCGAACTGCTCGCGTGTGGGAAAGTCCAGCAGCGTCGACGGGTTGACGATGTTCTGCTGGATCATCATGAGTCCCCAGGAGCGGTGGAACATGCGGATGGAGAACTCGCCCTGCTCGCGCGTGACCTGGTTGTGATACAGCTCCATGGGATTGATGGAGCGGCTGCCGAAATCGTCGTCCTGGGCGTAGGGGCCAAAAACGCTGCTCAGCAGAACGCGAGCGTCAGGACCTTGTGGATGAGAGGATTGCATATTAATAGCCGATCAAGCCCCAAGCTATCACGCCCGCAGCGCTCGGAATGTCATAGTTCCGTAATAGTTCCTGTCAGGCAATAAACCTCGGCTGCCGGCACCCGGGGATGATGTCGAGCCTGGTCTCAGTGTAAAATCCGGAAGGTTCCCTAACGCGTGAGGTGACACATGGCGTGTAATCCGGAAGTCCTGAAACGAGTCCCGCTCTTTGCATTGCTGGACGAGGAAGAGACGGCTGTTCTGGCTGGGCAGGTCGAGATGAAGGAGTTCGCCCCTCGCCAGAGGATCTATAAGACCGGCGAGCCCGGGGGACGAGGCTTCGTGGTGGTCTCCGGCGCGGTGCGCGTCCAGACCATGGACGAGGACCAGCAGGAAGTGATCGTGGACCGGCCTGTCCCCGGGGAATTTTTCGGCTTTGCCTCCATGCTCGAAGGAACTCCTCATCAGACCGACGCCGTCGCCGTCGAGCAGACCGTCTGCATCGAAATCGATCGCCACGACATCGCTGTACTGCTTGAGCGCAAGCCGCTGGCGGGAATGGATATGCTGGCTGTGCTCAGTCGACAGTTTCACACCTCCCAGCAACTCGTGAAACGCCGCTCGGCGCGCCACCCGAACGATGTGATCGAAAAGGGGTCGTCTTTCGGAGAGCGCCTCGCGGACTCTGTGGCCCGGTTTGGCGGGTCGTGGGCGTTCATACTGACGTTTGCCGCACTGGCCGCGGCCTATGTTTGGCTCAATGTCCACATTGGCAGCTCTGCGTGGGATCCTTATCCTTTCATCCTCCTGAACCTGTTCCTTTCCATGATCGCCGCGCTCCAGGCGCCGGTCATCATGATGAGCCAGAACCGGCAGGATACGAAAGATCGCCTGCGCGGCGAACTCGACTACGACGTAAACTGCCGGGCGGAGGTGGAAATCCAGGGTCTGGCAAGCAAGCTCAATCTGCTGGGGGAAAAGATCGGAGACGTCGAGGAATTGCTTCGGCAAAGACTCCCCTGACGCCGGTACCGCTTCGAATACGCCCGGCGCACTGACGCGCCCGTTGCCGTGTGGCTACACGCTTACCACGGGGCAGAGCGAATCGCGAACGACAGCGTAGGCGTTCGTCGGCAATCGGCCGAAGATGCCCGCCTGCGGGCTGCGGCCGATGATCAGCAAGTCGGCGCTGAGTTTTTCCAGTTGCTGGCGCACCGCCTTTGGGATCTCGCCGCCCGCGATGATCACTTCCGCGTCCGCTCCGCACTGGCGCTTCAGCTCCTCGATGCGCTCCCGTGCCCGGTCCGCGGCGGAGTCCGCTGAACCGGATCGAAGATACCCGCCGTCCCCCGGCTCAGGGTCGAGAATCACGTGCACCAGGAACAGATGGGCGCCAAAGGAACCGGCGGCCTCCGACGCCCAGCCGATGAGTTTCGTGCTTTCGGGACCCAGGCCGACGGCGCAGACGACTTTGCGGATGTTGAGGGTTTCGCCGCACGACACTTCCTCGACATGAATACCCGTCCACACTGGACAATCCACATCGTGCAGCACTTTCGCGGTGACTGACCCCAGGAGGAAGCGGCGAAATGGGCCGTATCCGTGCGCCGGCATCACAATCAGGTCCACACTGTTTGCATTGGCGTATTCGACGATTCGCATCGCCGGGTCGCCTTCAAGTACGACGCTCTCCAGGGGCACGCCCTTCGGTTCCTGGGCGAAGAACGATTTCAGCTCGGAGGCGTCCTGCGTGGCTCGTCCGGTGAACCACTCCCCGAGCCGGAGGCCGTGTTCCGGCGCCCCGGGCATCGCCAGCGGATAAGGCAGCACATGCAAAAGTTTCAGATGCGCGCCGAAGTGCTCTGCCAGGAGTCTAGCCTGGCACGCGGCGGCTTTGGCCGGACCTGAGAAATCGACGGGTAGGAGAATCGTGCGGATCGTCATTGCCAGAACCTGCCACTGTTGCGATCAG
The DNA here is from genome assembly GCA_964493965.1 of uncultured Solibacteraceae bacterium. Lineage (GTDB taxonomy): Bacteria > Acidobacteriota > Terriglobia > Bryobacterales > Bryobacteraceae > DASWZN01. Next base: position 37,584 of record CAZBQQ010000015.1, read on the forward strand.
GAACCCATGGTACTCGAAGTAGACCCACCCAGTGTGCGGGCCGACTCAGCCCCGCCAATCACTCGCCAGTGCCACCGAAGGTGCGGCTCCACACAAACCGGCCGCGGACCGACGCTCTGGGCTGAAAAACAGCATCCAGTGTGCTTGACAGAATACTTGAATGTCGAAGACGTCTTCATCTTTGACAGCCAGCAACTTGCTTCCTAACCGACAGTCGATGCGCGCCGCGATCCAACGCACGCTTACTGAGAGGACACGACCAGATGCGCAGGTGGGTAAACACTTCCGTGCCTACAACGAGGATCAGTGGAACTGCCACTTATAGTAGAGATCGACGCCGAATTCCCCGTCAGGCTCGCGGGTGGCGACGGCGGACCACACGGGAGTCATGGCCCATTCGATGCGAATCACCTGAGGGTTCGAGGACGTGAGGTCCTGAATGTAAGTGAAAGAGAGGTCCTTGGTGATTTGCTGCGCAAGCGCCATTTGCGCTTGCGGGATGCTCTCCGGGCCTATGATTTGCGGATCGATCTTGAGAGAGGTTACACCGAAGAGGCGCTGGAGTTGGCCGGAGACTGGAGCGGCCACGGCCTGGTTCAGAATGGCCGAGGCACCGGTCTGCGCGAAGCTCTGCTGCGGCACCAGAGGCTGCTGGGCCGCAAGAACCGGATCGGTTGTGGACGATACCTTGCCGGTGGCCAGCAGCGACACCATGTCGGAGAATTCCATGGGCGGATCAGAGGTGTAGGTCAGCTTCAGATGGTCCACGGGGCCCTTCACGGCCAGATCCACGGTGATGCCGTTGGCCTTGGTTTCGAGGCCCAGGTCGACCACCGGGTCAATGCGCGCAGGGTTCTGGAACTTCACCACACCTTGGGTGACCGTGTACTTGTTGCCGAAGAACACCAGAGTGCCTCCGTCGGCCGTGATGCGGCCGAGCATGGCGGGCCGGCTTGGGCTGCCGCGCAGGCGCAGGTGCGCCTCTGCCTGGAGGTCCTGCGAAAGTTCGCTTTCGAACTGGAAGCCGGGCGCCGTGTCGATACGAACATCGAAGCGCATGTTCGAGAGAAGGCCGGTTTGAGCCGACGGCGCGCTGGGCGGCGTCGCCGTTTCGGTGAGGATTGAGCCGATGTCGCCGTGGGACTGCATGGCGACGTCGAGGATCGAAACATTTCCGGATACGAGGCTATGATTGGTAGTCCCGGCCACATTGAGCTTGGCGTTGACCTGGGCGCTGAGCGTGTTCGAGGGTCGCAGCCGCACATGGTGGACGGTGGCGGCGAGACGGAAATCCAGCGCCGGGCCCCCGTAGCGCACCACGCCGCCCAACACGATATCGCCTCCGCCGCTTTGGCCGGTTAGCTTGCGGATTTCGGCCTGCGTGCCGCTGAAAACGACCTCTCCGTTCGCATTGGCCAGACCATTGCTGAAGCCGGTCTGGTTGATCGAAACGTTGCGGATGTCGAGGCGGCCATCGATGTGTGGGTGCGAAAGCTGGCCCTTCACGGCCGCGTTCAAGCGGATATCGCCTCCAGCGAAAACGTCGGGATCGAGAGTCTGGATGAGTTGGAGCCCGATGTCGCCGTCGGCGTGCGCGTCCGTCTGCATGCTGGCGAGATCCACCTTGCCGCTCAGGTTGAGATTGCTGGATGGTCCGTTGAAGCGCGCGCTCTGGACAACGACGGTGCGGTGGTCGAGGTTGATGACGATGGGCGCGGCGTTTCGGACCACGACTGTCTGCTCCCGGCCAGGCGTGGTAACGGGGGCGGTCACTTCGAGCTTCGTCAGAGTCAGCGCGGCTTTCAGGTTCTCCGGTGTCAGCAGCGGGCCGGAGGCAGTCAGGTTGCCTTCGACCGATCCGTCGATGGATTTCGAGGGCGTTGTGCCGGGCTTGGCCAGCAGCCGCTCGACGGCGGCGAACGTCACGGGAGTGAAGGTGAACTTTGCATCGAGGGGATAGCTCCCCGTTGTGTCCAGCGTGCCGCCGCCTCGAATTTCCGAATCGGCCACTTTCGAGTTGAGGTCGAAGACAACCTGCCGGCCGCGCATGGTGACGGTCGCCTGCACGTCCGCCAGCGGTCTCCGGCCCGATGTGACCGCGTGGGCGCTGAGTCGCCCGTTGATGCTCTGGGGCACGAGGGGCGGCTGACCGGGAACGGATTGGAACAACGCCGCGCCGTCGGCGCCGAACTCGACCGTGCCGCTGACGTCGGGCTCGCGCCGGCGGACGTTCTGAAGTTTCTCGACCACGATGGCGGAACTCGCGAGGTGGAACTGGACATGGCCGGTCTTGAAGTCGTTCGGCGAATGTTCGAAGGTGCCGCTGGCGTCGACCTGGCCGGCGGCGAGGACGACTTGCGCATCATTGAGGTCGATGCGGTTTGCGGAGTAAGTCAGGACGGCCTGCAGCCGCTGGTAGGGCTCGTTTTCGAACTGGCCGCCACTAAGAGCGAGTTGGAGGCGAGCGTGAGGGTCGGCGAAGGTGCCGGTGGCCTGCACGTCGACGCTCAGAGCGCCGGTGATCGGCTCATCCGGACGGCCCGCAAGGGCCAGCACCGGGCGCACGTCGGCGCTGCGGATCGATGCGTTGGCCACCACTGGATCGGTGTCGGCCGGCTTCCAGTTATGCAATCCGAGGCTGCCGCTGGCGGTGAGCTCGATCTGTCCGGCGCGGAGCGATAGGTTGGTCACGCCGGCGGCATTGCTGGCCGCGTTCACATCGGCTGCGAATCGATCGAGCTTGTGGTCCTGGACGAGGAAGTTCGTGAGCGCGGCGTGGCCATTGATGCGAGGATCACTGATCGTTCCCGTGACGACGCCCGTAAAGGCTGCCGTGCCTTTCACCAGGCGGATGGGCATCGATTGCGGCGGATCCTGGGAAGCCATGGCGAGGGCCGGCAGCAGGTCGTCCAGGTTGCGCGAGGTGAGCTGGATGCGGAGCTCACGGTTGATGGCGCCGGAGAAGCTCAGGCGCGTCGACGGCAGCGACAGATAGGAATTGCCGAGGTTGATGGCATTGGCCGGACCGTCGTAGCGGGCGTCGATGAGGCCGCTCAGCGGAACCCCGCGGCGGCCGGGCGCGATGGTCAGACGCGTCGTGGCGATGAGGCGGCGCTCCGGGTTCGCACCGAGGCTTCCCTGCGCGTGGACGGGGCCGGAAAGAATGCCATCCCAGGCGAACTTCGGCGAGGCGTAGGTCTGGGCCAACTGGCGGAGGTCGAAGCCGTGGAGGTCCGCGTCGAGACGGTACGCCTTCTGGGCGCGATCAAACTCGCCGCTGCCGGTGAGCGTGCCGGAGAGGGCCGCCAGACGCAGGTCCTTGATGTGGACTACGCTAGGGTCGGCGTCGACGGCGGAAGCGAGCTCCGCCCCCGTGACTCGCGTGCGGCCGGCTGAAAACGCCAACTGGCGGCCGTGGATGCGGGCCTGGACCGCGTAGTTGCCGGAGCCCGCCAGCTTGACGTCGGCGCCCACGAAAATCGTGCCTTGCGGCTTCGCGGAGAGTTTCAGCAGACGCCCTAGCTCGCCCAGGACGAGGCTACCGTCCAAACGGAACGTACCGTTCACGTTTTTGAGGTCGCTGAGGACGCCCGACGCCTTCACGACCGATGAGCCGTAGTCAGCGCGAAGCTCGGTGACGTCGGCGCGGTTGCCGTCGATCGCCGTGCTGAGCCGGAGCGCGATCGGAGGGATGCCTCGCACCTGAGGCTCCAGGGACGGGTCGAAGGCGTGCGCCAGCTCCGCCAGGTTGAACCGGCCTTCGAGGTTTGCCGTGAGGCGGGGAGCGTTCAAGTCGTCCACCGTTGCGCGAAGACGAAGGCTCGAAGCGCGTGCATCGAAACTGGCGTTGTCGATCGTGAGCCGGCCGGCGGTAACCTCGAACGGGACATCCATCTTCACCGGGAAATCGGATCCGTTCGCGCTCCGCAGGTACGCCGGGTTCACCGAGATCGATCCCGTGTAGCTGGGGTTGGCGCTATGGTAGACGAATATTGCGTGCAGGTTCTCACCGCGGAGGTTGAATGGCGTTTTCCGATCGGCAAACTGGAGCAGGCCATCATTCAGGGCGACGCGGCGAATGGCGAGGTCCACAACGGTCTGGAGCGGGTTCTTGTTGCTGGGGGGCTGGGGCGTCTTCGGATGCGGGAGGTTGGTGGTGCCGTCGGGCGCGAGGCGCAGGTAGGCTTGCGGCTGGTCGACTTCGAGCGAATCGATGCCGCCATGGTGCTGAAGGATGCCGTGAAGGCTGAGCGCCACTTTCAGACGGCGTGCACGGAGCAGCGGCGGCTCGCCGGCAGCTTCGGCGCCGTGCAGGACGATGTCATCCGCTTCGAGCGCGAGCGGAAACAAGGACAGCGACAGATGGCCGATGCTGGCCTTCGCGCCGGTGGATTCTTCGACCTGCGCGGCGATTTTCGAAGCGGCGTAGCGTTGGACCGCCGGGCTGTGAACCGCGATCAGGATCCCTACCACGGCCAGAATCAACAGGCCGGCCGCGACCGCCAGAACGATCAGCGCGATTCGCAGCGGTCGCCTCATTGGAAGGCCTCCTCATGGAACCGGATGCGGGATTGAGTTCGGCTCCATTTGAGCCAGGCCTCCAGATCCTGGTCCGTTCCATCCTGCTTCGTGGCGCTGGTTCCCACTTCAAAGCGAGAGTCAGTGAACCGCAGGGTCATCAGCTGCCGGGCCAGGTGCGCCCGCAGCTCGCCGTCGGTGAGACCATAGTGGTCCAACGCCTGACGGTAGGCCTGATCATCGGCATGAAAGCGTTGCTTTCGGAGCTGATCGAGCATCTTCTGCACCTCCGCCGGCGACGGTTGCGGGTAGTTCGAAAGGTGCATTTCCTTGCGAATCAGGTCCTGGTCCACCAGGCGTTCGGCGGCCACCCGCCGTGCGGCAGGGCTGAAGTCTGGCTCGTTGCCATTTTGGAGGGCGGTCACGCGGATCTCCTCGTAGACGTCCGTTTCGGTAATGACGTCGTTATCCATCGTTACGGCGATGCGGTCCAGCACGGCGGCGTTCGCGCCCGGGGCCAACGTTGCAAGACAAAGGAGTAGTGCAGCTCTCATCAGAATGCCTGTCCTATCGAGAAGAAGAACTGGAAGTGGCTGACGCTCTGAGCCACGGCGGGTGCGGTCCCCAACAACACTTGCTGAGGTGTACCGTTCAGGCCGAAGAATCTCGGCGGATTGATACTGTAAGCCAGATCGACCCGGATCGGGCCCAGTGGGGTCTTGTATCGGATGCCAAATCCGACCGCGTGCACCATATAGTCGAAATCCTGTTGGCTTCGTTGGTGGAACCGGAAAGAGATGTTACCCAGGGTGGAGTAGACGTTTCCGGCGTCCCAGAACAAAACTCCCCCGATGTTAGGTCCGAGCAGCGGGAAACGCAGCTCGGTGTTACTGAACAGCAGTGCGTTGCCTCCCAGCGGGAAGCCGGTCAGTAAGTCGCGCGGTCCTGCCTGGTTGCCCGGGAAGCCGCGCATCGATACTGTTCCGCCGCCGAAGAAGCGCTCCGGAAGGGGAACGGCGGTTGCCGAGGTCTGGCCCGCAGCCAGCCCGAACGGCGCGATCCATCCGAACTCAATGCGTTGAGCAAAGGTCAGGTTGCGCCCGATGGGGCGGTAGATGGCATTGCTGCCAATGACCTTGCCGAAGTTGATCGTCGAAGCGAACCACCTCTCCGCCAGGCCCGCATCCACGGTGGAGTACATGCCGTGGTGGGCGTCCGTAGGGTCATCGCGGCGGTCGAAGATGTAAGTTGCCGAGATCTCTCCGACGCGATCCGGCTGAGCATACAGTGGCACTAACAAAGGCTCGATCTTGAGCGTCGATTGGTCGATTGTGCTGCGGTGAAAGCTTAGCCGGTAGAGAACCGTGCTTGCCCGCGAAAGTTTCTGCGACAGCTGGGCCGACGCCTCGAGCCGCTTATAGGCAAACGTATTTACGTTCTTGGAATTCTCATACAACGTGGTAAAGGTGATGTTGCGGCCGTCGATGCCGCGGTAGCGTGGAACATAGTAATTGATCGAGGCCAGCTGGTCGATCGTCGAAAGGCGGCCTTTGAAAGTCAGGGCTTGGCCAAGGCCAAACATGTTCTCACGCGTGACGTCGACACTCGCGCGCGGAACGAATCCGGTGGCGCCAGACGGGTTGAGGTAGTTCGAACTGGCCGAGGCCGAGCCGACGCGGGCCACTCCGGCGCCCAGACCGCCCGCCAGGCGGTAGCGGTGGCCTTCGAGCAGTTCGTAAACCACGTACTTGTCCCGCGTGTCGCCATCCTGGTCCTGGATGGCCATGTCGACGCGATCGAAAACGCCGAGGTCCGCCAGGTTCTCTAGAGTGTCATTCATGGCCGGCAAAGACAGAGGGTCGCCTTTGTGAATCTCGATCCCTCGCTGGTAAAGCCGCGGGCTGGTGGCGCGATTGCCTGAGATGAGCACGTCGCGGACAAAGCGCCTGGGGCCTTCGTCAACGTTGTAGGTGACTTGCAGGGTGTGGGCCTGGGGGCCGGGGCTGGTCAAGTAACTGAAATCGGCGGCGATGAAGCCTTGGGCGTTGTAACGCTGAAGGATGAAGCCACGATCGACCGCCACGCTGGATTCGCTAAACGGCTGGCCTTCCACGGTAGACAACCGGGACCGGATCTGGTTCCAGGCGAGCTGATGGACGCCATTCACGGCCAGGGCCGCTACCAGATACTGCGGGCCCTCTTCGATCCTCACCACCGCGGTCATCTGGCCCGCCTTGGTCTGGGAGTCGACGGGTTCGATGCGCACCCGCACGTCCCGGAAGCCGTTTGCCTGGTAAAGCTGCTTGATGGCGTTCTCGTCGCGCGCGGCCACATCCCTGCTGTAGCGGCCATGCCGCAGGGCGATGCGTCCCGACGGCTGCACCAGCATGCGCTCGGTGATCTGGTCCGTCGGGAAGTAGTGGTTCCCCTCTACGCGCACCTTCGCCACTTTGCGCCGGACGCCAAGGTCGACCGTGTAGATCAGTCGCTGGCTGCCCTGGCCGTCTTGCTCCACGCGGTAACTCACCTGCGCGTCGAAGTAACCCTGCGTCTGGAAATAGCTACGGAGGTTTTTGGCGCCCTGGGTGAGAAGGTCGGGGTCCATTTTCATTTCGTCGTAAATGGGCACATACTCTCTGAGCTTGCCGCCGGAGACCTTCGCGCCGCTGACCTTGACATCCACCTTGGGACCGCCTTCGATGTTGAGCTTAGGAGTCGCGCGCCGCGTATCGTGGTCGTAGGTCATTCCCTGGAGCTGAACGGAGGCCATCAGCCGCTTTTCCTTCTGGTACTTCTTGCGCAGCCTCCGTACCCCGCTCTGAACATTGGTGCGCGTGGCCTGCTCCCAGCCGAACGGCCAGATGCGGTGCCATTTGGTGGCCTTCAGCACTTGCTCGGGGGTGAGCTCGGGATTGCCGGTGATCACCGGTTCGCTCAGCTTTGCCCGTGGTCCGGCCTGCACCTGAAACCGGATGTTAGTCTCCTGGTGCGCTTCGTCATTGCTGGTCTGAGGTTGGACCGTGGCTTCGTAATAGCCATTCGATTGAAGCGTGTGAACCATGCGGGCGAGGGCCGCATCAAGGTCTCCGACAAAAAGCGGCTGGCCGAGGTCGAGCTGGCTCGCACTGACCATCTGCGCGGGGGTGGGCGGCTGCCGAACGTGCTGGTCGGCCTCGACGCGTCCAACGAACCAACGCTCCGTGGTATGAAATACGACGGTCAAGCCATTGCCGGATGGCCGCCCTTCGGCCCACAGGTCGCTGTATGCACCGGTTGCATAGAGCTGCCTGATAGCCTCGCGAAGCTGTGCCGCGTGAAATGTTGCGCCGGTCTTGAGCGGCATCCGGCTAGCCAGTTCATCCGGGGCGAGGGGCTGGTTTGCGGGGTCGAACTGAATCGCGGAAATGGGCCGGTCCTCAAACTCTCCCGCGGCAGGGCCGTCGGCGCCGCCGATCCTAGGAAGGACCAGCCAGAAAGCCACAACGAACGCAACGACGCCCCTCTGATGCATATGCTGCGGTTGCCTAGCAATCCGAGGTCCAAAGTTCCGCCGCTGAGCAGGCTGAACTGGCACGCGGGCCACCCGACTTACCGATCAAGGGCTGAGCGAGCACCACACCCGCGGCATGGGCGGCCGTGATCGAGGCCGAAATGCGGGTCCTCCGCAGTTCCCGCGACCTTGATGTGCAGGTAGGTGCCCGAGCCATGCTTGGCCAGAAATGGGTCTACCGGCCTGAGCAGCCAATGCTTCCAGCCCGTCACAGTCTCCGAGACGCGGGCCTTCAGCATCAGAACCCCGTGGAAATCCAATTGGCGCGAGTCCAGGTTGAAGTCCCCACCCAGCTTCACGGCAGCGCCGGGCACGGTGAAGCCGAGCCTGGAGAATTTCAGATCGCCGGAAGAGAGGTGATACTTCCCCGACATGCGGTCAACCACGTCGCCGATATCCCGGTTGCCGGGCGCGCCCTGGCCGCGACGGCTGAGCGTGTCGATCTTGCTCTGTATGTTCGCTCGCAGGAAGCGGCCGTGAACGACGTCGAATTCGCCATCAAGCACGAGCTTGTCACTCGTTTTTCGGCCGAGGGGAGGGATGACGATCTTCGTGTTCAGCCGGACGGTTCCTTCCATGATCGGCGGGCCCTTCATCGAGAGACGAAGGACGTCCCGCAGGTTGCCCGATGGCATGGAGGCCGTGAAGGTGAGGGCGCGGCGCCGTTCGCCTTCTTTGCGGATGATTGCGCCGTTGGTGGTGAAGTGCGTGGACCCGAGCGTCGCTTCCACGGGCTTGAGCTCGGTGTTTCCGTTGGTGCCGTCCACCAGGACCTCAAAGCGCGTTGCCAGCGGCACAGGATTTCCGACAGCGGTCAGGCGGAAATCCGGCACACTAGCTTCGCCGCGAGCAGTGATCGATGAGAGAGTCCCTTCAAAGCTGCCGGTTGACCGGAGAATTCCCGCGATTTGCCCGAAGACGCCAAGGTCGGCGTGCTCAAATCGGTACGTGCCGCTAAGCGGCGTGTGACCGGGCTCATCTTCGGCCCAGGGACCGAAAGTCCCCGAACTCTGGATCTCGCCTGGCGGTTTGGCGTTGGTGAGTGACGCCTGGTACCGCATCGCGACGTTCTTGCCCGCCGACGTGAGTCGGATGTTGTGCAACTGGAACTTGAGCGGCGGCTTCTCGGACTGCGTCGACTGAATGCTCAAGACGGCACTGACGATGAGCACGTTCTCGACTTGGATGTTCGTCTTGAACGGCCTTCGCGCGCCGGGATGGGGCTGCTCTTCGCGCGGCGGAATGTTGATTTCCATTCCCTCCAGCGTCACCTCGTGAACGGTTTTCGGACTCGCGAAGACGGTGCCCAGGTCCAGGTTGGCGGTGAAGTGTCGGATAACGAACAGCGGCGGGAGCGCGGGCTGGCCGCGGCGGCGCAGGACGATGCGTTCTCCATCCAGCTTGACCAATGTTCCGCGGCCGGCGAAAAGAAGCAGCCGCAGCAAGGCCAGCGGCGGCACCTCAACGTGAAGCTCGCCGGCCTCGATGTCACTATCGAAGCGGTCGCGCAGATAGGCCAATGCGCGTTTGCGAATGGCGGGATCGAGACGGCGCACCTCGATCAGCGCGACTGCAAACAGGGCCACTACGGTGACGATCAAGGCCAGAGCGCCACCCACCAACCAGCGTTTCACCTGAGCCCTCGGCACTTCAGGCGGCGCGGGCGGTCGAACCCCGCCGGCGGCGGCCGCGGGCCGCTTGATGCGTCTGCTTCGAGAGTGCGGCCGAGGACGCCGAGCGGCGCCCTTCCCGTCGAAGAGCACGCGTCGTCGCAGCGGAACGCCTTCGTGATGGCTTTGAATGAGCTCTCTTGAGGTCGCGTTCGGCCTTCTTGCGAGTGCCTTCCGAGGTCGCGCCCTTTTTCGGCGGCGCCAGCTTCACGCCCGCTCTGCGCGCTTTCGAAAGCCCGATGGCGATGGCCTGCTTGGCCGAGCGCGCTCCGTGTTTGCCTTCGCGAACGTGCCTGACCTCTTCCTCGACGAAGGCGCCGGCCTGGGTCGTGGGGGCTTTGCCTTCACGTGCGGCGCGCCGTGCTCGTTCGAGTGTTTTCTTCTCTGGCATTGTCTCCTCCCGTTGACGCTAAGAAAGGGCGGCCCCTTAGAAGGGACCGCCCCGAAGGCGAAACTGCCTAGTCGGCGCCCCCTCCAAAGCTGCGCACATCCGAGCCCGGAATCGTGTAAAACCGTTCGATGTCGGCGCTCCATGCCGGGTCGGCCATGTCGGGCCAGTGGTCTTTGTCGAAACCGGGCGCCAGTTCCAGGCGCCGCTTGTCGATGTCGAGCACGAAGGCTTTCTCTTCCTCGTCGATGCGAACTGCTCGCCACGGGACCGCGAAAAGCTTGTCGCCAATGCCGAGAACGCCCCCGTACGAGAGCACCAGGTAGGCCACGCGGCCGCTGGTCAGATCGATCGCCAGGTCGCGAACCTTGCCAAGGTCTTCACCGGCGGGGTTCACCACACGGTCGCCTTCCAAGGTGCTGGCGGATAGTACGCGTCGAAAACGCCGATCCGGATCGGTCTGTTTGATCTTTCCAACTTCCATAAGTCTCCTTTCTTTTGCGTTCGTTTTGCGCCTTTCGGCTTGCTGCTCAAACGTCGCGCGAACGGAATGCTCGCCCGGCACGGTTCAGATCGTCCTCCCGGAGCGGGCGACCAGGCTGATCACGAAGACCACCAGGAACACGACGAACAGGATCTTCGCCACTCCAGCGAAAGTCGCGGCCGCGAAGCCGAATCCGAAAACCGCGCAAATTATCGCCAGAACCAAAAACACCAATGTCCAGTGAAGGAGCATAGTTAGCCACCTCATGCTGAGTGCGGCTGCCACGCCAGTGAGAAGCGCCTTCGTCCTGTGGCAGCCATGAGTCTGTCTCCACGCATTAGAAGCAGCATCCTGCTGGCCAAAGCGTGGGCGATAGTCTGCCGTTCGGCCGGTCCGGGACGAGTTTCGGCGCGATTCTGGGGTCCCAGATCGCACATTGTCGGGGAGTGATGCTGGCTGCGCGGAGGGTCCGCTGCGCACAGAATCGCGGTGGGATTGATCCGCTCGGGAAGCTCGGGCTGCAAATATTGCGCAGGCCGGTGGAACAATTTGCGCAGGTCAGTGCTGGCGGCCGCTCAGCACCGCGAGTGATGACCGCCGTTTGGCCTGGTGCTTGCAAGACTCCCGTCGGGGAGAGGGGCCTATGAGCAATCGAGCGGCGTATGGGGCGACGCAGCTGGAGATCGCCGTCGATGAATTGCGGCCTCATCGCTTCCACGGCGGCCGCGTGGACGCCGCGGCCGGCGGCGGGGGTCGAAAAGAACGCGCGCCGATACTGGTCGCACCGCGTAATGCAGCTAAGCAATGCGCTCGACCTCGAGCCTGAAGTATTTACATGGAGCGACCCCAAGCGGATCGCCCGATCCTTGAAGCACCCGGTAGAAGCCAGCACGAGGCGCAAGGCGGGGCCCTTTCAATCCGCGGCGTCCATGCTGAACTTTCATATCAACCGCGGCGGTAAGAACATCACTACTCGCCAAAAACGCGTTCTCGAGCTGGCCAAAACGGAGTTGCGAAGACTGTTCTAGAAAGAAGACTGTTCCAGAAAGAAGATTGTTCCAGAAAGAGGCGGCCTAGGGCGCCGCCGCGCAGCCGTGCCGCACCCCGCCGGAGGGAGGGGCGGCAAACAGAAATGTGGAAGGAGGGTCTGACATGCTGCTTTTGATTCTGCTGGTGATTCTGATACTGGCGGTAGCTCCGGCATGGCCGTATAGCCGTGAATGGGGCTACTATCCGAGCGGGGGGCTGGGGACCATTCTCCTGATCGTGGTCATCTTGATGTTGCTGGGAATGGTTCACATCTAGCTGACGTTTCGCACCGCTTTCGGCCCAGGCTCATGAGCGACGACGGGCTGCTCGCTCGCGTGCCGCGATGGGGCGAGGCGATTCGATTGCAACTGTCACGGTAGGAGGATTTTCACAAGTGGCATTGACAAGGTTATGCGGCATAGTGGCGGTCTGTCTGGTCTGTTGTGCCGGCGCAGCCGCGCAGCAGTCCGAGGCCGCCCCTGATAACACCAAAGCCAATCAGGCGGACCGTTCCGGTTCCCAACCCACCGCCGACCAAGCGAAGAACGACTCGGTCGATCGCGACCTGATGAAGAGGATCCGCCGGTCGATCATGGAAGACCATTCGCTTTCGACTTACGCGCACAACGTCAAGATCATCGCTCAAGACGGGAAGGTAACTCTCAGGGGCCCGGTCCGCTCTTCGGAAGAGAAGGACACGGTCGTGCGCAAGGCCGTCGAGGTGGCCGGTGCTGGAAACGTAACCGACGACCTCACCATAAAGGGGAACGAGGCGAAAGGAACGAGCTGAACGAAAAGTGATCGCGAAGAAAGGGAGGAATTTCATGGCTGGAAAAAACACGGCGGTATTCGGAACCTTTCGGGACCGCGCCACTGTGGAAGAGGCAGTGGATGCATTGCTGGCGAACCGCTTCCGCGCCGAAGACATCTCCGTGCTGCTGCCCGAGAACGTCGGCACCAAGGACTTGGCGCATGAAAAGCACACTAAGGCACCGGAGGGTGCGGCCACCGGAGCCGGAACCGGAGCAGTGCTGGGAGGGACACTCGGATTGCTGGCGGGTATCGGAGCGCTTGCTATCCCGGGGCTCGGGCCGTTCATTGCGGCTGGACCGATCATGGCCGCGCTGGCCGGTGCCGGCACGGTGGGCATCGCTGGGGGAGTCGTCGGTGGGCTGATTGGGTTGGGTATGCCGGAATTCGAGGCCAAGCGCTACGAAGGCATGGTGCGAGAAGGGCACGTCCTGATCTCGGTTCACTGTGATAGTTCGGAGTGGGTTAAGCGGGCGAAGGGGGTGCTTGAAAACCTTGGCGCCCAGGACATTTCGTCCACCGGCGAAGCGGCGGCGGACTACGCCAAAAGCGATCAACCGAAGGTCCGCCATGGGGGCGGCGAAGCGATTTAGTGCAATTGAAAACACCGCGCGGAGAGGGCGGGGAATTGCACCCTCTCCGCGATGTTCTGGTGCATTGGGCACGTTCACTCGCCACCTGCTCGCCATGTTCACGCCCGGGCGAAGGCGGTCTTCGATCACGAACCTATCTCAGCGGACTCAGGGGACAGCACGGCTCCGATCATCATCCTGTTGGCACCTAAAGTGCATGTTAAAGGCCAGATGTCTCGCATTCTGGCCGCTAGCGTGTAGTTGTTACTCGCCCCGGCGCTAATGTGCGCCGACGCGGCTCGACATTGTCACCCTCATGATTGAGATTCAAGCGAACCGGGTCAAGGAAGGCTCACCGCACCCCCGCGGCGCCAGCTGGGACGGCACGGGAACCAATTTCGCGCTCTTCTCCGCTAACGCCACCAAGGTAGAGGTATGCATTTTCGATCGCAAAGGCACGCGTGAGTTGAGACGAATCGCGTTGCCGGAGCACACAGACCAGATCTGGCACGGGTACCTTCCAGCGGTCCCGCCCGGCACCCCCTACGGCTACCGGGTGTACGGCCCGTACGAGCCCGAGGCCGGCCATCGCTTCAACCCGAATAAGCTGCTGCTCGATCCCTACGGCTGCGCCCATATCGGCCAACTGACCTGGGATCCGGCCGTCTTCGGCTACCGGATGAAGTCCGGGGATGACCGCACGTTCGATCGCCGGAATAGCGCGCGGTTCATGCCGAAATGCCTGGTCGTCGATCCGCAATTTGACTGGGCTGGAACCAACGGCCACAAGGCGCTTCGCTGGGACGGGGCAATCATTTACGAGTTGCATGTGCGCGGCTACACGAAACTCCACCCCAAGGTTCCCGAAAGCGCCCGAGGCACATATCAAGGCCTTGCGACGAAGGAAGTCCTGGACCATATCAAGTCGCTGGGCGTCACCGCCATCGAGCTGATGCCGATCCACACGTTCATCGCCGAACAACATTTACTCGAAAGAGGCCTGACCAACTACTGGGGCTATAACGGCATTGGATTCTTCGCTCCCGACCCGCGGTACGCCGCCAACCCCCGGGAAAGCCTGCGCGAGTTCAAGAACATGGTCCGGCGATGTCACGACGCCGGACTCGAAGTGATTCTGGATGTCGTCTATAACCACACGGCGGAAGGGAATGAAAGAGGCCCCACTCTTTCGTTCAAAGGCATCGACAACGCTAGTTACTACCGGCTCCAGCAGGACAAACGCTATTACATCAATGACACCGGAACTGGCAACACGCTGAACCTGAGCCACCCGCGCGTGCTCCAGATGGTAACCGACAGCCTTCGCTATTGGGTCCAGCTGACCCACATAGACGGGTTCCGCTTCGACCTCGGCACCATTCTGGCACGGGAGCCAAACGGCTTCGACAACCAGAGCGGCTTTCTGAAAGCATGCAGCCAGGATCCCGTACTGGGAACCGTGAAGCTGATCGCGGAGCCCTGGGACTGCGGCCCGGGCGGCTATCAGGTGGGAGGCTTCCCTCCCGGCTGGGCCGAATGGAACGATAAGTTCCGCGACAACGTCCGTGACTTCTGGCGCGGTGAGCTGTCGGCGCAAGGCCTCTCGGAACGCCTCTGCGCCTCCGCTCCGATCTTCCATCATCAGGGCCGCCGTCCGTGGGCCTGTATCAATTTTGTAACTGCCCACGACGGATTTACCCTAAACGACGTTTACAGTTACAACCACAAGCACAATGAAGCGAACGGGGAGGACAACCGGGACGGCAGTTTCGACAACCGTTCGTGGAACTGCGGAGCCGAGGGACCCTCCGACGACTGCGAAGTCAAAACGTTGCGGCAGCGCCAGATTCGGAACGCGTTGGCCACGCTGCTTCTATCGCAGGGCACGCCGATGCTGCTGGCCGGCGATGAGTTCGCTCGCACGCAGCAAGGCAACAACAACGCCTACTGCCAGGACAATGAAATCAGTTGGGTCGACTGGCGCCTCCTGGAGGAGAACGAGTCGCTGGTGTGCTTTGTCCGCAAACTGACCGAGCTTAGGCATAAGTACCCGATCCTGCACCGGAACCTGTTTCTCAACGGCGAGTATATCGAGGAGCTCGGAGTCCGGGATGTCACCTGGATCAACCCGGACGGCAGCGAGATGGCGCTGGAGCACTGGCACGATCCCGCGACGCGGTGCTTCGGCATGCTGCTCGACGGCCGCGCCCAGACCACCGGCATCCGCCAGCGCGGGAAGGAAGCCACCATCCTCATCATCGTTAACGGTCACCATGCGCCCGTGGAGTTCACTCTGCCCGAGTGCGTCGGCGCATGTAGGTGGACTCAACTGATCGATACCACCGCGCCGGAGCTTCCGGAATTGGCCGCGTTCGAAATCGGAGCGACCTATACGGTCATGGGACGATCGCTGCTGGTGTTCGTTCTCGAAGCCGAGCCAGTTGCGCCGGAGACATAGATGCAATCGGCAGGGGCCAAACCTTCCTCAAACCCCCATGGCCCGGAGGTCCGGCCGGATGGGACCGTCCGATTTCGGCTGTGGGCGCCGGCTGCCCAACGCGTGCAAATCGAATTGGCCGCCGAGCGACAGCCGCTCGACCTCGCTCCGCTCAGGGGCGGTTGGCATCAGTTGATCACAGACCGCGCGGGCGCAGGTAGCCGCTACAGGTTCGTCCTGCCAGACGGCACGCGGGTGCCGGACCCCGCATCCCGTTACCAGCCCGAGGACGTGCACGGCCCGAGCGAGGTGATCGATCCGGCGGCCTGGCTCTGGAATGATTCGGCCTGGTCCGGCCGTCCCTGGAACGAGGCGGTAGTTTACGAATTACACTTAGGCGCCTTCACGCCGGAGGGCACCTTCCGCGCGGCAAGTCGTAAGCTGGATCATCTTGTCGCGCTGGGGGTCACAGCCATCGAACTGATGCCGGTGGCCGATTTTCCAGGCCGGCGGAACTGGGGCTACGATGGCGTGCTACCTTATGCGCCCGATTCTTCCTATGGCTCGCCCGAGGACCTGAAAGCCTTGGTGGAGGCGGCGCACGCCCGGCGCATCATGGTCATCCTGGACGTGGTCTACAACCACTTTGGGCCGGACGGTAACTACCTCTCTTTGTATGCCCCGGAGTTCTTCACCCAGCGGCATAAAACGCCCTGGGGCCCGGCCGTCAACTTTGGGAGCCGGGCCGTCCGCGAGTTTGTCGTTCACAACGCCATCCACTGGGTCCGTGGCTATCACATGGATGGGCTGCGGCTGGACGCCGTCCACGCGATCTTCGACGACAGCCCGAAGCACATTCTGGTGGAACTGGCGGAGCGCGTGCGCGGGGCCGTTTCGGAGCGCCCGGTTCACGTGATTCTTGAAAACGAAGAGAACGAGGCACGCTGGCTGGATGCCCGCTTCTACACCGCGCAGTGGAACGACGACGTGCACCACGCGCTGCATACTGCTGTCACCGGTGAGGACCAGGGCTACTATTGCGATTACCTCGGAAACACCGAGCGGCTCGGCCGCGCGCTGGCGGAAGGCTTCGCGTTTCAGGGCGAGGTAATGAGTTACCGGGGCCGGTCACGCGGCGAGTCATCCGCGCATGTTCCGCCCGCGTCGTTCGTCGCGTTTCTGCAGAACCACGATCAAGTGGGCAACCGCGCGTTCGGCGACCGGATCTCCGCGAAGGCGCCTCCCCATGTGCTCCGGGCGGCCGCGGCGGTCTATCTGCTGCTGCCCCAGGTGCCCTTGCTATTCATGGGCGAGGAGTGGGGCGCCACGTCGCCTTTTCCGTTCTTCTGCGACTTCGGACCGGAGTTAGCAGAGGCCGTCCGCAAAGGGCGCCGCGACGAGTTCGCCCGCTTCCCCGAATTTCAGGACGCCGCGCGGCGGGAGAAGATCCCCGACCCGCAGGCGGCCGAAACCTTCGCCTCGGCCAAGCTCGACTGGGATGAAACCGCCGCGCCCGAACACCTTGCGTTGCTCGAGTGGTATCGCCGCATCCTGGCCCGCCGCCGCGAGTCCATCGTTCCCCTGGCCGGCCGCATTCACCAGGGCGGAACATACCGGGTGCTGGCGGATGGCGCTGTCGTTGTGCGCTGGCGAGTCGAGGGCGGGAGCGAACTGGTCCTGGCGGCCAACCTATCCCGTGTCCGCGCCGGCAATTTTCCCCCGGCCGAGGGCACGCTCCTTTGGGAAGAAGGAGAAGGTCTCGAAAACGAGCGTACGTTGCGCCCCTGGACCGTTCGCTGGTGGGTCGAGCACGAATGACACCGCGGGCCACTTACCGTTTGCAGTTCCACAAGGACTTCGGCTTCGAGAAAGCCGCCCGGATCGCACCCTACCTCGCGCGGCTGGGAGTTAGTCACGTCTATTCCTCTCCGTGGCTCAAGGCGCGTCCCGGCAGCTCCCACGGTTACGACATCGTCGATCACCACGCGCTCAACCCCGAGCTCGGCACTCAGGCGGAGTTCGACCAGATGGTTGCGGCCTTCGAAGGGAATGGCCTGCGCCAGATCCTCGACTTCGTGCCGAACCACATGGGCGTGGGCGGCGCGGACAATCCGCTGTGGCTCGACGTTCTCGAGTGGGGGCAGAATTCCGCTTACGCGGGTTGGTTCGATATCGACTGGCAATCGGACAAGCTCCTGGTGCCGTTTCTCGGAGATCAATACGGAACCGAGTTATACGCGGGTAAGCTGGAGCTGAAATTCGACGAGCAGGACGGCTCTTTCGCGGTCTGGGCCTACGGCACGCATAAGCTCCCGATTTGCCCGCTGGACTACAGCCGCATCCTGGGTGACGACCACGCGGAACTGGAGCGGCTCGGCGACGAGTTCGCGAATCTGCGGGAGTGGCGGCCGCAAGTGGTCCGGCGCGCTCGTGAACTGAAGACCGAGCTGGCGCGGTCGGTGCGCGCAAACTCGGCCTTGCGTGAAGCAGCTTCCGAGGCCGTGGCCCGCTTCAACGGCTTAGCGGGCGAGGAGGAAACCTGGCGCGCGCTGAACGACCTGATCGCTAACCAAAGCTGGCGGGCTGCCCATTACCGGGTCGCCGCCGACGACATCAACTATCGCCGCTTTTTCAACATCAACGATCTGGCCGGACTTCGGATGGAACTCCCCGAGGTCTTCGAGCACGCCCATTCCCTGGTGCTCCGGCTTCTCGCCAAGGGGACGCTGGACGGCCTGCGGATCGATCACGTCGACGGCCTGCTCGACCCGAAAGAGTATTTCAACCGGCTGCGCGTCCATGCAGCCGACAGCCCGGCGGCGGAGCCGTTCTATCTGATCGTAGAGAAGATCCTCGCCTATCATGAGAGCCTCCGCGAAGACTGGGCGGTCGATGGAACAACCGGGTACGATTTTACGAATCTCGTTCTGGACCTACTCATTGACCCTGCCGGCGAGGAGGCAGTTACCCGCACTTACACCGACTTTACCGGTGACCGCACCGCCTTCAGCGAGGTGGTCCGCGATTCGAAGCTGCGAATCATGCACAGCGAGATGGCGGGCGAGCTGAACGTGCTGGCCCGTGAGGCGACCCGTGTGGCTCGCCAGAATCCTAAAACCGCGGATTTCACGCAGACTGTCCTCCGGCGCGCGATCCGCCAGGTGGTGGCGTGCTTTCCGGTCTACCGCACTTACACGGACTCGGAGGGCAAGCCCACCGAGGAAGACCGCCGCGATCTGGACTGGGCCGTTGAGCAGGCCCGCGCCCATGAACCTGACATCGATCCGAGCGTGTTCGATTTTCTTTACGGACTGCTGTCGGGCGACCTGGTTCGCCAGGGCCATAGCGGCTTCAGCCGTCATTCCGTGCTGCGCCTGGCCATGGGGTTCCAACAATACAGCGGCCCAGTCATGGCGAAGGGGTTGGAAGATACCGCGTTCTACCGGTACAACCGCTTCGTGGCCCTGAACGAAGTGGGCGGGCACCCCGAGCACTTCGGTGTCACGATTTCAAGCTTTCACAAAGCCAACACCCAGCGCGCCGCGCGATGGCCCCGGGCGATGCTCACCACCTCCACCCACGATTCGAAGCGTGGGGAGGACACGCGGGCGCGCCTGGCCGTGCTGGCGGAAATTCCGGAAGAGTGGGCGCGCCAGGTCGAAAGCTGGAGCCGGATCCTTCGCGCGCGCCGTGGCGACATCGAGGCCAAGGCGCCGCCGGACCGCAACGACGAGTATCTGTTCTACCAACTGCTCGCCGGCACATGGCCCGCGGAATTGATCGGGAACGGCCCCGAGCTCGAGCCGGCGGCGCTCCAGCCCTATGCCGAGCGGCTCAAAGGAGCGATGAGGAAATCGATGCGCGAGGCCAAGGTCCATACCACCTGGACGTCTCCGAATGCCGTTTACGAGGACGCGGTCCTGGCCTTCGTGGACGCCGCTGTGGCGCAGGAGCCGCGCGGCTTCCTTGCGGCTTTTCTTCCCTTCGAGGAGCGGCTCGCCCGGCTCGGCGTTCATAACAGCCTGACGCAGACCGTCCTCAAGTTGACCGCGCCCGGAGTCCCCGATACCTACCAGGGCGCGGAGCTGTGGGATTTGAGCCTGGTCGATCCCGACAACCGCCGGCCGGTGGATTATGACGTGCGCGCGCACCTGCTTGATGGTCTGGATGGCGTCTCGATGCGGGAACTGCTTGGATGCTGGCAGGATGGAGCGGTCAAGCTGTCCGTGATTTCGAAGATCCTGGCGCTGCGGGCCGCCGAACCGGAAGTTTTCGCGCGCGGTGAGTACGAGCCCCTCATGGCCGAAGGCCCGAAATCTCCGTGCATTTGTGCGTTTGCCAGGCACAGCAACACCCGCGGGATTCTGGTGATGACCTCACGTTTCCCGGCGCGCCTGGAAGCGGAGCCCGGTTGGTCCGGCACCACTGTTCCGCTTCCTGCTCAAGTGGGCGCGACCGCGCGGAACATTCTGACCGGCGGCGGACTCACCGTGAGAGCCGGCGCGGTTCACGTCGAAACGGCGCTGGATGGCCTGCCGGTCGCGGTCTTTGCCTGGCGATGACCGCGGCGGCGTGTCTCGAAGGTCCTTGACCGCTTATTGTGGGGCAGGATGGCATCCTGCGCGCCGGTTGCCAACCGGCGCCCGGCTGACCTGTTAAGCAGAGACTTACAGACGGGTTGC
>CAZBQQ010000016.1:0-3145 GCA_964493965.1 uncultured Solibacteraceae bacterium
AAGCGCGTCTTCCCGGCCATCGACATCAACAAGAGCGGCACCCGCAAGGAAGAGCTGCTGCAGCCGAAGGAAGAGCTGACCCGTGTTTGGGTGTTGCGCAAAGTGGTGGCGCCGCTGTCTCAGGTGGAGACGATGGAGCTGCTGCTGGACAGGCTCTCGAAGACGCGGAGCAACGCGGAGTTCTTGAACTCGATGAACGGGTAGCGGTACGGCTCCCTGCTAAGTGAGGTGGGCGCTAATACTGGCGCCTCCAAGAGTGTCGGAGGCTCGGCTAGCCTGGCAGCGTGTCTGGCTCGCGGTCCGCACAAGGGCGGATTGGCGGCTACACAACCAAGTGACTCGTTCCCGACAACTCCGTCCTTGGTCCGCGTGGCTTCCTCAATGGTGCGGTGGCGGGCAGGCGTTCATAATAAGTCTTGTATGCCCCACCACAAGGCTCACGGAACCTCGTCGCCGGAACACTACGATTGCACGCGTTTCGTGTTCGGGGATCGCTGGCAGTTTGCAGTTGAATGCGAAGTGCAAGACTGCGACTTGGACCCCTGGGGATCACGCGAACCGTTCGGGTCCTTCTGGCTGTGGGCGGGCGGTCAAATCGTCGGGAACACCGAGGTAGCGGAGCAGTTGATTCATGCGTTCGCGCCACTCTACCTAGTGGGAAACACCAGCGGCGAAAGGAAAGCGTCCGGCGTACCAGGAGCCTCGTGCCTCGACAAATTGGACTTTATCGGTTGGCTCCGTTTTGGCGAAGATGCAGACTTCGACCCTGGCCGCTGGGGGGGCCGGGATATCCTACAACTCCGGCAACTGGACCTCACTCGTTTCGAGGTAATGCCTCGCGCATATTCGCCCTTTCACGACGGATGGGAAGCGGTGGTTCTCGAAGATCGCGAGCACGAGGTGTTCATCTGGCGTCGGTGGAGCGGGGATGTCGATGAGACATACGATCTCTCACTTCCGCTTGGTGACTTCTCCCGGGTCGTCGCGCAAGCGGTTGATTGGTTCAGGAGTTTTCGGCGCAGCCGCATCGGAAGTGAGGACACAGTATCTAGTGACCGACCGGCCTACGTCGAACGCTCTGACGATCCTCGGTTTGCAGGGATCTGACAACTTCCCGATAGGTGTCATTTACGGAAGCCGACGGATCAAAGAGGACGGACACCAAGAGTGCGCCGACTCGCTGCTACAGTAGACTGCATGGGGCGCATCCGCATCCTGTCCGACGAGGTCGCCAATAAGATCGCGGCGGGGGAGGTGGTGGAGCGGCCAGCTTCGGTGGTCAAGGAGCTGCTCGAGAACGCGCTCGACGCCGGGGCCACGCGGGTGCGGGTCGAAGTTGCCAGCGGGGGGCGGCGCCTGATTCGCATCACCGACGATGGCTGCGGCATGCTGCACGACGACGCCATGCTGGCGTTCGAGCGGCACGCCACCAGCAAGCTTTCGAGCGCACGCGATCTGCTCCACATCTCTACTCTGGGATTCCGCGGGGAGGCGCTGCCGTCGATCGCTTCGGTCTCGCGGCTGCTGCTCGAGACGCGGGCTCGCGAGGAGCAGACCGGGGCGCTGGTCGAGATCGTGGGCGGGAAGATGCTGCGGAGCGAGGAGGCGGCGCTGGCTCCCGGCACGCAGATCACGGTTCGCGACCTGTTCTACAACGTGCCGGCGCGGAAGAAATTCCTGCGGTCGGAGCAGACCGAGCTGGCGCACATCGCCTCGCTGGTCACGCACTACAGCCTGGCGCATCCGGACAAAGCCTTCCTCCTGGTGAGCGATGAACGGGAACTGCTGGACGTGGCGCCGGCTGATACGCTACGCGACCGCGTCTACCAGGTGTTCGGAAGCCAGATGCTGGACGAACTGGTGGAGCTCGGGGTGCGCGAGCGCGCGATCGAAGAGGCGCCGGCCGAGCCGGGCGGCGAGGCGGGGCGACGAATCTTCCGCATAAGCGGATTCATCTCGCGGCCGCAGATTCAGAAGCTAAACCGCAATTCCATCTTTCTGTTTGTGAACCGGCGGCTGATCCGCGACCGGCTGCTGCTGCACGCCATCTCCGCCGCGTATCACAACCTGATGCCGCCGGCCTGCTTCCCGTTCGCGCTGCTGTTCCTGGACTGCGACTACGAGGAAGTCGACGTGAATGTGCACCCCTCGAAGACCGAGGTGCGGTTTCGCGCGCAGAGCCTGGTGCACGATTTCGTGCGCGACGCGCTGCGGGAGGCGCTGATCGAATCGAAGCCCGCCGGATCGATTTCCGTGCCGGCGCCGCGGCCCACGCCGCAGGCTGGGGCGGAACTGCCCTACTCGGAGTTTTCGCAGCAATTGGAGCAGGGCCTCTTAGGTGCGAGCGCGATGCCGGTGGAGCGGGCGGGCGACCCTTCGCGCGAGGAGGTGCTGCCGGAGTTCACGCTGCGGGGGACGCGGCCGGCCGAGCCGCGGTTCGACTTCGGGGGCGGCTCGATTGGGCTGAACGAGCCGTTGCAGGAGGCACCGCCCGGCGCTCCGATTCCCGACACGCACGGCGCGTTCCCGGCGGAACTGGTTCCGGAGCCCTCGCAGAGTCTGGCGGCGCTCGGGGATTTGAGGCCGCTCGGCCAGGTCCACGAGAGCTTCATCGTGGCCGCGGGGCGGGACGGGCTGTGGATCATCGACCAGCATGTGGCGCACGAGCGCATCCTGTTCGAAAAGATTCTGAAGGAGCGCGCGGCGGGGCGCGCGGAGATGCAGCACCTGCTGATGCCGCTGATCATACGCCTGACACCCGGCCAGCAGGTGGACTACGATCGCATCGCGGACGAACTGCAGGCCAGCGGATTCGAGACCGAGCCGTTCGGACAGCGAACCATTGCGGTGAAGGGCGCGCCGGCGGGCGTGCGACCGGAGGAGATCGAGCGGCTGATCGGCGAGATTCTCGAGATCGCGGACCGGGAGCTGCGGAAGGTCTCGATGGACCAGGTGCGGCGCGCGATTGCGGCGTCGATCGCGTGCCGGGCGGCGATCAAGGTCAACATGCGGCTGGATGCGGACAAAATGGTCTGGCTGCTGAAGTCGCTGGCGGCGACCGAATGCCCGATGAGCTGCCCGCACGGAAGACCGATCGCGCTGCGGTATTCGCTGCGGGACATTCTGCGGGGGTTCCACAGGATCT
>CAZBQQ010000016.1:3245-12040 GCA_964493965.1 uncultured Solibacteraceae bacterium
CCGATCGCGCTGCGGTATTCGCTGCGGGACATTCTGCGGGGGTTCCACAGGATCTGACTAATGCGGGACTGAAGTCCCGCGCGGGCTGAAGCCCGCCCCCCAAAGCAGAGGACTGATAGAATCAGGCGATGGCGCGTCCCCACTTAGCCGCGATGTTGCTGGTGACGGCTGCCGCCGCGGCCGGCGCCACCGACGAGAGCCAGCACAACCTGCGGATGGTGTGGGAGCTGAGCGTGGCGCCGCTCACCGGAAATCCAGAGCGGGGAGCGCCGGACCTGCTGGCGCTGCGGTTTTCGCCGGATGGGGACTGGATCGCGGCGCTCAGTTCGCGCATCATGGCGGAGGGGGAGCGCACCGAACTGCTGCTGGTTCCCTCGACGGGCGACGCATCCAAAGCGCGGCGCCTGCAGATCCGGGGGCAGCCGCTGAGTACGCCATTGCACACGGGCGTGCACTGGTCGCCCTCAGGCGAGTACATCGCGGTGGAGACCACCAACTTCAGCACCGCGATTCTGCGCGTCGCCGACGGGTCGCGCTGCGAATTGCCGCGCACCACGGTGTTCGGCGGCTTCATCGCTGCCGACAAGGTGATCGCCGCGGACTGGGAAGCGCCGAAGGACCCGGCCTCGATTCCGGCGGACTTCTCCACGCTGACGATCTACGGCACGGACTGCGTGCGGCAGAAAACGTGGCGGGTGCCCGGGCAGGTGCACGAGATCGAGACCAGCGCGCGCACGGGCCTGATCGCGCTGCGCCCCGCGGCGACGGAGATTCGCGTGCTGGATGCAGCCGGAGCCGACCGCGGCCACGTGTCGGTGGGCTCGGGGAGCATGCTTCGCTTTGGCGAGAAGGGCGGCGTGCTGTGCAAGGCGGATTACCCGGCGAACGGATCGCTGGCGTGCTTCGATCTGGCGAGCGGGCGCGAGTTCAGCCACCCGTACGTCATCGGCGGAGCGCCGTTCGACGTTTCGCTGGACAACTCGATCGTGGTGGCGACGCATGGGACGTCGTCCTACAACCTGATGTCGGGGAAAGACTCGGGTGGGCTGAGCCACTGGGTGATTTGGAACTATCGCACGGGGGAGGAGATCGGGCGGCTGCGGTACCGCAAACAGCGGCACGCCTATGCGTACTCGCCGTCGGCGGTGGCTCCGAACGGCCGCCGTTTCGTGTTGGGAGCGGGCGGCACGCTGCGCATGTACGAGATCACGGGGGGATAAATGCTCTTCGGGAAGCGGTGGCTCGCGCTCGTGGCGGGAGCGCTCGTCATGGCGTCGCAGGCCGGCGCGGAAAAGAAGGCTGCGGTCAGGGTCTACCATGCGGCACGACTTCCGGCGCTGGCGGGAAGCCGGGTTGTGTTGGGCCAGGTTTCGGGCGACTGCGCACGCGAGCTCGCCGATTTGCTGGTTGCGGACCTGACGCTTCACCACATCGGCGTGGTGAGCCGGGAGGAGGTGGCGAGCCTGCCGCCGGGCCTCCCCGTGGTGACGATGTCGATAGAGGTTTCCCGCTGCCAGGCGCTCCCAGTGCCGCCCATCATCAGCGGCGGGTTACCTGCTATGCACATCTCGCGGACGGAGGGGCGAATCCTGGGGTCGATTCGAGTGGCCGATCTGGCGAACGGCGCGGAACTGGCCAATGAGGCGATTCGTGCGGAGGTCAAGAAGGACAATTCGGCGCCGACCGGACAGCCGGAGTGGCCAGGCGCTCCCGAGGTGAAGGAACTGACGCTGCGCAAGGCCGCGGCCGACGTTCAGCGTCTGTACCTGCCGTCGCTCGAGGCCACGGACGTCGTGTTCATGGACGATAAGGAGTGCGACCTCAAGGCGGCCTTCGACCTGCTGAAGACGGGGGACTACGAGAAGGTCGTGGCGGTGGCGCGCGCTAGTGCGGAGGGGTGCAAGGCGAACGCGAAGGTGGCTGCGGGAGCCTGGTATAACCTGGGCGTGGCGTACATGCTGGTGCGGAAGTACGACCAGGCGCTTACGGCGCTGGCCGCATCGCAGAAGCTGCGAGAGAGCAAAGCCGCGGCGGAGATCGCGGCGGCGTGCCAGGCGAGCAAAGCGGCGGCGGAGGCCGAGGCGCGGCGGATTGCGGCGCAATCGCCATCGCCGAGCGGGGCTGAAGTGCAGACGGGCATGCTGATGACCAACGACCTGGTCATCAAGCTGGTGGAGGGCAACATCGCGGAGGAGGAGATTCTCAAGATGATCGCGTCGCAGCCGGGGCGGTTCTCGCTGGGGGCGGAGGACGTGGCGAAGCTGAAGCAGGCCGGCGTGAGCGACGCAATTATCGCGGCGATGCGGGAGAAGAAGTAGGGGCGGCGCGGTTCGGTGCTGGGCTTAAGGGAGACTCGGGTGGGCAACGTGGCGCTGCGGACACGGAAGAGGCTGGATTGGGACGGGGCGCTGTGATGGAACGGGCCTCGACACGAGTGTCGAGGCGGCAGGCAGGAGTGCCTGCGCCACGGCCGGCGCTGCTCGACATGCGGCGTGTTTCGGTGATGCGCGGCGCGAGGACGGTGCTGCACGAGATCGACCTGCGGATCGGCGTGGGCGAGCACGTGGCCATTCTAGGCCCGAACGGCTGCGGCAAATCGACGCTGATCAAGACGGTCACGCGGGAATGTTATCCGCTGATGGAGCCGGGCTCGTCGATGACCATCCTGGGCCAGGAGCGGTGGGACATCTTCGAGCTGCGCGCGGTGCTGGGGATCGTCTCGAACGATCTGATGGCCGCGTGCACGCGCGGGATCACGGGACACGACGTGGTGCTCTCGGGCTTCTTCAGCAGCATCGGGATCTGGCCGTACCATGATGTGACCGTCGCCATGCGGGAGAAGGCGGATCGGATTCTGCAACGGCTGGAGGCGACGCACTTGGGTGAGCGGTTGGTCAGCGAGATGTCGTCGGGAGAGGCGCGTCGCGTGCTGATCGGACGGGCTCTGGTGCACGATCCGAAGGCGCTGCTACTCGACGAGCCGAGTTCGAGCCTGGACGTATCGGCCCAGCACGAGCTGCGGGGCATCCTGCGGGAGCTGGCTCGATCGGGGATCGGCCTGATCCTGGTGACGCACCACCTGGCCGATATCATTCCGGAAGTGGAGCGCGTGGTTCTGATGCGGGACGGGCGGCTGATGGAAGACGGGCCGAAGGCGGAGGTGCTGACGGCGGCCAACCTGGGGCGGCTGTTCGGTGTGCCGGTGACGATGGCGCGGCGGGACGGTTATTACCACCTGTGGTGATGGGAATGGCCACCATTGTCGTGGTTCCAACGTTCTGCGGCTGGGGCTTTGAGATTCTCAGCCAGCGGCAGCGGCACCTGCAAGACCGCGGGCCTCGAGATGGGCTTTGACGGCGTTCGATCCGGCATCGACCAGCGCCTGCAGCCTGTCATCCGACATGTTGAACTCGGTGGTGCCGTAACCCTTGACGGGCAGGCGGCAGATCTCGGATGCGCGCTGGCGTATCTCTTCGTTGTCCTGGGCGCCCATCATGGTGTCCATGAGGCGGGAGATCCGCTGGACGACGCGAAGCTGCTCGAGCGGCTCGGGCGGCAGGCTGGGGTTGGTGCCCGGGATGGCGAGCGTCTCATCGAGCAGGAGGCCCAGGTTGAGCGCGCCGTTGGGATCGGTGTCCCCCATGATGTCGGGCGCGGGCTCGGCGATCAGACGGACGGGGAAGTTCGAGAGCACGCCTCCGTCCACGAAGATATTGCCGGTCTTGCGGCGGCCCTGATAGGTTCCCCAAGCGTCCTGCCAGACGACCTCGCGCCAGACAAACGGGATGCTCATGGACATGCGGACGGCCCAGGCGACCGGCACATCGGGCGCGGTGCGGTGGTTGAGCACCAGCATCTCCATGTCGGTTGTGTCGGAAGTCACGACGGAGAGGTCGGACTGGGTTTTGTAGAAAAACGTGGCCAGGGTGTCGGTGGCGGCAAGGCCTTTGGCGGCCAGCTTCTGGGTCAGCCAGACGAGGAAGTTGTCGCCGGCGAAGAACCCGCCGCATTCGACGAGGGAAAACAACTGCGGGAAGAGGGGCGAGTCGAGCAACAGGGTCAGAGCCGCCTCGTCCGCGATCAAAGGAATGTGAACCTCGCGCAGAGCCACCATGGTCGAGCTGTTGGCCTTCTGCTCGGCCGTGAAGCTGGACCCGGTGGGCCGATCCATGAAACTGGCGAAGCGGGGTTTGCCGTTCACCTTCTCGTTGACCGCGGCCAGCATCTCGGCGGGCGAGTAGCCGGCCGCGCGCAGGGTGGCCGTGATCGCTCCAGCCGAGGTGCCGATCAGCCGCCGGGTGATGTGGTGTCCTGCCTCCAGCGCCGTGAGCGCGCCGACAAAGGCGGATCCCTTGGCTCCGCCGCCCTCAAAGACAACGTCGAAGACTGCCATGGTGCCCTCCTGAGATCGTTGGCACCATGATATCGCGGAGCCAGGGGCGCCGCAGCTACGCGGCCGGCTTGGCGAACCTCGCGTCGTCGATGGGCACGTTGTGCCTGACCTCGCGGATCTTGATGAGGACCTCAGCCTGTCCGCCGTCCTGGTGGATGGTCAATGGGATCTTCACGCCGTCCACTTCCTTGAAGTCGTCGAACGTGGTGACCGTACCGCCGGTCTGGTCGGGGCGCTCCATGCGGATCAGGAGGCCGGTCCGAATCTCGAAGTAGAGCTTCTCGGGACCGCCTTCGGGCGGCTGCCCTTCGACCACCCAGGCGTCGCGATCGCCGACCTTGGCGTTGCCGCTCACGGCCATCTTTCTGTATCGAGTCCTGAGGTGAAGCGGACTTTGGAGATCGGCGCCGCGCAGGAATATGGCTAGCTCGGCCGCGCTCATTTGCCGCAAGCCCTGCTGGGGGTCGTAGGCCCAGCCGTTCTTGCCGTCGGAGCACTGGATCACTTTGCCGAAGCCGGAGAGATCGCTGATATCGACCTGCCTGCCGGCCTTCGTGTACTGCTCGAAAGTCCCGGTGAGGCCGTAGGTCAGGACATCGATGGAGCCGGTGCTGATGCGGCTGGTGATCTTCTGGACGGCCGCGCCACCCGACGCGGCGATGTACTTTTCGAGCAGTTTGTCGACAGACGGCAGAGCTGCGTCCTGTGCGGCAGCCTGGAACGGCGCCGCAATCGCAAAGCCGAGCATCACGAGATAACGCATAAGGTGTCCTCCTGTGACGAGCATGCGGCACTCTGCCGCCGCGACGCGCGGGCCGATGGACGAAAGGGCGAATTGGCTGGCGGAGGGCCGCCCAGCGGGGATGAAAGGCGGGGGGCTGGTCCCTGTGTTACTCTGTCCGTTGGCGCACCCCTATGGCTGAGACTCGTGAGAAGGGCCAGTTGATGAGCGCTTCCGAGATCGACCGGACACTGGTCCGGTTGGCGCACGAAGTGCTGGAGAAGAGCGAGGACCTGGACCGGCTGGCGTTTATTGGAATCCGCCGGCGCGGCGTGCCGATCGCGCAACGGCTGGCGGCCAAGATCAAGGCGCTCGAAGGCGTCGAGATTCCAGTCGGCATTCTGGACATCACCCTGTACCGCGACGATCTTTCGACCGTGGCGGCGCAGCCGGTGGTGCATGCCACCGAAATCGGGTTCCCGGTGACGGGCAGGGACATCATCCTGACGGACGATGTGCTGTACACCGGGCGCACGATCCGCGCGGCCATGGACGCCCTGTTCGACTACGGCAGGCCGGCGACGATACACCTGCTGACGCTGATCGACCGCGGCCACCGCGAGTTGCCGATCGAGGCGCGCTTCGTGGGCCGCCACGTGCAGACGGCGGCGAACGAAATCATCGAAGTAAAGTTCAACGAGATCGACCACGCGGAACGAGTGATGCTGGTCGAGAGAGTGTAGCGCGAGTCAAACCATGCCAGTTGGACTGTTGGGGATCGAGGGTCTGGAGCGCTCGGAGATCGAGGCCATTCTCAACCGCGCGAAGTTTTTTCAGCCGCCGCCCAACCAGACGTTCGGACGCCACGAAATCCTGAAGGGGCGCATGATCGTGAACCTCTTCTTCGAGGCCTCGACGCGCACGCGCACCAGCTTCGAGATCGCGGCCAAGCGGCTGGGCGCGGATGCGATTTCGATCACGGCGTCGGGGTCGAGCGTCTCGAAGGGCGAGTCGCTGGTGGACACGCTGAACACGCTGGTGGCGATGCGGCCGGATGCGATCGTGATGCGCCATGCCGCCTCGGGCGCGCCGCACTTTCTGGCGCGTTACCTGCCGCGAACGCCGATCATCAACGCCGGGGACGGGACGCACGAGCATCCCACGCAGGCGCTACTCGACGCGCGCACGATCCTCGATCAGAAGCCGTCGCTCGAAGGGTTGCGGGTGGCGATCATCGGCGACATCGCGCACAGCAGGGTGGCGCGGTCGAACATTCACCTGCTGTCGAAGTTTGGAGCGTCGGTGGTGCTGTGCGGCCCGGCGTCGCTGCTGCCGTCGGAACTGGCGCAGATTGCGCCGGGCGTGAGCCTGACCTACGACATCCGCGAGGCTATACGGGATGCCGACGTGGTCATGATGCTGCGGGTGCAACTGGAGCGGCAGCACGAAGCCGCGTTCGCCTCGAGCGAGTACTTCCAATTCTACGGGCTGCGGCTGGAGCACCTGGACCTGATCAAGTCGGACGCCATCGTGATGCACCCCGGTCCCATCAACCGCGGGCGCGAGATTTCCTCCGAGGTGGCGGATTCGCAGCGCTCGGTCATCCTGAACCAGGTGGAGAACGGCGTCGCGGTCCGGATGGCGGTGCTCGAACGCATACTGGGTTCCCATGCCGAAACTGCTCATTAAGAACGGACGCGTCATCGATCCGGCTTCGGGCCGGGACCAGGCGGCCGATGTACTGATCAAGGGCGGGCTCATTGTGCGGGTCGGCCCGGACTTGCACGCCACGGGCGCCGTCACGTTGGACGCGACGGGACTGGTGGTAGCGCCGGGATTCATCGACATGCACGTGCACCTGCGCGAGCCGGGGTTCGAGCACGCAGAAACGATCGAAAGCGGCTCGAAGGCGGCGGCGGCGGGCGGGTTCACTTCCATCTGCCCCATGCCGAATACGCACCCGGTGAACGACGACGCTACGGTAACGCGCTACATCGTGGAACGCGCGCAGCGGTCGGCTATCGTCAACGTGTTTCCGATCGGAGCGATCACCAAGGACAGCGCGGGCGAGCAACTGGCGGCCATCGGCTCGATGAAAGCCGCGGGCATCGTGGCGATCTCCGACGACGGCCAGCCGGTGATGAACTCGCGGGTGATGCGGCGGGCCATGGAGTTCGCGCGGGCCTTCGACCTGCCGGTGATCGACCACTGCGAGGATCTGCACCTGAGCGCCGGCGGCGATATGCACGAAGGGCTGCAGTCCGTGCGGCTGGGGCTGCGCGGCATCCCGGCATCCTCCGAGGACGTCATGGTGGCGCGCGACATCATTCTGGCCGAGGCGACCGGGGCACGCTTCCACGTGGCGCATATCTCCTCGCGGCGCTCGCTCGATATGGTTGCGTGGGCCAAGGCGCGCAAGCTGCCGATCACGTGCGAGGTCACGCCGCATCACCTGGCGCTGACGGACGCGGAGATGCCTCCCTACGACAGCAACTATAAGATGAAGCCGCCGCTGCGGAGCGACGCCGACGCCGAGGGGCTGATCGAGGGCATCGCCGCGGGCGTGGTGGACGCCATCGCGACGGACCACGCGCCGCATCCGGGCAGCGAGAAGATGCAGGAGTTCGAGAAATGCCCGTTCGGCATTATCGGCCTCGAGACGGCGCTGGCGGTGACGCTGGAGAAACTGGTGCACAGCGGGCGAGTTCCGCTGATGCGCTGGGTGGAACTGTTCACGACGGGGCCGGCGCGCGTGCTGGGGTTGAATCGCGGGCGGCTGGAACCGGGGCTGCCGGGCGATGTGACCGTCTTCGATCCGGAGCTGACCTGGACCTACGACGTGAACCGCTCGTTCTCGAAGAGCCGCAACTCGCCGTTCCATGGCCGCAGCTTCCGGGGCGCGCCCGTAGCGACCGTGGTGGGCGGCAGGCTGGTGTGGCAGCGCGAGCGCTGAGACGCGGCGCAACGTCGCGCTTCACAGGTGCGAGTCGATGATCCGGGCGAGTGATTTCTCATCCCTCCCGCCAACGATCCTCTCCACCACGGCCCCGTCCTTGAACAGAAGCAGAGTGGGATAGCCGTGGACGCGGTATTGATCCACCGTTTCGGCGTTGCGGTCCACATCGATTTTGCCGACTTTGAGGCGGCCGGCGTACTGAGCGGCGATCGCATCCACGGTGGGCGCGATCCTTTTGCACGGACCGCACCAGGTGGCCCAGAAGTCCACCAGGACGGGCGTCCGGGAGCGCAGAACCTCGGCTGCGAAGTTCGAGTCGCGGAGGGTGAGGACGCTAGCGGACTGCGGTTCCTCGGGGTGCAGGCGCACCTCTGTGCGGCCGGTTTCGCGCCAACGAGGCTTCGCTTCGGTCTTGTTAGCGAGGGCGGTTTTATCGAGGTCGATCTCGCTGGCAGGCAGGTTGCCGTCCGCTCCATCGATCTCGCGGAAGAGATAGGAGCCATCGATCACAATGGGCGGAGCGTCGCAGACGAGCGTTCGCCCGTCCTTGAGGACCAGCTTCCAGGACGTGGCGGGGAGGGCGCAGGCAGCGAGCGCGAGCAGAAGGAGCGAGCGGATAAGTCGCATATGGCCTCGGACCGCCCACTATACACCAACTCTGGGTGGCACAGGTGTTAATGTAAGGTTGGCGCGGGCGATTCGGCCGCGCACCCGAGAGGAGCTGC
>CAZBQQ010000016.1:12140-17570 GCA_964493965.1 uncultured Solibacteraceae bacterium
GGTGTTAATGTAAGGTTGGCGCGGGCGATTCGGCCGCGCACCCGAGAGGAGCTGCTATGGCCCATTATCAGATCCCTGCCCCGTCGCGGCGACGCATCTGGCCGCTGGTCCTGATCGGCGTTTTGTTCCTGGTCCTGATGGGCGCCCGATCGATCGCCAGCTATATCATTGAGTACCACTGGTGGAGCGAGATGGGGCAGGTTTCGACCTGGCTCTCTCTGCTGGCGTACTCGCTCTCCCCGGCGGCCATCGTGGTAGCGATCGTTTTCGTGGTGCTGTTCATGGCACACCTGCTGGGGATGAGGTTCGGCGGGGCGCGGCTGGGTGAGTATCCGCTCTACGCGAAGATCTCGGCCGCGGCGATCCTGCTGCTCTCGTTCCTCATTGGCTCGGGCATCGTGGACACCTGGACGGTGGTGCGCTACTTCGGCGGGCGCAACCTTCCGAGCGAGGCGACGGCGTGGACCGATCCGGTGTTCGGCCATCCACTCAAGTTCTACCTGTTCGATTTGCCCTTCTACGGCGTGCTGCGGCAGTTCCTGCTGGCGCTGGCGATCGCCTCGGCGCTGGTGTACTGGCTGACCGCTCGCGCGTGGCAATTGCGGGACACCTTCCGGGAGGCCTTCCGCGACCGTACCCAGGTGGGGATCGACCTGCGCGCGTTCGGACTCGCGGGCGCGCTGCGGTCGCACTTCCTGCGCGGCGTCGCGGCCCTGTTTCTTGTGGCCCTGGCGTTCCGCTTCTTTTTGGGACGCTATGAGATGCTGTGGAGCGACCACGGGTTCATGGTGGGTATCGACTACGTGGATGAGACCTGGCGCCTGCCTCTGCAGTGGCTGCTGATGGGGACCTGCCTGATCTCGGCGGCGGCGGTCGTTTTCGGCCGCTGGCTGTGGGCTCTGTCGGTGGTGGTTGCGCTGCTCATTCGCGCCATCGTGCCCTCGGTGGTGGAGGCGGCGTACGTGCGGCCGAACGAGATTTCGATCGAGCGGCCGTACATACAGCGGCACATTCAGGCGACGCGCAGCGCGTTCGCGCTGGGCCAGCACATCAAAGAGGGCGAGTACAAGGCCAAGCTCGAATCGCGCTTCGACCCGGGCAAGAACCAAGCCATCTTGAGTAACGTGCGCCTGTGGGACTGGCAGGCGTTTCACGACACGGTTACGCAGATGCAGGCACTACGGTCGTACTACCGCTTCGCGGACACCGATGTCGACCGCTACATAATCGAGGGCCAGTTGCGCCAGTTACTGCTGACGCCGCGCGAACTCGACGTAAGCCTGTTAGTCGCCTCGGCGCAGGCGGGCTGGCCGAATACGCACCTTATCTACACTCACGGCTACGGCCTGGTTGTGGCGGAAGCCAACCGGATTACCGCGGACGGGCTGCCGGTGTTGTTCATCCAGGACGCTCCGCCGGTGATTAATACTCCCAGTCTGAAACTCACGCGGCCGGAGCTGTATTACAGCGAGGTGGCGCACGAGCCGGTGTTCGCCGATACCACGGAGAAAGAATTCAACTACCCGGCCGGCGCGGACAACGTTTTCGAGCGCTACCAGGGAAAGGGCGGGTTCCCGGTCTCCTCGTTCGGGATGCGGCTGGCCGCCGCGGTTTCCGAGGGCGACCCCAACATCCTGCTCACCAGCTCCATGACCGAAGGCAGCCGCATGATGATCCGCCGCACGGTGCGCGAGCGCGTGGCGACGCTGGCGGGCTTCATCACCTGGGAGACCGATCCCTACCTGGTGATTGCAGACTCGGGCCGGCTGGTGTGGACCATCGATGGCTACACGACTTCGGACGCGCATCCGTACTCGCACAAGGTAGACCTGGGCGACGTGGGAGAGGTCAATTACATGCGCAATGCCGTCAAGGCCACTGTAGACGCCTACGACGGCGAGACGCACATCTACATCTTCGACGGTTCGGACCCCATCATTCGCGCCTACCAGCAGCTCTTCCCGCGGTTGTTCCAGCCGTTCTCCACGATGCCCGCGGACCTGCGGCGGCACGCGCGGTACCCCGAAATTTTCTTCCGCACGCAGGCGGAGATCTACCGCACTTTTCACATGCTGGATCCGCAGGCTTTCTACAACAAGGAAGACCTGTGGGATGTGGCGAAGACCGCTCGTACGCTTGGCAAGGAGCCGGAGGCGATGTCGCCCACTTACGTGGTGGCCAGCCTGCCGGGCGAAGACAAGGCCGAGTTCCTCTTGATTCTTCCGTTCACGCCGCGCAACAAGGACAACATGATCGGGCTGATGGTGGCGCGCTGCGACGGCGACCACCTGGGCGACGTCGTGGTCCTGCAGCTATCGAAGCAAGAACTGATCTTCGGACCGATGCAGATCGAGGCGCGGATCAACCAGGAGCAGACCATCTCGAAGGACCTCACGCTGTGGAACCAGCAGGGCTCGCAGGTGCTGCGCGGACAGATGCTGGTGCTGCCGATCGCGGATACGTTCCTGTACGTGGAGCCGCTCTACATACAGTCGTCGGCAGCCAAGATGCCGCAGTTGAAGAAGATCGTGCTGGCGATGGGCAACTTGCTGATCTACACGGACACTTACGACCAGGCGCTGGCGCAGTTGAGCAACGCCATGCAGAGCGGAACGATCGCGGCTACGCCGGCGGCACCGGGAGTGGCTGCCGCCGTCCCGCAGAAAGCGGCGGCCCCGGCCTCCGATCAGCGGCTGGAAGCGATCCGCGAGCACTTGCGCCGGTACCGCCAATTTGCGGCGGATGGCCACTGGGCCGAGGCGGGGAAGGAACTCGAGGCGATACAGGACGAGGTGAACCGGCGGTAAAAGGCGGGTCTGGATGGAGACCCGCTGCAGGCGTGGAACGCCTGCCCCACCTTATTGGTTCGGTTCGTGGCGCATGGCGATGGTGCGTGCGTCCTCGGCAGTCTGAGCGGCTTCTCGCGCGATGGTGACTACGCGCTTGCCGTCCACCTTCTTGTTGCTCTCGAGCTGCTGCGCCTGGCCGTAAAGCTGCTCGGCCTTCTGTAGAGTGGTTTGCGCGTAACGGTCCGCGCCTTCGGCGCGGGCGAGCTGGAGTGCGTTCTGCGCCTCGTAGAGCGCGAGCCGGGCTTGATAGCGATCCATCGACACCGCGCGTTCGTTGGTAGCGTAACGCACTTCGACCGGGGCCTCCGGAACGGGATACTCGCTGCGGCGCAGGAGTTCGAAGTGGGCCTCAATCCGCTCCGCCTGGCCCACGGTATCCGGCCGCAACACGTTCTCGAGGACCACGACGTTGCTGGGCTGCGTCACCGAGAAATACGGCTCGGCGGTTACGAGCAGGCCGAAGGCCTGGAACTGAGAGGTGACACGGAGATGCACCTTGTTGGAGGCGTCAGGCAATAGTTCGCCGAGATTGACGGGGCGGCCCTCCGGGGTGATCGCCCAGAGAACATACGTAAGGTAGCGCGGGCCGAAGCGGGTGGGCGCATCGAGGCCTTCGAATTTCGCGTCGATATCGACCGCGCCCGGCTTGCCTTCGACCTTGGCCTCCCCCTTCGCCAGCGGCAGCAGCACGGTGCCGCGGAAGCCGATCCTGGTCGGTTGGCCGGTGTGTCCGTAGTTCACGGCCTCGATGCTGTGCTGCTCGACTGTGACTTTGTAGATGGGCGCCTGGCCGTAAGCGGCACAGACGCAAAGAAACGAGAGAGCTGACGATAAGCACTTCATGAAGTCGAGGGAGCAAATGCAGGGCCAGTCCCGAAGGCCCCTGGGTTTTCAACGCGGCAGCCGCGGGGCGGGAAAGAATTACCAGCGTTGGTGTACCAGCGGGCGGATTTGCGCGTCGTAAAGGCGGGTCACGGCCGCCATGGCTTCATCCGGCAAGGGCGGGAGGCCGGAGGCGGCGCAGTTCTCCGCGACCTGGGCGGGGCGCTTGCCGCCGGGGATGGCGCAAGTGACGGCGTCGAACATCAGGATCCAGCGCAGGGCGAACTGAGCCATGCTGGTTCCCGCCGGCAGCAGGTGACGGATCGCCTCGACCGCACGGAGCGCCACATCGTAATCCACGCCTGAGAAGGTCTCGCCGACATCGAACGCTTCGCCGTGGCGGTTGAAGTTGCGGTGATCGTCGGGCGCGAACTTCGAGTCGCGGGCCAGCTTGCCGGTCAGCATCCCGCTGGCGAGAGGCACGCGCGCCAGGATTCCCACACGGCGGCGCTTCGCTTCGGGGAAGAACAGCTCGGCGGGGCGGCAGCGGAAACAGTTGAAGATGATCTGGATGGTCTGAACGTTGGGGAATTCGATGGCCTTGAGAGCTTCCTCGACGGTCTGAACGCTGACGCCGTAGTAGCGGATCTTTCCGGCGCGGGCGAGGTCGTCCAGCGCGCCGAACACTTCGGGGCGGTAGTAGACCTCGGTGGGAGGGCAATGCAATTGCAGCAGGTCCACGCAATCGGTGGCGAGGTTGCGCAGGCTATCTTCCACGAAGCGGGTGAGGTTGGCCGCATTGTAGCCGTCGGCGGTGTGCGGAGAGAGGCGGCGGCCGGCCTTCGTCGCGACGACGATCTGTTCTTTGCGGTCGCGCCGGACCTGGCCGACGAGGCGTTCGCTGCGGCCATCGCCGTAGACGTCGGCGGTGTCGATGAAGTTGACGCCGCAATCAATCGCTTTGTGGAGGGCGGCTACGGATTCGTTGTCGTCGGTCGAGCCCCAGGCGCCGCCGATGGCCCAGGCGCCAAAGCTGACTTCGGAGACATTCCAGCCGGTGCGGCCGAGAGCGCGGTAGTTCATGGGTCCAATGTAGCGGAAAAGTGGGGCACGGAGCGGACTACTCCAGCGTCTGCTCTAGCACCTTGCGGGCTTGGGCGGCGCGGTAGACGCGGAGCTTGTCCTTGTACTCGGGATGGCGCGCGGCGAGGATGGCCACCGCCAACAGGGCCGCGTTCTTCGCGCCGGCTTTACCGATGCCGAGCGTCCCGACGGGAACGCCTCCGGGCATCTGCACGGTCGAGAGGAGCGAATCGAGGCCCTTGAGCGCCGGGCTCTCCATGGGCACGCCGAGCACGGGCAAAATGGTGTGTGCGGCGATCACGCCGGCCAGATGCGCAGCGCCGCCCGCCGCGGCGATGATGACCTCGAGGCCGCGCTCTTCCGCCTGCGAGGCGTACTGTGCGGTCTCGGCCGGGGTACGGTGGGCGGACAGCACGCGCGCTTCGTGCGGCACTCCGAACTCGGTCAGGGTAGCAGCCGTCTCCCGCATGGCTTCCCAATCCGACTTGCTACCCATCACCACGGCAACCAGAGACTCGCTCATGGAATCCAGGTTAGCAAGGCTGCCCGTCGCTCTGCGGGCGCCCCGGTCGCCACGGGCTTGGATCGTGGCGCAGACCCAGTCTGCGGCGTCGAGACTCTTTTCGACACGAAAGCCGGCCTCGACACGAGTGTCGAGGCGGCAGGCAAGAGTGCC
>CAZBQQ010000016.1:17670-56908 GCA_964493965.1 uncultured Solibacteraceae bacterium
CAGGCAAGAGTGCCTGCGCCACAAAAAATGGCAGGCCTACTTGCCGCGGCGGGCTTTCAGCTCGGCCAGCATCTGGTCGATGCGGTCCGACTTGTCGAGGGCGATGAGCTGCTCCTCGGTGTTGTCGGCCAGCATCTCGGACTTGGCCTGGCTCATCGCTTCGCTGTGCAGGACCTTCTTCTGCATGCGGTCGAAGGCGGCGGCGCTCGACCCGTCGGCCACGGCCATCCGGGCGTCGCTGGCCTTCGAGAGAGCGCGGGCACGCCGGTGCTGCGCGATCAGCATGTCGCTCATGTTCTTCGCCTCCGTCAACTTCTGGCCCAGCTTGTGAAGCGCCGACTTCAGCTCCTCCACCTGGACCTTCTGGTCGGCAATCTGTTCACCGAAGCCCTCGTCCATCTGCTTGTAACCGAGGGACCGCTCGAGCGCGGCCCGAGCCAGCTCCTCCTGGCCCTTGTCGACGGCCAGCTCCGCCTTGCGCGTCCATTCGGCGTGCTTGTCCGCGGTCTCTTTCCGTTTCTTCTCGAGGACGTGCAGATCGGCGATCGCGACCGCGACCTGCGTCTTGACCTGGAGCAGTTGATTCTGCATGTCGAGAATCACCTGCTTGATCATCTTCTCCGGGTCCTCGGCCTTATCGATCAGGTCATTGAGATTGGCCCGGATCAAGGTGGAAACACGTTCCAGTAGTGCCATTTCGATTTCTCCTTCTCGCGGGGCAGGCTCTCCAGCCTGCCAAGCCGCGCCTGCCCCACACTAAAGTCCCCTAGCCCTGGTCGGGCTCCGATTTCTTCTCTCCAATCAACTTGACCTTCGAGAACAACTCGGACATCTTCATTCCCGAGAGTGTCTCGAACAGCGCCGGGATCTGGGCCGCCATGGCCGTCATGTCGCCGGTGATCTTGTTCATGCCGGCGGTAGTGCCGTCGCCGGTGGATACGATGGTGATCTTGTCCACGTTGGCGAGTGGCGCGGCGAGTGCCCTCACCACTTCAGGCAGTCCGCTGATGAGCCGGTCGACGACGGCCGCCTGGTTCCATTCCTGGTAAGCCGCGGCCTTGACGTTCATGGCGCGCGCCTCGGCGTCGCCCTTCTTGAAGATGATATCGGCCTCGGCCTCGCCGGTCGCGCGGGTCGCGGAGGCCTGGCCTTCGGCCTGGATCGAGAGACGCTGCTTTTCGGCTTCGGCCAGGGTCTCGATCTTCTGGCGCTCGATCTCGGCCTGCTTGAGGACGGTGGCGATCAACTCGCGCTCGCGGCGCTGGATTTCAGCGTCCTGCACGGCGATTTGCCCCTGCCGTTCCACCTGCTGTATCTTGACCTGCTCGGCCACCACCTGTTGCTGCATGATGTTGGTCTGGATATCGTAGGCCTTATCGGCCTGGGCTTGTTGCTTCTTGGTGGTCTCGAGGTACTGCGCCTTTCGGACTTCGAGATCGCGCTGGGACTGGGCCTGCGCGGCCAGCGACTGGGTCTCCGCCAGGACACGCTCCTGGTCGGCCTGGGCCCGCGCAATGGCGGCTTCCCGCTGCGCGATGGCCCTTCTGATGGCCGTGTCGCGCTCCGCTTCGGCGGTAGCGACGTCGGCATCGCGCTTGATGCGCGCGACATCCGGCCGCCCCATGTTGCTGATGTATTCGTTCTGGTCCTTGACCTCCTTGATGGTGAACGAGATGACCTCGAGGCCCATCTTGTTCATGTCGCCGGCACAGGTGGAGCGCATGCGGTCGGATACCATCTCCGGCTCTTTGACGATCTCTTCCACGGTGAGCTGGCCGATGATGCCGCGCAGATGGCCTTCCATCACCAGGCGGATCAAGCCCTCGCGCTCGTTGTCCGTCTTGGTCAAGAACTGCTCGGCCGCGGTGAGGACCGAGACATCGTCCGACTTGACCTTGATCTGCGCTACCGCTTCCACCGTCACCGCCACGCCTTGCTTGGTGTAGAGATCCTGTTTGGGCGCCACGTCGAACGACATGAGCTCCAGCGACAGGCGGCGCCAGCTTTCAACCAGCGGCCATATGACCGTGCCGCGGCCCTTGATGATGCGGGTGCGCCGCCGCCCGTAGACCACCAGCGCCTCGTGGGGGCCGGCCTTGCGGTACAGACGCGCCAGCGACATCGGCACAAAGAAGATCACCAGTATGGCCCCGCCGACGATGAGCCAAATCAAGCCTTTATCCAGAGATGTCAGATCCATACGTTCTCCTCAGTCCTTGTCCACGTCGTCCGGGGGCTCGCCTGACAGATCTTCCCAGCGCCGGACATAGGCAATGCCCTTGTCGAAACGAGTCACAACAACTTCCGTATTCTTCGCGACCGCCGCTCCATCTTCACTTCTGGCCGCGATGCAATGCCGCGTGCCCCCCTGCGTAAAAACAATTTCTCCGGTGCCGCCCGGCCGTATCCCGACACTCAGCGTGCCGAGCACGCCGACCATTTCCGAATCTTCCGGTTCCACTTCGTCTTCCCAGCGCATCAGCACCTTGGCCAAGAAAAGGAAGATGATGGCCGCGCCCACCAAG
Organism: uncultured Solibacteraceae bacterium; assembly: GCA_964493965.1. Lineage (GTDB taxonomy): Bacteria > Acidobacteriota > Terriglobia > Bryobacterales > Bryobacteraceae > DASWZN01. The sequence continues at coordinate 20,196 of CAZBQQ010000016.1, forward strand.
CCTCCCGCGAGGGCTATTCCCAGGGCGAAGAATACCCAAAGACTCGAAAGGGTAACCAACAGCCAGCCCGTGGCGCCGAACCAGGTCAGAAACGCCGCCAGCGTACCGAAGTTCAGTACCGGCACGTGGCCGCCGCCCACGCGCGGAACGTGAACGTGCGGGACGTGAACGTGCAGGTGCGGCAGGTGCAGATGCGAGCTTCCCGTCACGAACGAGATCAGGCTCATCAAGAAGCCGACCAGGAAACAGATCAAGTAGAACTGCGCCCAAGTCATCGGGAACGCCTCCGTTCCCCGGGGGGCCTGAGGACCTGCAACAAGCGCTCGGCCAGGCCGGGGTTTTCCAATATCGCTCCAAGCAGCAGCAGGCACATGCGCGTGTCGTCATGCCGCGACAACTTCACCAGGGCGCCCGCGAGCTCGGCGTCGTCGTGAAACCGCTCGGCGCCGGCGATCAGCCACAGGTCCAGCTTGTCCTCCGGAGCGCCGAGGCTCGAGAGCAACTCGGTCGAATAGCCCTCGGGGTCGTCGACCAGGTAGCCCGGATGCACCTTGAAAAACGTGGCCAGCAGCATGCGCGTCGAGTTGGTGAGGTGCGGCCGGGCGCCGTTCTCGATCTGCGAGAGATAGGACTGGCTGATGGCGCGCCCCATCTCCTTCTTGAGGAGCCGCACCACTTCCTGCTGGGTGAGCTCGCGGTCCAGGCCGCGGAGCGTTCCCTCGACCTCGCGCAGGTAACGGAGCTTTTCGCCGAGCTTCATATTGCTATTTGTAATATGTGTATCACGGATTGCGATAATCTGTCAATACCCGAGTTCGCTACACTGCTGATTTGGAACACACTAAAGTCCTTCGCTCCTTTTTGCTGGTTGTCGTGATCGCTGCGACAGCGTGGGCTCAAGCCCACGCCGACACGCTGAAGCGTGCGCCACAGTTCGATCGCGATTACGACGCGCTGGCGGCGGCGCGGTCCATCAGCGAGACGGCGATCGCTCCGGACGGGAAGCGGGTGGCCTGGGTGCAGGACGCGGGGGACATCTTCGTTGTCTCCGGTCCGGACGCGACGCCGCTGCGGATTGCGGAGGGGCACGATATCGCATGGTCGCCGGAGGGGCGTGCGCTGGCCTTTCTGTATCTATCCGATCTGTACATCGCGGATGCGGGCGGCGGCTCTCCCCACAAGCTTGCGGAGTTAAAAGGCCACGCGGGGGACGCGCGCTGGTCCCCGGACGGCCGGACGATTGCGGTGCTGTTCGCCGAGGGAGCCCCATCGGCGGCAGGACCGCTTCAAGCGGCGCGTGCGGAGACCGGGGTGATTGGGGAGCGCATTTTCAACCAGCGGATTACGATGGTCGACGTCGCAACGCGCGCGATGCGCCAGGTTTCGCCGCCGGAGCTGCACGTCTACGAGTACGACTGGTCGCCCGATGGGAAGGCCTTCGCAGCGACAGCGGCGCCGGGGCCCGGCGACGACAACTGGTACGTCGCGAAGCTGTACCGCATCGACGCCGCGACGGGCAAAGCCAGCGTGTTGGCGAAGCCCGCCCGTCAGATCGCGGTGCCGCGCTGGTCGCCGGACGGAACGCGGATCGCATACATCTCCGGCTTGATGAGCGATGAAGGCTCGACGGGCGGCGACGTGTTCGTAATTCCGGCCGGCGGCGGCGAGCCGCGCAACGCGACGCCCGGCATGGCCGCTTCGGCAAGCGCTATCACGTGGCTCGACGCAGGCCGCATCCTCATCTCCGAACAGGTGGACGGCGATTCGGGATTCGCGGTGCTCGATCTGGCCGGTGGAGGGATCGAGACTTTGTGGCGAGGGCCGGGCGCGGTATCGCGCGGCGGCTGGGTGCCGGATGTGTCGCTGGCACGCGACGGGAAGACATCGGCGGTAGTTCGCCACTCGTTCGACGCTCCGCCGGAGGTGTGGACCGGCCCGATCGGGGCGTGGCAGCGGATCACGAGCGTCAACCGCGACGTGCGGCCGGCCTGGGGCGAGGTCCGCAGCATACACTGGCCGAGCGAAGGTCGCAGCGTGCAGGGCTGGCTGATCTATCCACGCGGATACGATCCGGCGCGGCGTTGGCCGTTGGTGGTTATACCGCACGGCGGACCATCGGCCATGGAGCGCTCGCATTGGCCGGGCGCAGGGTTGGAGGGCATGCTCGCCGCGAGCGGATACTTCGTCTTCCTGCCTAATCCGCGGGGGAGTTTGGGCGCGGGCGAAGCCTTTACGGAAGCTAACGTTCGCGATTTCGGCTACGGAGATTTTCGCGACATTCTGGCGGGCGTGGATGCGGTGGTCGCGAAACTGCCCGTCGACAATGCGCGGGTGGGGATCATCGGATGGAGTTACGGCGGTTACATGGCGATGTGGGCCGTCACGCAGACGGAACGGTTTCACGCCGCCGTAGCGGGGGCAGGGCTCTCGAACTTCCAAAGCTACTACGGCGAAAACGGGATCGACCAATGGCTGATACCGTTCTTCGGCGCGTCGGTGTACGACGATCCTGCGGTCTACTGGCGAAGCTCGCCGATCACGTTCATCAAGAACGCAAAGACGCCCACGCTGGTGCTGGTAGGCGAACGCGACGCCGAATGCCCGGCTCCCCAATCCCGGGAGTTCTGGCACGCGCTGAAGACGCTGGGCGTCGAGACGGAGCTGGTCATCTACGCGAACGAGGGCCACGGTGTTGTCGATCCGGAACACCAGCGCGATATTGTCAGGCGCTCACTGGACTGGTTCGATAAGTATCTGCGATAGAGCTCCGCGTGCATGTTACCCTTTGATTATCGGAGGGGGCATGAGCGCTGCACAGCCGGTAGCGAAATCCGACCAGCAGTTATTCGAGGCGATCCGAGCGGGTGACGCCTCGCGTGTGAGCGAGTTACTGGAGGCCGCGCCCGGCCTGACCGGCGCCAGGACGCACGAAGGTGCGTCGGCGGTCCTCATGGCCATCTACTGCGGCCATCCCGAAATGGTGCGGCTGTTCGAGGACCGGGGCGTGGTATTGAACCTGTTCGAAGCCTGTGCGGCGGGCCGGCTTGAACGGGTGGCGGCCCTGGTCGCCGGCAACCCCGCGCTGGTTGGCGGGTACTCCGACGACGGGTACCCGGCTCTGGGCCTGGCGGTGTTCTTCGGCCATGATGACATCGCGGGGATATTGATGGAGAAAGGCGCCGACGTGAACGCTGCCTCGCTCAACAGCCAATGCGTCACGCCGTTGCACGCCGCGGCGGCGCGCCACAACACGAAGCTGGTCGGCGATCTGCTCGCGCGCGGCGCCGACCCCGATGCGGCTCAAGGCGGCGGCATCACGGCCCTCCACGAGGCGGCGTTCCATGGCGACGGAGAAATCGTGGAACTCCTGCTCGGCTATGGCGCCAATCCGCGGCAGAAGACCGCCGCGGGCAAGACCTCCGCCGAGATGGCCGCCGAGCGCGGTCACGCCGAACTGGCGACGCAGTTGGCACGGCTGGCAGGGTGAGTCCACTCGCTGACGCTCATGGTCCGGCGCTGGCGCGGCTAGGGACGGACGAGTTCTAGCGGCATCTCGACGGTGGCGGACGACTGGTTCTCCGGTTCGGCATCATCGGTGACCTTGAGGCGGTAGTTGCCGGTCGGGACGTCGAAGAGGATGCGGCCGTGGACGGTCTCAGCGGGCTTCACGCTACGGATGTAGCCCATCCACTCCGGAAGGGCATTGGCTTCGTTGAGCTCAGCGTAGCTGACTCGCTGGCTGCTCATGACGGTCAGCGGGGGAATACCGGAGGTAACGGAGCCGGTGTTGGTGACCGAGAACCGTACGGCGAGGAAGTGGTCGTGTGGCAGGCGCGGCGCGGCGGGATCGCCAAGCTGGTCGAACCACTCCGTGTCGAGCACGGTGTAAAGGAGGGGGCCGGTCTTGACCGGCTCTCCCATCTGATATACCTTGGGGTCGCTTGGGGAGGTCTGCGGGGACGAGCAGCCACCCAGGAATCCGCACAGTGCGACGGCCACGCCAGCGCGCCTCAGATTCAGCATAGAGAACTCATCCTAGCAAAACGCGCACCGGTGAACGGGGTGGACGCAGGAGACAGGAGGAGGCAGGAGCCAGGAGTTCTATGCCGGGAGACGCAGGCGGGCTTCGCAGCCTCGCGCGGATTCGCGGTTGTGGAGGGTCAGGGTGCCACCGTGGGCTTCGGCGATCTGGCGGCTCAGGACGAGGCCGATGCCGGAGCCCCCGGGCTTGGTTGTAAAGAAGGGCACGAACAGGTTGGTGGTGCTCGAGAGGCCTGGCCCTTCGTCCTCGATCACAATGTCGACGAAACCGGGGACGCGCGTCCAGCTCACCTCGACGCCGCCGCCTGCTTCGAGGGCTGCGTCCACCGCGTTCTTCAGGAGATTGATGAGCAACTGCTCGAGCTGATCGGGGTCGGCTTGAAGAATAAGAGGTGGGCCGGGGCTCACGCGAATGGAGACGCGACTTTCCAAAGTGGCGACGCGGTGGATGCAGGGTCCCAGATTGACGGGCTGGAACTTGGGCTGCGGCAGGCGGGCCAGGCGCGAGTAGGCCTGCATGAAACGGGTGAGGGCCTCGGCGCGAGAACTGATGACGGCGAGGCCGCCCTTCACGTCTTCCTGCCAATCGGGCGGGAGCGGTTCGCGGCCGATCAGGCTTTCGAGGCTCCCTGCGATCGAGCGGATGGGCGCCAGCGAGTTGTTCAGCTCGTGGCCCAGGACGCGGAGCAGGCGCTGCCAGGCCTGGCGTTCCTCCTCGCGCAGAGCTCGGCTCAGGTCGGTCAGCACCAGCAACTGGTGGCGCATGCCTTCCTCGCGGAAGGTGGAGCGGGTGATGCCCCAGCGGCCGATGCCGCCTGGGAAGACCATCTGCGCGGTGCGCGGAACTTCTCCCTCGAGACAGTCGGCCAGGCCGAGATCGGCGGCGCGGCGCCCCAGCAGCCGTTCGGTGGGCTGGGCTAGCAGGCGCTCTCCGGCGCGGTTCACCAGGCGCAGCCGCTGCTCGCCGTCGAACGTGAAAATGGCGACTTCGATCTCGGTCATCACGGTGCGCAGCAGCAGCGTGGCTTCGACGGCGCCCAGGCGCTGGGTGTGCAGGGTCTCGCCGAGCGCATTCACCTCGGTCATGACGTCGCCGAGCGCGTCGTCGCGCCGGGCACCGCGCGCACGGATGGAATAATCGCCCTCGCGCAGCGCCGCGAGCAGATTCGAGAGCGTCTGCAGAGGTCTTACCACGCGGCCCTGAACCGCGCCCGCGAATCCGAACCAGCAGAGGGCGATGACTACGGTAAGGGTCCACTGCTCTTTGGGCGCGAACGGCGCCTTGAAGTCGCCGATCCAGAGCAGGAGCAGCGCGACGAGAGTGCCGGGGAAGCCGCAGGCCAGGGCCAGCAGAAAGACGCGGTGCTCATGACGCAGTGGGCCGGGCTTTCGCAGCTTCATAGAGCCGTCAGAGGCCGTAGCGCTGGATGCGGCGATAGAGCGCGCTGCGGCTGAGGCCCAGCGCACCCGCGGCCTGGCTGACGTTGCCCTGGTAGCGTGCCAGGGCCTTTTTGATCAGGAACGCTTCCACTTCCTCGAGGCTCATGTCCTCAAGGCGAGGTGCGCCTTCGCGGCCGCTGGCACGCAGCGCGAGGTCGCTGGCCTTGACCTGCGTGCCCTGAGCCATCAGCACCGCGCGCTCGATGGAATGGTCGAGCTCGCGCACGTTGCCGGGCCAGGGATGATCGAGCAGCACCTGCAAGGCCGACGATTCCAGACCGCTCACGGCCTTGCGATAGCGCTGTGAGTAGAGTCCCAGGAAATGCATCGCCAGGAGCGGGATGTCCTCGCGCCGCTCGCGGAGCGGCGGGACGCGAATCTCGATGGTGTTGAGGCGGAAGAGCAGGTCCTCGCGGAAGCGGCCGCCCGCGACCTCGGAATGCAGGTCCGAGTTGGTGGCCGAGAGGATGCGAACGTCGACGTGGTGGGTCTTCGAAGAGCCCACGCGCTCGAACTCTCCCATTTCGAGGACGCGCAGCAGCTTGGCCTGTTGCGCCGGAGTGATGTTGGCGATTTCGTCCAGGAAGAGAGTCCCGCCGTCGGCCAGCTCGAAGCGGCCCACGCGGTCAGAACGCGCGTCCGTGAAGGCGCCCTTGACGTGGCCGAATAGCTCGCTCTCGAAGACGCCCTCGGGAAGCCCGCCGGTGTTGACCGTAATGAGCGGCTTCGGGGAACGCGCGGAGATGGAGTGCAACGCCTGCGCGACCACTCCCTTGCCCGTACCGTTTTCGCCGGTGATGAGAACGTTGGCGTCGGACGGCCCGATGCGCTCGATCATTTCGAGCACCGGCCGCATGGAGGGCGCGCCGGCGATGAGCGTGGAGCGGCCTTCCTGACGCAGCAGGCGGTTCTCGGCCTCGAGACGCTGTCCCCGCCGGAGCGCGCGGCCGAGCTCGACCTGGGTGCGCAGGACGGTGAGCAGGCGGGCGTTCTCCCAGGGCTTCTGGATGAAGTCGCGAGCGCCGCGGCGCATGGCTTCGACGGCCACCTCGACGCTGCCCCAGGCGGTCATGACGATCACGGGCAAGGCGCTGTCGAGTGCCTGGATACGGCACAGCAGATCGAGTCCCTCCTGGCCGGAGGTGGTGTCGCGCGCGTAGTTCAGATCCATCAGGACGGCGTCGAAATCGCGGTTCTCGATGGCGGAGAGAATGCCGGCGGGCGAACTGGCGGACTCGGTCTCGAAGCCCTCGCTCTTGAGCAGGAGGCGCAAGGCCATCAGGACATCGGGCTGGTCGTCGGCGATGAGGATTCGGGGATTTGAGCTGGCCATGCGTTTAGTGTCCGTTTATGGGATTCTCCGTTCCGCCAATGGACGGCGGGACCAAAGCCTCGCGAGGGCTGAAACCCGCCCTCCTAGTCCTTCACGATCCAACCGTCAAAGAGCTTGATGATGCGATCGCCGTAGGCCGCGTTGGCCTCCGAGTGGGTGACCTGGATGATGGTGGTGCCCTCGTCTTGCAGGCGTTTGAACAGCTCCATGATCTCCTTGCCCTGGCTGGAGTGGAGGTTGCCGGTGGGCTCGTCGGCCAGAATGAGTTTGGGGTTCGCCACCAGGGCTCGAGCGACGGCGACGAGTTGCTGCTGGCCGCCCGAGAGCTGGTTCGGATAGAGGTCCTTCTTGCCCACGATCTGGAAGCGGTCCAGCATGTCGCAGACGGTGCTGGCGCGCTCGGCGGCCTTGATGTTGCGGTAGGAGAGCGGGATCTCGAGGTTCTCGTATACGGTCAGGTTGTCGAGCAGGTGGTAGCTCTGAAACACGAAGCCGATGTACTTCTTGTTGATCTCGGCGCGCTGTTTGGTGTTGAGTTTGTGGATGGGGTGATCCGCAAAATAGAACTCGCCGGTCCACGCGCCGTCGAGCATCCCGATGATGCTCAGCAGCGTCGATTTGCCGGCGCCCGACGGTCCCATGACCGTTACGAACTCGCCCTCCTTGATTTCAAGGTCGATCCGGCGGAGCACGAAGGTCTTCATGTTGCCCGTCGGGTACCACTTCTCTACGTTTACGAGTTTGATCATCGGCTCAGCCATATCGCACTCATTCTATGCCTTTGGAGTGCCTCTTTGTGCATGCGGGGGGCCAAACGGAGACCAGCTATCAGCTATCAGCTCTCAGCTGTCAGCTTTTGCTGGCTCGCTTCACCAGGGCTACGCCGATGAATATGATTAGCATCGCCGCTGTCTCGCGCAGGCCGAACGGCTCGCGGTAGAACCACCAGCCCAGAAAGACCGCGACTACGGTGTTGACGTAGGGGTAGATGGAGACCACGGCTACCCGGAGGTGGCTCAGCGCGTAGATGTACGAGCTGTAGCCCACGATCGAGCCAAAGATCATGAGATACACGATTCCTACTACGCCGCGGACCGTGGGGGTGATGGGCCGTTCCGGAATGACCAGCGCCGCCAATGCCAGAACCAGTCCGGCGGCCAGCATCTGAATCGCGCTCATGACGATGGGGTGCGCGCTGGCGGGCTGGCGGCGGTAGTAGATCGACCCGACGGCCCAGCAGGCGTTGGCCAGTTGCAGGACGAGAAAGCCGCGCAGCAGGAGCGGGCCGGAGCCGAATCCTTGCCCCGAAGAGTCGCGCAGAACCAGGAGCGCGGTGCCGCCGAGGCCAACCAACATGCCGAGAATGGTGGGGCGGTGTAGGCGGTCGCCGCCCGGCATCAGGGCTTCGGTGCCCACCAGCCAGAAGGGTGAAATCGTGATGAACAGCGCGGCCATCCCGCTGGGGATCCAGGTCTCGGCAATCACCAGCCAGGTGTTGGAGCCGCCCAGCAGCAGCACGCCGGTCAGAGCGCCGACCCACAGCTCACGGCCCTTGGGCAGATGTGCGCCCTTCAGGAGGGCCGCGACCAGCAGGATGGCGCCGGCGACAGAGAAGCGGATCGCCACCAGAGCCAGCGGCGGGAAGGATTCCAGGGCCATCCGGATGGTGAGGTAGGTGGTGCCCCAGAAGAGGCAGACGGAAGCCAGGGCGCCATAGGATCGCAACGCCTGCGCGCGCGCACGGCCGGCTGCGGACAGCGATGGCGGCGACCCCATTTAATCAGCGTAGCATCCGGCACCGGAGACGCATCCCGAGAAAAGCGGGCTAGAATGAGAGCTTGATCCTGACTCTCACCATTAATCCAGCGATCGACCACAACGTCACAGCCGACCGGCTGGTGTTCGAGGACCGCGCCTATATAGTGGACACGTCGGAATCGGCCGGTGGGCGCGGCGTGAACGCTTCCTGCGTGATCCATTCCTTCGGCGGAGAGACGGTGGCGATCGCTCCATCGGGCGGGCGGGCCGGCAAGCGGTTCCAGCAGTTGCTGTGCGGCTGCGGCTTCGCTACCGAAATCGTCCCGATGAAGAAAGGGATCCGGACCAACTTCACGATAACGGACCGCCAGGGTCTCACGATCAAGCTCAACCAACCCGGGCCGCGGCTCAGCAAGCAAGAGATGGCTCAACTGGGAGAGGCGGTGCGCAAGCGACTGCCCGGCGCGGACTGGCTGATGCTGTGCGGCAGCCTTCCTCCGGGCGTGCCCGGCGCCGTTTATTCCGGCCTCATCATGGCCGCGCGCCAGCATGGGGTGAAGACGCTGCTGGATACCGATGGGGAGGCGCTGGCTGAAGGCGTGCGCGCGGGCCCCACTGTGGTAGCTCCGAACCAGCAGGAGGCGGAACGCCTGCTCAACACGGCTCTGATCACGCGGAGCCAGTTCCTGGAGGCTGCCGCTCAGATTCGAAGCATGGGAGCGGAGTCGGTCATCCTGTCGCTGGGCAGCCGGGGCGCGGTGGGAGCCTCCGCGCGCGGCATTGTAGAAGTGGTGCCACCGAGCGTCGAGGTGGTCTGCCCCATCGGTTCGGGAGACGCTTTGGCGGCCGCATTCACGTGGGCGCTGGCGCGCGGCGGCAGTTTCGCGGACGCGCTCCGCTGGGGAGTGGCGGCGGGAACCGCATCGGCGACGCTGCCGGGCTTGCGGTTCGCCAATCTCGACCAGACGCGAGAGATCTACGCGCGGGTCGAGGTTCACGAGGTCTCGGGCGCGAGCTGAGCTTGTCCTAGACGCTCTGGATGTAGTTGCGCATGTGCCGGATCTCTTCGGCCTTCTGCTCCAACTCATCGATCATCAGGTCGCGCATGGAAATGAAGCCCACCACCTCGCTCGATCGCATCACCGGCAGATGGCGGCAGCCGCAGCGGCGCATCAGTTCCATGGCCTCCTCGCTGGTGGTTTGCTCATCCGCCTTGGTGAGGCTGGTGGACATCACGTCGCCGACCAGGGTCTGTTGAGGATCACGGCCTCCGAGGACGACCCGCTTCATCAGGTCGCGTTCGGAAAACACGCCGCGTAGTTCGTTGTTCTCGATCACGGGGATTGCCCCCACGTTCACAGCCGCCATGTGGGCGGCCACGGCTGCCACCGTCTGGTCCGGATGAACCGAGAACAGCTTCCGGTTGTGCAGGATATCTTTGAGCTGCGGCATAGCGCCTCCGCGATTTGCGATCAGGCTAGCACAAAGGCGTCCGATCCTCAAGTATCTGGAATTAAATGGGTTATTGAGGCCTTATGGTCAGGCTATGGCACGAGCAGCGAAGAGCCGGAGGCGTCCGGAGCGGGAGCCAGGGCAGCCGACTGCTCGCGCAGCATGTCCAGGAAGGCGCGCCCACGCTTGCGGCCGTTGTCGATCTGGTATTCGACGTTCTCGAGAAAGACGAGCACACCGAGGATGTCGGTGTCGCGCAGGGTCTCCATCCCGGAACGCTTGGCGAGCGCCTGCTGGAAGTCCTGGATGCTCTTCTGGATGCGCTCCAGGACAGCGGCGGCGATCAGGTTGGAGGGCCGGGTCTCGTAGTAAAGGCCGGACTCGCGGGTCCGGTAGGTCCGCACCAGGGAGTCGAGGGCTTCACGCACGTCGGAGTCTACTGCGCCGGCAGTTCCCAGCCCCGCCTCCGCCACCGCGTGCATGAGGGCCGCCAACAAAACCTCGTTGCGCTGGAGGAAGGGTTCGTCGACCACGATGTCGTGGTTAGGGAGTTCCTTGGGATCGACGGGGGCCGGCTTTTCGTGGCTGCGGGCCTCGCGCAGGTAAGGGCAATCGAGCGGGCAATTGACGGTCTGCTCGCGCTCGGTGCCGCAGCACAGGCTGCAGATGTCGCCTCCGACACCGGGGCAGGCACGGCGCGGCCGGCGAACCTGGCAGATCACACAGGGCATAATAGCGGTAGGCGGGTCCAGCGCCCGCACATTCATTTCATCATCTCACATGCCTCGCACCGATCTGTTCATCAAAGTTGAAATCGAGCACGAGGAGGGCGAGTCACTCGATCGTCTCGTCGTCGAGATTTGCCGCCGCGTCCTGAAGGTCTACGGCGTCCGGTCCGCCGAGCTGTCGAGCGCGGTGCCGCGGGCGGAGGAGTAGGGCCCGCTCCCTGGCGGTCGCGGCTCGGTTGGTTGGCGCTAGCGGGCGGCGTGGACCAGGAGCCTGAGGGCTCGCCGGGAGTGGACCCAGCCGGCGTAGGCGCCCAGCCAGGCCAGGGTGAATGGGAAAGCGATGAGGCGAGCCAGCGTGCGAAGGCCGCCGATGCCGGTCAAGCCGGAGCGGAGGAAGGCGAAGTGGGTCAGAACGCCGCGGTGGGCGTAGTCGAGCCAGAAGTAGTCGGCGTTCTCGTTGACGATAAAAATCTTGGCCGGGATTTGCAGAGCCAGGGCCCACTTCCACCTGGTCATGATGCGTTCGCCGGAGCACAGGATGCCGAGGAGCGCGTAGTGGCGGGCACGGAGTTCACGATAGAGGCGCTTGCGTCCGGAACGTCCCTGGTAGTCGCCGGTGCGGAAGACAGTCGCGCCGGGGAGGAGTCCTTGCGGCACGCCGGGGAAGCAGGTCACTATATCGACGGAGGCGCCGTGGTTACGCCACAAGGTGGGTAGCAGCCGCTCGCTGATCTCGCGCGAGCCACTCTCCACGAAGAGGATGCGACCTGCGGGAACACCCCGGCGGAGCAGGCAACGCACGAAGTCTAGACTCCCCAACAGTAGTCTTCTACGGCTCTCTCGATACTATCATCCTGTTCCGTGATGCGCATGAGCTCGAGGCGAATCGCGTCGATCATGGCGCGCCAGCTAGCCTCGATCACATTGTCGGAGACGCCGATGGTGGCCCAGCTTTTGCGATGGTCGGACCACTCGATGAGGACGCGGACCTTGGCGGCGGTGCCCTTTTTTGAGTCAAGGACGCGCACCTTGTAGTCGGTCAGGCGGACGTCCTGGATGCCGGGATAGAGCGCGGAGAGGCACTTGCGAAGGCAGAGGTCGAGAGCGTGGACCGGGCCGTGGCCGTGGGCGGTGGCGGAGTGGATGGCGTCCTGCACCTTGATGGTGACGCTCGCGGTGGTGGTGGATTCGGCCTCGTCGTCCATCTTGGTGGCGACCTCGAAGTTGACCAGCTCGAAGAACTTCACTCCGGGCCGGAGAGCCTCGCGAACGAGGAGCTCGAACGTGCCTTCGGCGGCCTCGAGCTCGTAGCCGAGGAATTCGAGGTGCTTGATGCGCTCGAGAAGCTCGCGGCGGGAGTCCTCATTGAGGCGGTCGGCGATGCCATGCTGCTTCAGCTTGAAGAGGATGTTGGCGCGGCCGGAAAGATCGCTGAGGAGGACGCGCTGGCGGTTGCCGACGGTAACGGGCGGAACGTGCTCGTAGGTGGCGGCATCGCGGAGAACCGCGCTCACATGCACTCCGCCCTTGTGGGCGAAGGCGCTGTGGCCGACGTAGGGCTGGGCGTTGGGCATGGGCAGGTTGGCGAGCTCGGCGATGAAGCGGGTGACGGAGCTGAGGGTGGCGAGCTTCTCGGGGCCGACCACGGTGTGGCCGAGCTTCAGCTCGAGGTTGGCGATCACGGAGGCGAGGTTGACGTTGCCGCAGCGCTCACCGTAACCGTTCATGCAACCCTGGACGTGTGTGACCCCCTGCTCGACGGCCGCGATGGTGTTGGCGACGGCGCAATCGGAGTCGTTGTGGACGTGGATCCCGAGCGTGCCATCGAAGCGCTTGCGCACATCGGCCACGATTTCGGCGAGGTGGCCCGTGAGCATGCCGCCGTTGGTGTCGCAGAGGCAGAGGATGTCGGCGCCGGCCGTGTGGGCGGCTTCGAGGGCGCGGAGGGCAAAGGCCGGGTTGCTGGTGTAGCCGTCAAAGAAGTGCTCGGCGTCGAAGATGACTTCCTTGCCGTGCTCTTTGAGATAGCGAACGGTTTCGCCGATGAGCTTCAGGTTCTCTTCCTCGGTGATGCCCAAGGCGCGGCGGGTGTGGAGGTCCCAGGTCTTGCCGAAGATGGAAATGGTGGGGGTGCCGGATTCGAGGAGGGCACGGACGTTGGGATCGCGATCGACGCGGTTCTTCGCGAAGCGGGTGGAGCCAAACGCGGTGAGCCGCGCGTGCTTGAGCGGAAGCTCCGTGGCGCGGGCGAAGAAATCCTTGTCGCGCGGGTTCGAGCCGGGCCAGCCGCCCTCGATGTAGTCGATGCCGAACTCGTCCAGCCGAAGGGCGATCGCGAGTTTGTCATCGACGGTGAAGGACACCGCTTCCCCCTGGGTACCGTCGCGGAGTGTGGTCTCGAGAGTGGTGATTGTCATAAAAAAGCCATCAGCGATCAGCTGTCAGTTAACGACTGGTTAGAGAGCCCGGCTTTCGCCGGGCTCCGTTACGCGGCTCGCGCCGCGCGGAAAAGGCGGGTCTGGAGACCCGCTGCAGGCGTGGACGCCTGCCCCACACGGAACTACTCCTGGGGGACGCCGGCTTCCTTCTTCTTTTTGAGGAAGGGCATCATTGCTCGAAGCTCCTTGCCCACCTCTTCGACCGGCTGGTGACGGGCTTCCTCGCGCATGCGCAGGAAGTTTTTGCGGCCGGTTTTGTTCTCTTCGATCCATTCCTTCGCGAACTGGCCGGACTGGATTTCGGCGAGGATCTTCTTCATCTCTGCGCGAGTCGCATCATTGACGATGCGCGGGCCGCGAGAATAGTCGCCGTACTCGGCCGTATCGGAGACGGAGTAGCGCATGTACGCCAGACCGCCTTCCTGGATCAGGTCGACGATCAGCTTCAACTCGTGCAGGCACTCAAAGTAGGCGATTTCGGGGGCGTAACCGGCCTCAACCAGGGTCTCGAAGCCGGCGCGGATCAGCTCGCTGGCGCCACCGCAGAGGACCGCCTGCTCGCCGAAGAGGTCGCTTTCGGTCTCTTCCTTGAAGGTGGTCTCGATCACACCGGCCTTGAGACAACCTAGGGCGCGGGCGTACGCGAGAGCGTTGGTCAGCGCATGACCGGAAGCGTCCTGATAGACAGCGACGAGGGCCGGCACGCCCACGCCTTCGACGAACAGTTCGCGGACGCGATGGCCGGGAGCCTTGGGGGCGATCATCGTCACGTCGACTTCCTTGGGCGGGACGATCTGGCCGAAGTGGATATTGAAGCCGTGGGCGAACATGAGGGTCTTGCCGGCCTTCATGTTGGGGGCGAGATCCTTGTCATAGACGCCCTTCTGGTGATGGTCCTCGACGAGCATCATGATGACGTCGGCCACCTTGGCGGCGTCGGCCGCGGACATGACGTTGAGGCCGGCGGCCTTGGCCTTGTCCCAATTGGGAGTGCCGGGAAGCTCGGCCACGACCACGCTCACACCGGAATCGCGAAGGTTGAGCGAGTGCGCGTGGCCCTGGCTGCCGTAGCCGATTATGGCGACGGTGCGGCCCTGGAAAGAACTCAGATCAGCATCTTTTTCGTAGTAGCGTTTGGCCATGATAAGTTACTCCGTTTCCTCTAGAGAAGTGCGTCGTTCGTGCGCGAGCACGGGCCTTGGGGACCGCGGGGGCGCCGATGTTGTTGCGGTTGGAACCGGCGGCGACAGGCGCAGCCGCTTGGTCTCGAGCGAGACGGCGATCAGGCCCGAGCGCGTGACTTCGATTTCGCCGTAGGTGCGCATCACGTCGATGAATTCGTCGAGCTTCTCCGAGGCGCCCGTGGCCTCGATGGCGAAGCCCTCGACGGAAGAGTCGACTACGCGAGCGCCGAAAATCTCGGATTCTTTCAGGATAGCGGTGCGGGTCTGGAGGGTGGACCGGACGCGGAGGAGCACCATCTCACGCGCGACGGCGGGAGACTCGCTGAGGTCGCTAGCCTGGAGAACGTTGATGAGCTTGTTCATCTGCTTGATGACCTGGGCGCGAAGGTTGGGATCCACGTCGACCACGATGGTCATGCGCGAGAGCGTGGGATCGAGAGTGCGGGCGACGGTGAGACTCTCGATGTTGTAACCACGGGCGCTGAGCAGGCCGGTGATACGCATGAGAGCGCCGGGCTTGTTTTCGACCAGTAACGAAATGATTTGTATCATGTAAGCTCCTTGTCGTCGTCGGGCTATTTCGGCACTGGCACAGGGGTCGGCGGGCCCAGAACCATCTCGTTGATCGCGGAGCCGGCTGGAACCATCGGGTAGACGTTCTCAAAGGGCGAGACGCGAACGTTGAGCAAATAGGGACCGGAGTCGCGGACGGCCTCTTCGAGGGCGGGCCGGAGATCCTCGGGCCGCTCGACGGTGCGGCCTTTGATGCCGAAAGCGGAGGCGAGCAGTTCGGTGTCCGGGAAAGACTCGAGCTGGACGGCGCACTTGCGGTCGTTGAAGAAGAGCTCCTGCCACTGGCGGACCATCCCCAGGTAGCCGTTGTTGACAATCACGATCTTGACCGGAAGGCTATTGGCGGCGATGGTGGCGAGTTCCGGGAGCGACATCTGGAAGCCGCCGTCGCCGACGATGGCGATCACGAGCCTGTCGGGGTTGGCAACCTGAGCGCCCATGGCAGAGGGCACGCCGTAGCCCATCGAGCCAAGACCGCCGGAGGTGATCCAGCAACGAGGCTGGTTGAAACGGACGAACTGCGCGGCCCACATCTGGTGCTGGCCGACGTCGGTGGTGACGATGGCCTCGCCCTTAGCGATGCGATCGATCTCGAACATCACGTGCTGGGGCTTGATCTCGTCAACGGAGAGAGCGGGCTCGAGAGGATGCTCTTCCTTCCACGATCGGATCTGACGCCACCAGGCTTTGCGCCCGTTGGTACTGCGCGAGGACATTTCGGGCGCCATCTCATCGAGCACCTTGACGACTTTGCGGAGAACGCGCTTGGCATCGCCGACGATGGGAAGGTCGGGAGCGCGGTTCTTACCGATCTCCGCGGGATCGATGTCGATGTGGATGACCTTGGCGTGGGGCGCGAAGGCGGCGAGGCGACCTGTGACGCGGTCATCGAAGCGCGTGCCGACGGCGATCAGGAGGTCGGTCGCAGTCATGGCCATGTTGGCGGCGTAACTGCCGTGCATGCCGGGCATGCTGATGAAGTTGGGGTGGCTGCCGGAGAAGCCGCCGAGTCCCATCAAGGTGCAGACAACGGGGACGTCCACCAGTTCGACCAATTCCTGCAACTCGGGGGAAGCACCCGCGGAGATGATGCCGCCACCGGCATACACGAGCGGGCGCTCGGCCTCCCAGATCATCTGGGCGGCGCGGCGGATCTGGCCGGTGTGGCCCTCGGTGTAGACCTTATAGCCGGGCAGGTGGATGGCGGAAACCGGAGTGTAGTGAGCCTGCCCCTGGAAGACATCCTTGGTGATGTCGACCAGCACCGGGCCGGGGCGGCCGGAGGCGGCAATGTAGAAAGCCTCGTGAACGACCTGGGGCAGATCGGCGATGTTCTTGACCAGGAAGTTGTGCTTGGTGCAGGAGCGGGTGATGCCGAAAGTGTCGGCTTCCTGGAAGGCGTCGCTGCCAATGAGCTTGGAGTGGACCTGGCCGGTGATGGCAACGATGGGGATGGAATCCATCATGGCGTCGGTCAAGCCGGTGACAAGGTTAGTCGCGCCGGGACCGGAGGTGGCGCAGCAGACGCCGACGCGACCGGTGGAACGCGCATAGCCGGAGGCGGCGAAGGCCGCATTTTCTTCGTGCCGTACGAGGATGTGGCGGATGTGGTGGTCGAATACGGCGTCATAGAGGGGGATCGTCACTCCTCCGGGGTAACCAAAGAAGCATTCGACACCTTCCCGAACCAGACATTCCAGCAGCATCCTTGCGCCGCTCATAAGATTTGGCATAGCATCCATCCTTAAAGTCGATCTCCACTAACAAAAAAGGCCACTGCGCGGGAGTTAATCCCCGCCAGTGGCCTTTTGAAATCCTAACAGGCCGTCAGGCGGGGTCCGATACAGCGACCCCGATGGTAATGACGATGATTACGGGAACAACGGCGAGGGGAGACACACCAAGGAGGGGCGAGTTCGACGGCGCTGAACGGTGGCCGAGCAAGTTCGTCCTGCCTCCTTTGTGTTTAGAGTAACCCACCAGCGGGCCAAATGCAAGCGAGTGCGGTCATAAGAGTTGCTTATTCACGAATTGGGGTGGCGGATGGGCTGTCATCCCACTTGCAGCGGACGCCGCATGAGCGATCACACATCAGAGCAATTGTTTTACGCCCTATTTTCATGAGGATGCGGGACGGGGGCCGGTGGGGACGAAAAAGGCAGGTGGTAATTTCGGGGCGAGGCAGAGGGGCCAGCGAGATGGCGGGCCGCACAGAGCAGGGGGCGAAGCCGAGAGCTATGGCGGAGACCAAGCATGTGGAGAAGACGAAGCGGGCGAAGAACAAGAAGGCCCTGGTGAAGCAGGCGATCCGGCAGATCGGGGAGAAGATCGAGAACAACGAACTGAAGCCGACAGTGGGGGATTTCATCCGCCTGCTGCAACTCGAGAAGGAACTCCTGGAAGAAACGCCGAAGGAGATTAAGGTCTCATGGGTCGAACCGGAAGAAAAGAAACATGTACCCGAAGAATAGAGTACAAGCCGCTAACTTCCCAGGCCCGGTTCCACCAATCCGTGGCGAGGTTCAAGGGATTCTCGGGACCGATCGGCTCCGGAAAGAGCCAGGCCTTGTGCCAGGAAGCGATCAAGCTGGCGTACGTAAACGCCGGGCGGATGGGACTGCTAGGGGCGCCCACCTATCCGATGCTGCGGGACGCGACGCAGACAGCGCTGTTCGAGATTCTCGACAGAAGCCGGATTCCGTACGAGCACAGCAAGGCCGAGAACGCGGTGATCCTGAAGGACACGTGCTCGAGGATTCTGTTCCGGCCGGTGGAGGAATTCGACCGGTTGAGAGGGACCAACCTGGCGTGGTTCGGGCTGGACGAGCTGACTTACACCCAAGAGGAAGCGTGGGTGGTACTCGAGGGGCGGCTGCGGGATCCGAAAGCGAAACGCCTATGCGGATTCGCAACGTGGACGCCGAAGGGGTTCGACTGGGTGTACCGGAGATTCGTGCAAGAGCGGGTCGAGGGCTACGAGTTAGTGGTCGCCGAACCATTCGAAAACCACTATCTACTGGAGCAGATTCCGGACTTTTACGAGCGGCTGAAGCGAAGCTACGACGCGAAGTTCTACGAGCAGGAAGTAATGGGCAAGTACCTCAGCCTGAGCGCTGGGCTGGTGTATCACGCGTTCAACCGGGCGGAGCACACGGCGGACGTGAAGGTCGAAGAAGCGCGGCCGCTGCTGTGGGCGCTGGACTTCAACGTGGACCCGATGTGCTCGGTAGTGGCGCAGATCGTGGGGGAGACGGTGCGGGTGCTGGGAGAAATCGTACTGAGCCGGGCGACGACTCAACAGGCGTGCGAAGAATTCGCGGCGCGCTTCCCGCGCCACGGGGCGGGGATCTGCGTCTACGGCGATGCATCGGGGAGCCACATGCAGACGGCGGGGACGACGGACTACCGGGTCATCCGGGAGTTCTTCCAGCGCGAGGGTTACCGCAACGTGACTTACAAGGTGCCGCGCGCGAATCCGCCGGTGAGAGAGCGCGTAGGGTTGGTGAACGCCAAGCTGTGTGCGGCGTCCTCAGAGGCGCACTTAGTGATCGACCGGAAGTGCACGGAATTAGTCAAAGACCTTGAACAGGTGACTTACAAGCCGGACAGCACTGTGATCGACAAAGACAAAGACCCGCGGCGGACGCACTTGTCGGACGCCCTGGGCTATCTGGTGTGGCAGGAGTGCCGGCCGCAAACGCCGGTGGGCGAGCGAGGCCAGCGGCTTTTGTAGTGCGGTTGACCGCGGAAAGACGGACGGGAGAACCGGGAGACAGAAATGGAAATCGATCGGGAACATCCGGAATATAAGCGACGGAAGGCAATGTGGAAGGTCTACCGGGATCTGTACATGGGCGGCGAGCAGCTCAAAGAGAACGCCGGGGAGTACCTGGTGCGGCGCCAGAAGGAGCCAGGCGACGTGTTCGCCGAGCGGCTGGCCCGGGTGTTCTACGAGAACTACGTGGGATCCATCATCGACTGGTACGCGGCGACGCTGTTCCGGCGCGAACCGATCTTGACGTTCGAGGGAGACAACGAGGCGGCAAAGACGTTCTTCTGCGCCTTCACGGAAGACTGCGACCTGAAACAGACGAGCCTCAGCGACTTCTTCCGGCGACAGTTGATGGAGGCGCTGGTAGGCGGGAGCAGCTACATCCTTGTGGACTTTCCGCGCATCGCACAACCGGCGGCAAACCGGGCCGAAGAAGATCAGCAGGGAGCGTCGCGAGCGTACCTGGTGGGCTACCAGGCGGAGGACCTCATCAACTGGAGCCAGGACCAGCAGGGCAACCTCGAGTGGGTGGTCCTGCGGACGTCGAATCTGAGGCAGGACACACCGGACGGCGGATGGTTCAAAGAAACGCGGTGGGTCTACTACGACAAAGAGGAGTTCCGGATCTTCCGCCGGGTGGAGGGCAAGGCCGGCGAGAAGAGCGTACCGGAACTGGTGGACTCGGGGCGACATGGGCTGGCGGGTCTGCGGCGGGTGCCGCTGTTCAAGCTGCAAGTCTCGGAAGGTCTCTGGCTGATGAACAAGGCGGCGCTGCTGCAACTGGAGCACTTCAACAAGTCGAATGCTCTGGGCTGGGCGCTGACGATGGGGCTGTTCGCGATGCCGGTGATCTACTCGGAACGCGAGTGGAACCAGATCGTCGGGGAGTCCTACTACATTCAACTCGGGCCTAACGACAAGTTCGGGTGGACGGAGCCGGAAGGGAAGGTCTACCAGATCGCGGTGGACAACCTGAACCGGCTGAAGACCGAGATCTACCGGGTCTGCTACCTCATGCCGCAGTCGTGGGATGACCAGACGACGCAGTCGGGCACGAGCAAGCTGCGAGATTTTACGATCACGCACGAAGTGCTACGGGCCTACGGGGACGCGATCAAGGACACGCTGAAGCGCCTGCTGCGAGCGATCGCTGCGGCGCGGCAGGACGAGCTGACGGTGGATGTATCGGGTCTGGACGAGTTCGATATCGGCGACTTTTCGAGCGAGCTGGACGATGCGCAGAGGCTGCTGACATTGGGGGTAGGGTCGCCGACGTTACGCAAGGAGATTTTCAAGAGGCTGGCGCAGAAGTACCTGTGCGACGTCAGGCAGGAACTGAAGGACCAGATTGTGAAGGAGATTGAGGAGGCAGCAGGGTAAGGAGCGCGCTTATGGACGGAGAACAACTGCAAGGCGAAGACGGAGTGCGGGCGATCGTAAAAGATGCCATCGAAGAGTTCTTGAAGAGGGAGCAGGTGAGGTCGGAGCCGGCTTACAAGAACGAACTGGTGGAGGAGAAGAAGAAGCGGGAGCAACTCGAGCGCCGGCTGAACGAACTGGTGGCAGAGAACCAGCGCAGCAGGAAGCTGGCCGAGGAAGCGGACCGGGGCGCGACGATTCGATCGGAGCTGCAACGGCTGGGCGTGGCCAAAGTGGAGATCGCGTTCAAAGCGGTGAAAGACGACATTTTCCGCGCGGAAGATGGACGGCTGCTGGCGAAGGGGGATGACGGGGAGCAGAGTGTGAAGGAGTATCTTTCGCACTTCCTGAGCGAAAACCCGGAATTTCTTCCGGCGCGCATTCAAGGCGGGTCGGGGGTAACAACGGCGCACAAAGCGGCGCCGCCGGCGCCGGCAGCGGTCAGCGATCTGGACAAAATCCGGCCGGGGATGAGTCCGGAGGAAGCGGAGCGGATCCGGCAGGACATCATAAGAATCACTTCGCAGTCGCTCAGAGGACTCTGAGACGGGGGCGAGGGACTAAGTATAGGAGAAAGAATGCCAGCAATTACTTCAAGTAACGTGGCGAACGCGATTGTGAAGCTGGTGGCTGTGGATGCCTTACCCGCTCTGATGGGGAACCTGGTAATGGGGAACCTGGTCAATCGCGATTTCGAACCGACGCTCGCGCAGGGCGGCGACACGGTGAACGTGCCGATCCCGCCCACGCTGGTGGCGAACAACATAGCCGAGGGCGGCACGGTGCAAACGCAGAACCCGAGTCTGGGGAACGCGCAGATCGTGCTGAACACACACGCCGAGGCGACCTTCCTGGTGCCGGACGTGACCAAGGTCCTGGCGGTTCCTGACCTGCTGAAGCTGTACATGCAGCCGGCCATGGTGGCGCTTGCCGAGAAGATCGAGACGGACCTGATGAACACGTACGCGAGCTTCACGTCGAACTTGCCGGTGGGGACGCCGGGGACGCCGCTCACGGAGGCCGTGGTGGACGCGGCCGAGACGGAACTGTTCCAGGCCAAGCTGCCGGCTGCCGAGCCCAGGTACCTGATCGTGGATGCAGCATCGTACTCGGCGTTGCGCCAGATCGACCGCTTCAGCGAATACCAGACGGCGGGCGAGGCGGGGCTGCGCGCGCTGGTGGACGGGACGGTGGGGAAGATGAAGGACTTCTTCGTGTTCCGGTCGCAATTCGTCGCCAAGACCGGCAGCTCGCCGGTCACGACGCACAACCTGGCGTTCGCTAAGAGCGCGCTGGGTCTGGTGATCCGGCGCCTGCCGCAGCCGCTGCCCGGGACGGGAGCGATCGCGGAGTACGCGGAGCTGGGCAACTTCGGGATGCGGGTCATTCTCAGCTACCAGCCGAACACGCTGGCACAGCAGTTCACAGTCGACGTGCTTTACGGCGTGGGCGTGCTGCGGAACGGCCACGGCGTTCAGGTGAACTCGTAGGCACATCAGAGCTGTCAGCCGTCAGCTATCAGCCGTCAGCTAACAGGCGACGGCGCGTGGCTGGCGGCTGGCGGCCGAGCGAGGTGCCGACAAGGTAGTACGGTAGCCCGACGCGGCTCAGGGGAGCCGAACCACAAGAGATGAAAGCTGAGGCCGGGAGGGTGTATGGACGTGAAAGGGTTTTACCAGAAGGTCCGGCAAGTTGCCGAGACGATCGCCGAAACATATGCGGTGGTGATCAGTTTCCCGACGCCGGACGGAGGACGGGAGGGTATCGCCAGCGAAGTGGCACGGACGCTGGCCGCCCTGCTGGTGGTCGAAGGAAAGGCGCGACTGGCGACGGCGGAGGAAGCATCGGAATTTCGAAGCCAGGGCGCGCAGGCGAAAGCGGCGGCGGACCAGCTTGCGGCCGCGAGCAAAGTGCAGTTCACTGTGCTTTCGGATGCCGAGTTTCGGGCGCTGAAGAGCGGCAAAAAAGGATAAGGGGCCCAAGCGGGGCGTGAGGTCGAAGGACGATGGCGCTATTCAACGATGGATCGATATCGACGATTGAGGAGCTCGTGGAATACGAGTCTGCGGTCCTGGACGTGGCCAAAACGGAGAGGATCGACCTCACGGCGAAGCTGAAGCTGGCGCAAGAGGAACTGGGGGTCGAGCTGGACGCGCTGCTCCGACGCCGGCAGGAATCGGAAGACATGCTGTGGACCGCGGGGCGGCGAGGGCTGGGCTACGTCGTGGTGACCGAGGCGTTGCACAAGTGGCACATCTTCCGGTCACTGAGTCTGGTCTACCGGGACGCCTACAACCGCCAACTGAATGATCGCTTTCTGGGCAAGTGGCAGGAGTTCGACAAGATGGCGGATTGGGCGCGCCTGTCGCTGACCAACGGCGGGGTTGGAATGACGAACTCGCCGGTGCCCCGGGCGGCGACGCCGCAACTGGGCTGGACGGCCGGAAAAGCGGCCGCCACGACGTACTTCGTGAGCGTGACCTGGGTCGCGCAGAGCGGAATCGAAGGAGCGCCGAGCGCGACCGCGGCGCTGACAACGACCGGGCCGAGCGCACTGACGGTACTGGCCGGCGATCCTCCGGAGACCGTGACAGGCTGGAACGTCTATGCGAGCTATTCTCCAACGGGATTGACCCGCCAGAACGACACACCGATGACGCCAGGACAGACCTGGACGGAGCCGGCGGCCGGGCTCGGAAAAGGCAAGCCCGCGTCCTGCGGGCAGCGGCCGGAGATGTTCCTGCGCCTGACGGGAATGCTGAACAGGGGGTAGCGATGCCAGCGATCGGAGCGGCGGCGACACGCAAGGTAGTGGAGATGCTGGCGGGAGGCACCGGTCTGCCGTTTACGGTGCCGAGCCTGGCACAGCAGGAGCACGTGGAACTGGCACCGATCGAGGCGCAGCAGATCCAGTCCGAGAACATCGCGTTCGACATGGCCGAAAAGACGGCGGGCGTGACGTATCCGGCGGTGTACGTTTACTGCGACAAGCTGTCGAACGGGTTGCGGGAGAAGTTCCGAACGTTTTCGGGCACGGCGAGCATGGCGATCGAGATACGGGTCTCTCACGACCGGCTAGAGAGACTGGCCCGGGACCTCCACCTTTATACGGCGGCGGCGAGCGAGGTACTGGACTCCCAGCGAGGCGATTGGGACGGGGGAATGTTCTACACCGGCGGCTACGAAGTTACGTTCGGGCCCGTGAAGAGGGGCGGCAGCAACTTCCTGCAGTCGGCGAAGATCAGCTTCGATGTCGATGTGAGTTACTAAGTCAGCGGCGCGGGGGCGTCCGCTTGCTGACGCGCGCGGTTCGGTGCTGAGGCTCGCCCTGGAGGGCGGGCGGCTCCAGGTGGAAAAGGGGAAACGATGGCGTGCAACTACATTTCATCCAATAACAACCGGCTCTATGTGGGCTTGGAGTCGAGCTACGGACAGGTGCCGGCGATCCAGAGCGGAAACCGGATTCCGGGCGTGAAGCTGAAGGCGAAGCAGCAGATGATTCGGCCCGAGCGGAAGGACAAGACGGGCACGAGAACCTATGGGGGCACTCCAGCAGGGCTCAGAAAGAACACGACGTTCGACCTGGTGACCTACATGACGGGCTGGAGCACGCCGAACACCGAGCCTGTTTACGGGCCTTTGTTCCAGGCCAGCCTGGGTGCGTCGCCGATCTTCTTCGCGGGCGGGACGGCAGCGGCGAACGCCAACACAAAGCTGCTCAGCTTTGCGGCCGCGCACGGCCTGGTGCCGGGGCAAGCGGTGACGTTCGGCGGGGAACTCCGGTTCGTGTGCTCGATCGTCGATCAGACCACGATCGAACTCAGCTCACCGTTTTCGCTGACACCGACGGCCGGCGCGCCGATCGGGCCGACGGTGACCTATCAGCCAGCGACGGCACTGGCGAGCACGAGCATCTTCGATTACTGGTGCCCAACGGCGGCAGTGCAGCGGGTGCTGTGCGGAGCGGCGGTCGACCAGATGAAGATCAACATCAACGGCGATTACCACGAGTTCGAGTTCATTGGAATCGCGGCCGATGTAATCGACAGCACCAGCTTCGCCGCCCAGCAGGGGGGACTGGCGAGCTTTCCGGCGGAGCCGGCACTCATGCCGTACAACTACTCGATCATCCCGGGGCATCTGGGCCAAGTGTGGCTGGGCACGAATCCAGACCAGTTCCTCACGATCACGGCGGCGAAGATCACGCTCGAAAACGCGCTCGACAAACGCGAGCGGGAGTTCGGGACGAACATTCCGCGGTGCCTGGCGCCGGGAATGAGGACGGTGATGGCGGACCTGGAGCTGTTCGAGACCAACGACGATGCCACGCGCGGGCTGTACCAAGCGGCGCGGCAGAGTTCACCCATCGCGGTCATGCTGCAACTCGGACAGCAGGCGGGCCAGCTCGCGGGGGTGTACCTCAAGAGCGTGGTCCCGGAAGTCCCCGAGTTTGACGACAGCCAAACGCGGCTGCAATGGAAGCTGTCGGGCAGCCGGGCGCAGGGTACGGGAAACGACGAGATGTACGTGGCGTTCGGATAGGCGGAGGCCGATGGAGTACGCAAGCGAGAAGAGAATCGAATCGAAAGCCCTGCCGGGGGTGTGGTTCACGATCGCGCGGATGTCGTTCGGACGGCGGATCGAGCTGACGCGACGGATCTGGGAGCTGGCCGGAAAAGCCGAGTACCTGGAAGCGGGCGCCGATGTTCGGGGAAGACTGGAGGCGGCGCTGGTCGCGGCCGAGATCGACAGCGTCTACCTGCGCTGGGGGCTGCGCAAGATCGAGGGACTGACGGTTGACGGGGAGCAGGCAACCGCCGAATTGGTGGTCGCGCAAGGTCCCGAGGCGCTGTGCCGTGAGGTGGTGGCGGCCATCAAAGCCGAGTGTGGCCTGAACGCGGACGAAGCAAAAAACTGAGAGTCGCATTCCACTTCCAGTTCTCGAATCCAGCCGGGTGGAGGTGCGACGAATGCAGGAAGGGCGGGCTGGAGGTCAAGCGCCGGTGCGGATGGGTGGCCGCGGCCCTGGCGACGGAGCCACGGCCGGTGTGGGCACGCGCGGGTGTAGCGACAGAGGTGTGCCCGAAATCCTATGTCTCGGGCGACAGCAGGGCGTGGCTGGACGAGTTTCAGGCGTGGAAACGCCTGGGCTACGCGGACCCGCGCACGATGAGCGCACGTGAGGTGCACGCGATGGTGATTCTGGAGCGGGAGCTTCTTAGCGAGGTGAAGCGTGGCGAACGGTGACAGCGGAATTGACCAATTGGCGAGCAGGCTCGTCGAGGCCCTGGGCGCAGCTCAGTTCCCGCCAGGCGGACCAATGGCTTCACTGGCGGAACTAGTCGGGCAACAGGAGTCAGGAGACAGGAGTCAGGAGACAGAAGGTACGGCGTCGGCGGCGCATGTTGGGCCGTTGGTCGCCGGCAATACGGGCGAAGGAACCGCCAGTATGTCCGATGCGGCGGCGGCGTTGACGGCGGCGGTTGAGCAACAGCGCTCTATCACGCAGGCACAGGCGGGCACGACCGACCAGAATGCCAGCGCGAGCAAAAGCAGCTCCCTATCGAGTTCGGGCGGCAGTTCCGCTCTGGATACGATTGGCAACGTGGCAGCGAGCGTCTTCGAGGACGGACTCGGGCTCGGGCCCCTGATCGGCGGCCTGGCGGGCTTACTCGGTGGGGGCGGCGGCTCGAGCGCGCCTCCTGCGCTCAGCGCCTACATGGCGCCGGAATCGATCCAGTTCGAAGGCGACGTCAACCGTAGCGCGAACACCACCGACTGGGGAGGAAGCAGGGGGACCCAGAGTGGATCGCCGCTTTCGACGGGCGCACAGATCACGGTTCAGGTGAACGCCATGGACAGCCAATCGTTCCTCGATCATAGCCAGGACATCGCCAACGCGGTGCGACAGGCGATGCTCAATTCGAATTCCCTGAACGACGTGGTGAGCGACCTATGAGCACTTTTCCGCTGCTGAAGACAGGGGCGGTGGCCCAGTATCCGGCGACGCGGACCACGGGGTACGCGACGCAGGCGTTCCGGTTTCTGGACGGCAGCGAGCAGAAGTTTCCGCTACGCGGGAGCGCGGCGACAAGATGGGTCGTCAAGCTGGACCTGCTGGACGATACCGAGGTGGCGCGGGTCTGCGCGTTCTTCCAATCGCAGCAAGGCCGGTTCGGCACGTTTTCGTTCGTGGATCCCTGGGATGCGAGCACCCATCCGAACTGCAGTTTTGAGTCGGACGAACTGGCGCTCAGCCTGGACGGCGAAGCGCAAGGACGCCTGCAACTGGTGATCAAGGAGAACAAGGGCTGATGCTGTACTTTCCCCAACTCGCGAGCGGAGCGGTGAGCCAGTTCCCGTGCAGGAAGCACGTGCAGCAGAGGACGCTGGTCAACGTGCTGGCGGACGGCAGCGAAGTTAAGTTGTTCGATCCCGGCGCGTGCAGGGTGGAATGGGACATCGATCTGGCGAGCCTGACGCAGGGGGAGTGGGACGCTGTCCGGGAGCTGTTTGCGGCAGCGCAGGGGCAACTGGGGACCTTCACATTTCTGGATCCGTTCGGCAACCTTCTGAGCTGGAGCGAGCAGCCGGGCGCGGCAGCGTGGGCCAGGGATGCCGGTTTGACGCTGACCGGGGGCCTTGCTGACCCGCAGGGCGGGACGGGGACGACACGCATCGCCAATTCCTCCGGAACGCCGCGGAATGTGGCGCAGACGGCGGCGGTTCCGTCCTGGTATCGGTACTGCTTCAGCGTGTGGGCGCGCAGCGATGTGGCGGGGCTAGCGACGCTCTTCGTAAGCGCGGGGACGGAAACGACGCAGCAGAACCTGGCGGTGGGGCCGGCGTGGCGACGGCTGGTGCTGGGAGCGCAGTTGACGACACAGCAGGGGACGGCGACCTTCGGGGTCACGATTCCGGGCGGGGCAACGGTGGAACTGTTCGGATTTCAGGCAGAGGCACAGGTGGGCGCATCGAGCTACAAAGCCACAGGCGCGCAGAGCGGAGTGTACGCGAATGTGTCTTTCCTGAACGACGTGCTCGCGATGACGAGCGAAGCGCCGGCGATCTACTCCTGCCCGGTGCGGATTGGCGCTAAGGGCTGAGAGACCGCCGGAAGCGGGTCTGGAGACCCGCTGCAGGCGTGGACGCCTGCCCCACAAACGAGACAGGTGGACTTGGATGGCAACGATCAACGACATCAAAGAGCAGAGCACCACGGAGACGCCTCTGTTGCTGTTCGACTGCGTGCTGAGTTCCGGCGCGGTGGAGCGCTGGAGCACGCACGCGGCGATGGTCAACGGGCAGCAATACTCGGCGCGCGTGTTGCGGCACGATCTGTTCGAGATGCAGTCCGGGGCGGTCGATGGGATCGACGCCATCGCAAAAGTCTCGATCTGGCTCGCGAATGCCGATTCGCACTTTTCCGAGATCGAGCGCAGCACGGGCTGGAAGGGAAGCAAGATCACGGCCCAGTTCGTGTTCTACGACCTGAGCCAGGGCCGGGCGGCGTCGGAAGTTCAAGTGCTGTTCAAGGGAGTGGCGGACGCCCCCGCCGAGATCACCGAATCCACGCTGCGGCTGACGGTCACGAACAGCCTGAACCGGCAACGTCTGTTGTTGCCGGACGTGCGAGTGGAGCGGCGGTGCCCCTGGAAGTTCCCAGCGACGGCGGAACAGCGGGCTGAGGCGGCAACGGGCGGGACGAAAGGACAGTATTCGCCGTTCTACCGTTGTGGATACTCGCCGGACGTCCCGGGCGGATGCGGTAGCCTCAACGGCACCGCGGCGTACACCAGCTGCGACCGGACGCGAGCGCAGTGCCAGGCGCGCGGGATGTTCGCCACCGGGACCGCGAGATTCGGCGGAATCGAGTTCGTGCCGCCATCGACGGTGGTCAGGAGCTACGGAGAGAAGGGCAATCACGAATCGGCGCCGCTGATGAATGAAGCCCGGTACAACGATTTCATTCCTCTGGTCTACGGCACAGCCTGGTACGCGCCGCTGGTGATCTTCTCGAAGAACGACGGCAACCTCACGCACATGGACGTGCTTCTTGGCATGGGCGCGATGGAGAACGTGATCAAGGTCCTGGTCAACGACGTCGACATCCCGGTGGGACGGGCGGGCTCCAACATGACGCCGACGGGTTGGTACAACGTCGTCACGATGGGCGGCCGGACGGGCACGTTCAATCCCGAGTATGTGGACACGAGCGGCAATCCGCTAGGCGACCCGTACGGCAGCATGGCGGTTCTGAATGTGGTGGTGCCGAACCAGATCAACAACGGGAATAGCCTGCCGCAGATCAAGGTTCTGGTGGAAGGGGCGAGGCTGGAGCAGTTCTCCGCGGATGGCAGCTCGCTGGGCCAAAGCTTCACCAACAATCCTGCGTGGCTCCTGTTGGATCTGCTGCGGCGGTGCGGGTGGGCGGTGGAGGATATCGACATCGCGAGCTTCGCCAAGGCCGCGGCATACTGCGGCGAAGCGATCACGGCACAAGACCTGAACGGCAACCCGATCAGCATTCCGCGCTACCAATGCAATCTGGTGCTGAAGAGCCGGCGGTCCGCGGCGGATACGATCCGGGGCGTGAGAAACGGATCGCGGCTGTTCCTGAGGTACGGCCTGGGCGGGTTGCTGGGCCTCGAGGTGGAGAACACGGTGGCACTCCAGCAGCCAGCGAAGCCGGATGGAAGCAACGCCAGCGAGGCGGTGACGGGCGGATGGCCGGCTTATGAGTTCGGCGACGGCGCGGCGGGGCTGTCGGGGATTCTGCGGCGTCCGAGCGGAGAGCCTTGGATCCGGGTCTGGTCGCGGAGCACGGCGGAGACACCCAACCGCCTGAACCTGGAATTCCAGGACGCGTTCAACCAGTACCAGCAGGATAGCCTGTCGGTGACGGATGTGGACGATATGCTGGCCGTAGGGCAGGAAGTTAGCCTGAACCTGCCGGTGCTGGGCATCCCAAACTTCAATCAGGCGGCCAGAATCGCGAAGTTCCAGCTCGACAAACTAGTGGCCGGCAACACATACGTAGAGTTCGCGACGACGATGCGGGGGCTGAAGCTGCGGCCGGGCGACCTGATCGCCGTGACGTACCTGAAGGAAGGCTTCGACGAGCAGCCGTTTCGCGTGGTGAAGATCGCTCCGGGCCAGAACTACTCGACCGCGTTGATCACGGCGCAAATCCACCAGGACGGGTGGTACAGCGACAACAACGCGGACGTGTTCGGCAGCGGGCTGCCGGGGCGGCGGCCCGGGTACGGGATCGGGATTCCCAGGCCGGTCACCGGGAAGGTGCTGGACCAGTACGGCAACCCGCAGCTCGACATCGCGGAGCAGGACACCGTCAACGCAGACGGGACGATGACGATCAGCCTGGCGGCGGGCTTCAACCGGCCGCGGCAACCCGCGGTGACGGGGCTCGGCATTCCCCTGATCAGCATTGCGGCCGGCACCGAGAGCACCGGAGGCTCGCTGGCGGGTAACCGGACGCTGTACTACGCGGTTACGGGGAGCGATGCGAGCGGGCAGGAGAGTGGGCTTTCTTTCGTGGTTCCGGCGACGATACCGAGCGGAACGAACACGAACACGGTAACGCTGACGGAGATGAGCTTCACCAGCGACGCGACCAGCTTCTCGGTATATCGCGGGCCGACGCCGATGCAGCTGGTACAAATCGCGACGAACCAGGCTATGGCGCCGAACTTCACCGACACCGGCCTGGCAGCTAACCTGACGCCGCCTCCGGACGAGAACTACGATCACACGAATGCGTACTGGCGGCTCGAGCTGCAGCCGGAGATCGCGGCGGCAACCGCCTCCGCTAGGACGGTAGGCAATCCATCGCTCGCGATGGAGCCCAACGCATACGCCGGGATGGTGGTACGGATCACGCGGGGCACTGGAACGGGCCAGGAAAAGATCGTGACCGCAAATGATGCGACCACGCTGACGGTAAGCTCGCCCTGGGACACGGAGCCGGACCCGACAAGTTACTTTACGGTCGCCGAGGCGGGCTGGCACTTCGGATCCGCGGGCAGCAGCGGACCGCTGGCGTTTCAGGTTCCGACGCAGATCGGATCGACCGTGCAGGCAACAGCGCGAGCAGCGAACGTCTACGACTCGGAGTGCCCAGCCGAGTTGAGCCTGGTGACGCGCTGGCGGATCACGGGCGGGACTCCTGGATCGGACGAGGCCGCACCGCCAGCGCCAGTGTTCGGAATCCTGAGCCGCGAATCGGGCGACGTAGGGCTGACGGGAGTGGGGTTCGAGAATCTGGCGAACACCAGGTCGATTTCCTCCGGCACTCTGGCGCTCTACTACTGGAACGAGTTGACGTTTCCGTCGGCCAACGTGCTGGGCGCCGACGCCGGCGCCGGCGACACGACGCTGACGCTGGCGCAGGGGCAGAACATTCAGGTTGGCGACCTGATTCAGATCGACGCCGAGTTGCTCGAGGTTCAAACGGTCGGGAACAACGGGTTGCAACTGGGCGTTTTGCGGGCCGCCATGGGGAGCACGGTAGGGGGACATAGCGCTACGGCGCCGGTGTACGGGTTGACCAAACTCAGGCTGGTCGTTCCCTTCGCCGCCGACTTCTTCGGCAGCCCCGCCAGCGGCGAGTTCGACTACTTCGTGATGCTGCCGGACGTGAGGGTGGCGGCGGCCACCTTCTTCGTGACCAATCCGTTTGGAGATAGCCCGACCACAACGACCTGCCTCACGAGCAGACTCGATCAAGGGTTGAGGACGCTGTCGGGCGGTCAGTACTCGATTCAGGTGACAGGGAACTTGGCGGTCGAGACTAATGCGGCGCCTCCGTTGGTGGTGCAGGGCACACACTCGGTGTGGAACGTTTCGGCCATGGTCAGCGATGCACCGACGAATGCTCCGGCGATCCCGCCAGCCCAGCCGATGGTCGAATGGATCCAGATGGACGTGCGAGTGAACGGAGCGGTCTACTGCACCCTGACAATTCCGGCGGACGTCACCTACTCGAACACGGTGAACGGGTGCGGGATGGCGCCCTTGCCCGCGGGCGGGTTGGTCACGCTGGATATCACCAGGGTGCCGCAGGCGGCGGGTTCAAAGCCGGGGCGCGATCTGACGGTGACGATCAACCTGTAACGAACCTATGCCACAGACACTCCAAAAGCTGAGCCCAGACCGAGACCTACAGTGCTACTTCCTGCAGCCGTCAGCGATCGCGGCGCTGAGCGCAACGAGCGCCACGGGATTCACGCTATCGGGGAGTTGGCGCCAGCAGTTCGACTGGGCGGTGATCGAATGGAACCGCGACAACGGGTTTGAGCATCCCCTGTTCCGAACCCTTCCCGACGGAGATCTCAGCGGTCTTGTTCTCACCTACGAAGAGACACGGACCAACTGTATGCCGATGGACAGCAACCTCGGGCCCACCGTCGGGTGGCCATATTTGCGTCTCTGGCGGGAGGGAACCCCAGAGGGGCAGCCGGAACTGGTGCCACTTTACACGCCAGATCGCGCCACCCCCGTTGAGGGGACGGCCACGGCGGCCTCGACCACGTTGACGCTCACCGGGACGGCCACCAACGGAGACTATATCGGTCTGGCGTGGCTCACGGAGCAGTACAACTACAAGATGCAGTATTGGGACACGATCGACAGCGCGGTCGGCGCGCTGGCCGCGATCATAAACCACCCGACCATTGGCTCGAAGTCACTGAGCGCGACCGCCTTGGGAGGGCACATCACCCTGACGTCGGTAGCGACGGGCGCGGACTGGAACCGGGTAGGCGTATACGGATTCGTCTCAGGGGTAACCGAGTCGTGGTCGCCGTGGTGGAAGCTGCTGAGCGGAGGCGCGTCGCCTACAAAGTGGCGGATCCGACTGGACTTTGGCAGCCTGCAGATGACGTCCGTGCGGAAGATGCGGTGGACCTATGTGCCGGCCTGGCAGAATGGCGCCTTTCAGCGGACGGAGTTCGAGGTCCAGGTGAGCAATTGGACGGTGACAGGGACGAACCGGACGTACTCGGTGGCGGGACCGGGGAGCCGCCGGATGGAAGACGACGGGCCGCAGGTCGTGTACTCGGACGGGTGGACCGCGTTCAAGGGGTCGTACAACTATTCGAATGGCTCGTACCACTCGACCGAGACGAGCGGGGCCCAAGTAAGTTGTACCTATTGGGCATCGGTGCCGCACAGTCTCTACCTGGGCGCGGAGTTCGTCGACAAAGGGGCGAGTCTCTCGGTCACGGTAGACGGTGGCGCTCCGATGACGCCTAGCCTGCTGGTTCCGAAAGTAGACGCACTGGTGCGGATTCCCCTGGGGCAGTACGGCGGTGGGACGCACACGGTAGTGGTGCAGCACGCTGGGCCAAACGATTCTAACGGTCCGTACACCTTCAACTTCGATTTTCTGGAAGTCGCGATACCGACCACCGCACTGCCTGAGCTGTCCGCGAACACGCAACTGAGCCTGGCGACTGACTGGGACACGTACCACTCGATCTGCCTGGCACCCGAACGAACGGCGTGGATGATCGATGCGCTCGGATTTCACGGACGGGTGAATCACTACGTGGGAGCGATGTGGTTTTACGAGCTGGTAAGCTCCGGGTTCAGGTATGCGTCGGCTCATATCGATTTCACCGGGACGCCGCGTTTCGCCCTCAACGAGCAGACGTCGATCACGATCGACGGCACGACCATCGGACACGTGCACTACATCGGCGACACGGCCGAAACGGTGGTGAAGGCCTTCGAGATGGAGATCAACCGAGGCACGATGTCGGTGAGGGCCGTGGCGGACGGGGCGGGGCTGACGATCTACTCGCGCTCGCCGGGCTCTGCCTCGAACAGCATCACGGCCTCGGCGTCCTCGACCTCGATGGTCCCCCAGCCTGCCAGCCAGAACCTGACCGGGGGCACCGACGGAACATGGCTCACGGACCTTCAGGCCACTCCACGATTGAACCGTGCGGCGCGAGACTGGACGCGGAGCTTCTTCACGGCGCTGAAGGCGTACGGCTTGGATGGGGTGGCGGCACTCAGCATGGAATTGGGAAACGGGGATCCGTCGCTCGATGCAGGCATCGCCCAGCGGACCCCAGATCCTGGCGGAGAGGCCGTGATCGTGTCGACACCGGCGCTACAAACGAACTTCTCGCCCACGAGCATTGCGTTCTGGGAACAGGCATACCGGGACATCGCCCAGTTGCAAACGGACGCAGGTCTGCGGCCGTACGTGCAGTTCGGCGAGGTGCAGTGGTGGTATTTCCGGGACAACCGGTCCGGGATGCCGTTCTACGATGCCTACACCAGGAACACCTTCTTCACTCAATACGGGCGGGAGATGCAAGCGATTCCGAACAACACCGTCTCGCCCGCGGATTACCCGCAAGAGACGCAGTTCCTGCCAACCCTGATCGGAACGTTCACGAGCCAGATCATGGCGTATGTGCGGGCCTCGTTCCCCACCTGCCGCTTCGAAGTGCTCTACCCGCTGGACGTCAACGACACCGACTTCAACCGCGCCATCAACTACCCGGCGGGCGCCTGGACGCCGGCGGCGCTCGATTGTCTGAAGACGGAAAGCTTCGGATACACTGGCTCGCGCGACCTGAACAAGTGCCTCACATCGATTCAGTTTCCGCAAACGGGCGAGTTCGCCCGGCAGAGCAGCGCGCATCTGGTGGGGATTGGCGACTCCACGTCACCGTGGCTGAAGGAAGTGCGGCTGTCAAAGTCGGCGGGGCTTGAATCGGTGGTGCTGTTCGCCCTGGACCAGTTGTGCTTGATCGGGTATCCCCTTCCCTTGCCACCCGCCCTGCGCCGGGCGTCTCTGCAAGGCTGACCTCTCCTCGAATCTTCCTCTTGTCGAAGCCTCGCCGGCCGAGGGTGGCGGCGGCCGGCCAGGAGCCTCATTCAATCGACAGCTTGCCCCTTTGCTGAACGCGGACGGGTGCCGCTTCCCGTTCAGGAAAGCAGCGCGAACTGGCACCTAAGCATCGCAGGCCCGCTGAAGCTGTGTTCTCTCATAGCCCATGGTTGGCGTCATTTGCTACATTAGGATCTCAGACCCCAGTCGTTCTGCTTTGCCGGCAATTCCCCTTTGGCCCTCTGCGTGCCAAGGTTCTACCGGTAAGCTGACAAACTACGCTATGGCAAAAGGCTACGTAAGCATCAACGTCGAGCGCTGCAAGGGCTGCGCGTTCTGCGTCGAGTTCTGCCCCACCAAGGTCCTCAGCCTCTCTTCCGCCTTCAACTCCAAGGGATACCATCCCCCGCACGTCGTCGCCCCTGATAAATGTAGCGGTTGCGACCTGTGCGGGATGTACTGCCCCGACTTCGCCATCTACGGCTGGAAGAACGCCGAGCCCAAACCGGAGGTGCCCAATGCAGGCTGACCCCCGCGGAGTCCTAACAGGCATTCATTTCCTGGACGGCGATCAGGCCTGCTGCGAAGGCGCGCTCGCCGCAGGTGCGCGATTTGCCGCAGGCTACCCCATCACCCCGTCCACCGAAGTGGTGGAGCGGTTCGCGGCACGCATCCCGACCGTCGGCGGCACCTTCATTCAGATGGAGGACGAACTGGCGGCGTCCATCACCATCCTAGGCGCGGTATGGGGCGGAGCGAAGGCGTTCACCGTCACCTCCGGCCCCGGCTTCTCGCTGATGATGGAGCACATCGGCTATGCGGCCATGACCGAAACGCCGTGCGTCTTCGTGGACGTGCAGCGCGGAGGCCCTTCCACCGGCCTGCCGACGCTTCCTGCCCAGGCCGACATGATGCAGGCGCGCTGGGGATCGCACGGCGATTACGAGATGATCGCGCTGTGTCCGAACTCGCCGCAGGAGTGCTTCGACCTCACCATCAAGGCCTTCAACCTGTCGGAACAGTACCGCACGCCGGTGATGTTCATGATGGACGAGTGCGTCGGGCACATGACCGAGAAGGTGATCATCCCGACGCCTGACCAGCTCGACATTTACCCGCGCCGCCACACCAACCGCCCGCCCGGTAAGTACAAACCTTTCGAGCCGGCCGAGGACCTGGTGCCGGCCATGGCGCACGCCGGCGAGGGCCACCGCTTCCACGTCACCGGACTGACGCACGACGAGCGCGGCTATCCCTCCATGACCATCGCAACGCAGGACAAACTGGTGCGCCGGCTGCAGCAGAAGATACAACTCGCAGAGGACCGCCTCACCTTCACCGATGAAGCGGGTCTCGAGGATGCCGAGGTGGCCGTGGTCTCCTACGGAATCACCTCGCGCGTGGCGCAGAGAGCCATCGACATGGCCCGCGAGCGCGGCGTCAAGGCCGGCCGCTGCCGTCTGATCGGCATATGGCCCTTCCCGGACCATCGATTGCGTCAAATCGCCCAAAACGGCGTCAAGGCGTTCGTGGTTCCGGAGATCAACCTGGGGCAGATCTCGCGCGAAGTCGAGCGCGCCACAGGCCACTTCGCCAACACGGTTGCCGTCACGCACGCCGGCGGCAGCGTGCACCGGCCGGAGCAGATCCTCAACGCCATCCTGGAGGCCGCGAAATGATGACGACCATCGAAGCGCCGGTCAACCCCGTCGAACCGTTCCTGCGCACCGAGCGAATCCCGCACATCTGGTGCCCCGGCTGCGGGATCGGAACGACCGTGAATTGTTTCGCGCGCGCCCTGCTCGAATCCCACATGGACCTGAACCGCGTGGCCCTGGTTTCGGGTATCGGCTGCACCGGCCGCGTCGCAGGCTACGTGGCGCTCGATTCGTTCCACACCACGCACGGCCGCGCCATCCCCTTCGCCACCGGGCTGAAGCTCGCCAACCCCAATCTGGAAGTGGTGGTCTACTCGGGCGACGGCGACCTGACGGCCATCGGCGGCAATCACCTGATCCACGCCGCGCGCCGCAACGTCGATATCAAAGTCATTTGCGTGAACAATCTCATCTATGCGATGACCGGCGGGCAGACCGCGCCCACCACGCCGTCCACGGCCATCACCACCACCGCGCCCTACGGCTGTTTCGAACCGGCCTTCGACCTGCCGTCGCTGGCGGCATCGGCGGGCGCCTCCTACGTGGCCCGCTGGACCACCTTCCACGTGCGGCAGTTGACCAAGTCCATTTCCGAGATGTTCCAGCGCCGGGGCTTCTGCTTCATCGAGGTCATCTCGCCCTGCCCCACGCTCTACCAGCGCCGCAACAAAATGGGCGATGGCCTGGACACCATGAAGTTCTACAAGACGCACAGCAGGCTGAAGAACGGCGCGTCGCTCGACGAGTTGCAGATAACCAAGGAAGGCGAGATCGTGGTCGGCAAGTTTGTCGACCGCGAGCGGCCGGACTACCAGCAACTCATGCGGGACCGGCTGTCCACGCAGTTGGGCGAGCGTTACATCGAGGCGGACAACCAGGTATGCGGCTGACAGAGATTCGGATCGCGGGATTCGGCGGCCAGGGGGTGATTCTCTCGGCCACGTTGATCGGCAAGGCGGCGGCGATTCACGAGGGCGGCTTCGCCACCATGACCCAGAACTTCGGGCCGGAGGCGCGCGGCGGCGCGGCCAGCGCCCAGTTGATCCTGTC
>CAZBQQ010000017.1:0-25615 GCA_964493965.1 uncultured Solibacteraceae bacterium
CGTGGACGTCCGGCGCAGCTCTGGAGAGCCGCCCCACTCCGGCTGTCCACATCTGGGAAAGCTAAGTGGCATTGGGCACTCCTGCCTGCCGCCTCGACACTCATGTCGAGGCTGCTTGGGTCGCCCGCAACCCCCACTCAGCCGCGCGCGGCCGCCAGCGCTCTCTCGAATCCCGGCAGGCTGGCCTCGATCGTCTGGCGGGCCACCGTGAGGGACAACCGGATGTACCCGCCGCGGCCAAAGCCGGAGCCGGGCACCGCGAGAATTCCTTCCTTGAGCAGGACGCGGATGAACGCCACATCGTCGGCGATGGGAGTCCTGGGGAACGCGTAGAAGGCGCCGGCGGGTTTCGTGACCTCGTAACCGATCCGCGCGAGCGCGTCGCAGAGCAGGTCGCGCTTGTCCTGGTACAGGCCGACATCCACGGTTGCCTCAGGGGCGCGCGCGATCACCCACTGCCAGATGGCCGGCGCGTTGACGAAGCCGAGCACGCGGTTGGCGAAGGTCGCCGCATCGAACAGCGCGGCGGCATCCTCGATTTGAGGAGAAATGGCGAGGCAGCCGATGCGCTCGCCCGCCACCGCAAGCGCCTTCGACCAGGAGTCCGCCACCAGCGTGCGCCGTATGAGCGGCGGCACTTCAGGGGCGCTCCGGCCGTCAAAGACCAGGGACCGGTAGGGCTCGTCGCTCAACACCAGCACCCGCGGATTGTGCTCGAGCAGCGCGCCGAGATCCCGCAGCACCTCGGCGGAATAGAGCGCTCCGGTGGGATTGTTGGGCGAGTTGACGATGATCGCCTTGGTCCGCCGGGTGATGGCGGCGGCGATGCGGTTCACGTCCGGCTGGAAGTCGGCGCCGGTCTCGACCGAGACCATCTTGCCGCCGTGGTTCTCGATGTAGAACCGGTATTCGGGGAAAAACGGAACCAGGACGATAACCTCGTCATTGGGGTCGAGGATCGCTTTGAGCGCGACGTTCATCGCGCCCGCTGAGCCGACGGTCATCAGAATGTGTTGAGGGCCGTAGGGAAGGCCCGTTCGCGCGGCCATGCGCCGGGCAACCGCCTCGCGGACTTCGGGGAAGCCCGCGTTCGGCATGTAGCCGTGCGTGTGCAGCCGGCCCCCGGCGACCACCTCGCGCAGCGTCTCGATTACCGCGGCCGGGGGTTCCACCTCTGGGTTGCCGAGCGTGAAATCGAAGACGCGATCGGCGCCGCGTTCGGCCCGAAGACGCGCGCCCTCCTCGAACATGCGGCGGATCCAGGAGGCTTGATCGAGCTGGCTGGCGACCTTTCTCGAGACACTCATTTCGCGATCCCGGTGTAGACCTCGACGGGATCGATCACGTTGATGGCGGACCCCTTGAGCAGCTCGATCGCGCGGTCCGGTTCGTCAAACCGGAAGATGAGCACCGCCTTGTCTCCTCCGAAGGTGAACGCGTACATGTACTCGATGTTGATGCGGCTGCCCTGGAGCAACTCCAGCAGTTCGTCGAGCCCGCCGGGGCGGTCCGGCACCTCGACAGCCACCACTTCGGTCAGGTTGATGACGTAGCCGGCCTCGCGCAGCACCTTCGCGCCCGCCTCCCAGTCGGAGACGATCAGGCGCAGGATGCCGAAAAGCTGCGTGTCTGCCAGGGTCAGCGTGCGGATGTCGATTCCGGCGCGCGACAGGACGCGGCACGGCTCGATGAGCTGGCCAGGCTGATTCTCGAGGAAGAGCGAGATCTGATGGATTTTCATGGCTACTGATCCAGGTTTCTGGTGTCGGTGACGCGCTTGGCTTTCCCCTCGCTGCGAGCGATGGTGTGCGGCTTCACCAGCCTTACAGCGACGCGCACGCCGAGACTGCGGTCGAGAGTTAGCGCGAGCTTTCTGCTCAGGTCTTCCATCGCGCCGACCTTATCGCTGAAAACTTCGGGGGTGACCTCGACCTGCACTTCCATCTGGTCGAGTCCTTTCTCGCGCGAGAGGATGATGTGGTAATGCGGCAGCGTGCCTTCGACGGCCAGCAGGGCCGCCTCCACCTGTGAGGGGAAGACATTGATGCCGCGGATGATGAACATGTCGTCGGAGCGCCGGCCGATGCGGCGTATCCGCCTTAGCGTGCGCCCGCAGGCGCAGGTGCCCGGGATGATCGCCGTGATATCGCGCGTGCGGTAGCGGATCATGGGCATGGCGAGCTTGCCGAGCGTGGTGAGCACCAGTTCGCCCTCCACGCCATCCGGGAGCGACGCTCCGGTGTCCGGGTCCACGATCTCGGGATAGAAATAGTCCTCGAAGACGTGCAGGCCGGCGTGATAGGGACACTCGATGGCGACGCCGGGTCCGATAATCTCGGACAAGCCGTAGATGTCGAAGGCCTGTATGCCGGAGTCCGTCTCGATGTGCCGGCGCATGGAGTCGGTCCACGGCTCGGCGCCGAATACGCCGACGCGAAGGGGCAACTCGCGCAGGTCCACTCCCAGTTCGCGAGCGCGGTCGATGAGGTGAATGAAGTAGCTGGGCGTGCAGCAGATGGCGGTGACGTTAAAGTCGCGCATGATCATGATCTGCCGGTCGGTGTTGCCGCCTGAGATGGGGATCACGGTGGCGCCCAGTGCCTCGCCGCCGTAATGCGCGCCGAGGCCGCCAGTGAAGAGGCCGTAGCCGTAGGCGTTCTGGAGAATGTCGCCGTGGGTCAGGCCGCAGGCCGCGAAACTGCGAACCATTACGGCGGTCCACACATCCAGGTCTTCCTTGTTGTAGGCGACCACGATGGGCTTGCCGGTGGTGCCGCTCGAGACGTGCAGGCGCACCACATCTTTCATGGGGCTGGCGAACAGGCCAAAGGGGTAGGTGTCGCGCAGGTCCGTCTTCACCGTGAACGGCAGGTGCGCGATGTCGTCGAGACACTTGATGCCGTCGGGCGAGATCCCGCGCTCCTCCATCCGGTTGTGGAACAGCGCCACGTGGTCCCAGGCGCGGCGCACCACGGCCCGGAGGCGCGCCAGTTGCAGGTCCTTCATGTGCTGCGCCGGGATGTAGTCCGGCGCGCTGGCGGGATGGTATCCCACGGCAAGCTCTTCGATGGTCTCGATCATGGATGGAACTCCCTGCGGGCGGCCTGGCGCCCCAACTCGAATGCGGCGAAGTTGGCCTCGTGCAGCTTATCGGACAGGTTGGAGCGGATGGCGGCGATCCAATGCTCCTCTGGTATTCCGGCAAGCGCGCTCAGGATGCCGAGCAGAGCCACGTTGAGGGCCTTCTTGTTGGAGAGGGCGCGCACGTCGATCATCGAGGGCGCGATGAGGACGCCGCCGTTGCGCAACTGCCAGCGGTTGATGTCGATCTGGTCCGGCGCAATGACCACGAGGAAGTCCGCCCCGCCTGACGGCACCATGGGGCTCTCAACATGCTGGCCGAAACGCACGTCGCTCGATACCGACCCGCCGCGCTGGCTCATGCCGTGCAGTTCGCTCTTCTTGACGTCGAAGCCGGCACGGAAGGCTGCCTCCGCAGCGATGTCGGAAGCTTTGAGGACGCCCTGTCCTCCCAGGCCGGCGAAGACGACGTTTGTGACGGGGTTAGTAGTTGGGGTCATACGTCCATTCCCGTAACCGAGCCGCGACCGCCAGGGAGCGGTATGTTCGAGCAGACCTCATTCCTGCGGTTCAAGGCACTTCTCCATTAGCTTGATCTTGCCGGTGGCTAGCAGACACGTCCGGCGGGCCACGATCACCGCCAGTTCCCGGCTCTCGAGACACTGCGTCACCAGGTCCTCGAGCGCCTGCTGGTTGAGCGTGGGATCGATGACGTGGACCTGTTTGATGCCGAGCGAGCGCGCCAGATCCTCAAACACGACCTTGCCCGTGCGCTGGTGATCGAGGGTGCGCCCGGTGCCGGGGTGCTCCTGCATGCCCGTCATCGCGGTGGTTCCGTTGTCGAGAATGAGCAGCACGTGGCCGTCCGGTGGCGGATTGTAGACCATCTCGACCAGCCCGGTGATGCCGCTGTGTACGAACGTGCTGTCGCCGATCACGCTCACCACCCGCCGCGCCTGCTCGGCCGGCAGGACGTGGCGCAAGCCAAGCCCCATGCCAATGCTCGCGCCCATGCAGACCAGCACCTCCAGCGCGTTGAAGGGGGGCAGGGCGCCCAGCGAGTAGCAGCCGATATCGCCCGAGACGATGCAATCCAATTTGCGCAGCGCCTGAAAAACGTAGCGGTGCGGGCATCCGGGACACAGTTCCGGCGGCTTGCCGGGCGGCGGCACGGGCTCGGGCGTTACGTCTCCTGCCAGGATGCGGCGCACGCGCTCCACGTTGAGCTCGCCGAAACGGTACATCTCTGGCTTGTCCTCGACCTCCGCGCCGGCGGCACGGATCGCATCCGCCAGCCAGGGATCGCCTTCTTCGATGACCACGCAGCGATCCACCGTGCGTGCGAAGGCGCGGATAGCTTCGAAGGGCAGCGGATAGGTCATGCCCAGTTTGAGCATGGCCGCCCCGGGCGCCGCCTCGCGCGCGTGCACCGACGCCACACCCGACGAAATGATG
Source organism: uncultured Solibacteraceae bacterium (assembly GCA_964493965.1). Classification (GTDB taxonomy): domain Bacteria; phylum Acidobacteriota; class Terriglobia; order Bryobacterales; family Bryobacteraceae; genus DASWZN01. The sequence goes on from CAZBQQ010000017.1 coordinate 4,537, forward strand.
CCCAGCGAACGGTCGCCCTCGATCAGCTGGTTGGGACCCGAGGCCTCGTTCCACTCCGCGATCTTGGCGAGCTTCGCGCGCAGGCGCCGGTGGGCGGGGCGGGCGTTCGACGGAATCATCACCCGCAGGTCGGCGTGGGCTTTGTATCCGATCGCGGACGGGGTCGTGGCCAGCCCGGGCTTCGGCTCGACGATCGTCTTCGAGTGGCACACGCGCGTGGTCATGCGCAGCAGAACCGGCAGCTTCCAGCGCTCCGAAATCTCGATGGCCTTGAGAGTGAATTCGTAGGCTTCCTGCGAATCGGCCGGCTCGAGCATGGGGATTGCGGCGGCGACCGCGTAGTGCCGGTTGTCCTGCTCGTTCTGGCTCGAGGCCATGCCCGGGTCGTCCGCCGAAACCAGCACCAGCGCACCCGCGACGCCGGTGTAGGCCGCCGTGAACAAGGGGTCGGCGGCGACGTTCACGCCGACGTGCTTCATCGTCACCAGCGTTCGCGCTCCGCCGAAGGAGGCGCCGATCGCGACCTCGAGCGCGACCTTCTCGTTCGGCGACCACTGGGCGTGTCCGCCCAATTCGGCGAACGACTCGAGGATCTCGGTCGAAGGAGTTCCCGGGTATCCGGTTCCCAGGGCGACGCCGGCATCGCGCGCAGCCAGCGCGACCGCCTCGTCCCCACTCAGCAGCATACGGCCTGATAGGTTCATTGACATCGACACCAGGATGACACTCTCCCACGACAAGCCCGTCGGATGCAAGCGGGAAAGGGCCACAGCGAGATTAACAGATGATTTTATCGCTGAAACCTGATAAGGAGCAAACGGCCTGGTGTATACTCTTTGAAAGCGTTTGGAGCCGACCGGCTTGTAACGCCCTCTTCTGCCGTGCCGGACCTACCCAGCCTGCAGGCAGGTTAGTAAAAGGTAACCCATGCGATACTCCCTCATCGTCGGTCTTCTGTATGTGCTGGCTATGCCCGTGGCCAATGCCCAGCAGGCCCAGCCGCCCGCCACGGAAGCGCCTCCCACATGGGAATTCGGCTTCGAACAGCGCGTTCGCAACGAGGACTGGAATAACATCACGGACTACAGCGACAAGTCTAACGACGAGCGCGAGCAGATGCGCTATCGCACGCGCGCCTGGATCAGCGTCCCGCTCTCCTCCAATGTGAGTTTCTTCGTCGGGGCTGACCAGGAGACCAACCAAAAGCTCGGGCAGCCTAACAACCACTTCGACGAGGTGGCTTTCGAGACCGCTTATATCGACATAAAGAAACTTTTTGTCAAAGGGCTGTCGCTTCGCGTGGGCCGCCAGAATTTGATGCGTGGTGAAGGCTTTCTGTTGATGGATGGCACCCCGGGTGACGGATCCCGCTCCCTCTATGACAATGCGGTCGATCTGGCTTACTCGCGCAAGAAGTCAAAAGTGGAACTTATCGGGATTCTGAACCCGAAGTACGATCGCATGCTACCCCGGATCAACGACCAGCGTAGGTTGCTGCAGGAGTATGACTCCAGTTCGCTGGGAGCTTATTACACCGATAACAACCACAAGCGGGTGGGGTTCGAATCTTATTATCTGTACACCAAGGAAGTGCATGACTACCGGTCGCCCGCGAGCCCTGCATTCCAGCCGGACAAACACGTCAGCACGGCAGGCGGCCGCGCCGTAATCCAGCTCGCCCCCGGTTGGACCGCCACCACCGAATTCGCGGGTCAGTGGGGAGCTGAGCACCCCGACATCGTGGTGCGTGGCTGGGGCGGCTACGGCTACGTCAAAAGGCAGTTCACGCACCGCTGGAAGCCTTACGTCCTGGGCGGATGGTGGGGCTTGTCGGGCGACGATCCGAAGTCCAAGGGCCGTACCGAAGGCTGGGATCCGCTCTATTCACGCTGGCCGAAGTGGAGTGAGCTCTACATCTATAGCCAGGTGCCGGAAAAGGGCGTCGCCTACTGGACTAACCTCTCGATGTGGCAAGCCGAGACCGGCATCACGCCATTCAAGAAACTCACCGCGCGGCTCACTTACTACCACATGGGCGCGTTCCAGCCGTATGCCGGCGCCGCGAAGACGTTCGGCTCGGGTCTGGACCGCGGCGACAACATCCAGACGCGCGTCGACTACGTCTACGACAAGCACTGGAAAGCGGATATCGAGATGGAACGGCAGTCGCCGGGTAACTTCTACGCAGTGCGCAACGCCGGCTACTACCTGCAATTCCAGATCTCGTACATGGCGAGCACAAAGATCACCGGCAGCCGGCTGAAACAGGCGCTGGGTTTCGGCTCCCCTGCTGGCGCGGCGGCCGGCGCCGATCCGGATCAGAAATAGCGCTTGCCCGTGCTAGCGGCGAGAGCCCGGCGGTACCGCTGCGGCCGCAGGTCCGCGCCGCTACCTCTTCCATCGTGGCTGCATGCTGCCCCGATGGCTCGGTTCCCATCCGTGCCAGAATTAAAGACGCAGCCGTTATTGTCTGCCGATTCCGATGACCACTCCCTTGCGGCCGTGGCTCAGAAACCTTACCGAGCCGCGACCGCAAGGGAGCGGACGCGCAAACATTTATGATGCTCTGTTTAGATCTGCGATTTCGCTTGACCTGTCTACAGCTTCATAGTTCACAGTGAGAACTGGACGATGTTTACCGTTTCCAAACTCGCCAAAAGCTGCGGCCTCAGCCGCAGTACGCTGCTCTACTACGAGTCCGTCGGGCTGCTGAAACCCGCCGTCAGGTCCGCCGCCAATTACCGTGGGTATGGCGAGAAGGATCTGCGGAGGCTTCAGCAGGTCTGCGCCTACCGCGACGCAGGTCTGAAGCTTGACGACATTCGCAAGATTCTGGATCGCCCGGAAACCGACGCAGCCTCGGTCTTGAAACGGCGGCTGATCGAGTTGAATGCCGAGATCGAAGCGTTGCGCGACCATCAGCGGGCCATCCTCAGTCTGCTCAAAAGCAACCAATCTCTCTGGAGGACTAAAGTGATTACGAAAGACAAGCTGGTATCCATCATGCGCGCCTCGGGCCTGAGCGAGGACGACATGCAACGTTTCCACATCGAGTTCGAGCGCAACGCCCCCGAAGAGCACCAGGAGTTCCTGGAGTTCCTGCACATCCCGGCCGAAGAGGTCCGCACCATCCGCGAGTGGAGCCGCGGGGGGCAGAAGAAGTAGGGCAACTTGGGCCGCCGATGAAAGCCGATCAAGAGCACAGACGATTGCCCGGCTTCGTCAGCGGCCACGCACCACAAGAACGGCGGCCGCACGGCGCCAGTATCCTGGTACCAGGAGGTGGCGCCACGATCCCTCTCTTCATCGCTCAACTTACCCGGTTGCCCGGGACGTTACACGCCGCGCACGCAGAGGTTCCTTGGTCCCGGATTGTGGCCTTTCGAAACATTCTGATTCGCGCCTATTTTGGTGTGGATTGGGAGGTGGTCTGGATTGCGGCGACCAAAGAGGCGCCGGCTCTTCCGAAGCAAGTGACCGAGATCCTGAAGACGGAATTCGGAGAACCGACTTAGTTCAGTGGCACACATGCGGAGGCTCAAGAGTCTCGACGAGGACTACCGCATCTGGGTCAGGGTATCGTACGCTCAATTCGCTCACGGGCGTGGGAGCTACAACCGGTCGGGGTTGATTGACGGCCTCGTGAAGGGCCTGGGCGTCCTTCTTGGCCTCTGGCCCGAGATCGATCAAGTGCTCAAAGGGTCGCGCCCAAGCGTCCGACCCAAACCACGTTAACTCTACCAGCTACTTCTTCAGCATCCCCACCACCGCGTTCGCCAGCACCGCCGCCATGCCGAGCGGAATCAGTTTGCGCCAGCCGATGTTCATCAACTGGTCGTAGCGGAAGCGCGGCCACGTGGCGCGGAACCAGATCATCGAGTAGACCAGGAACGCCACCTTGAAGAAGAACCAGAACGCGGGCGAGACCGGTCCGCTCACCACCGGCAGCAGGAATGGCAGCCCCAGAACGATCAGGCAAGCGCCGATCACCATCAGGAAGATCGCGCGGGGACGGTTGGCCAGGCGGCTCGCCAGCGGGAAGCAGTACGCGCCCGTGCCGGCCAGGGCCAGGAACGGGAAGACGTTGTTCAACGGGTAATCGAGCCAGCCCACGCTGGGGAAGGGACGCAGCCAGCCCCCCCAGAACAGCGTCACCGCCACCGAGGAGATCACGAAGATGTTGGCGTACTCGGCCAGGAAGTAGAGCGCCCAGCGGAATCCGCTGAACTCGGTCATGAAGCCCGCCACCAGTTCGCTCTCGGCTTCGGGCAGGTCGAACGGCGCGCGGTTGGTTTCGGCGATGGCCGCGATGACGTAGATCACGAACGGCAGCAGCATCAGGCCGAAATTGTCGAAGACGAACCAAATGCCGCGGTCCGCCTGCGCTTTGATGATGCCTTCCATGCTCAGCGTCCCGGCCGCCATCACGCCGCACAGAAGCGCGAAAGCCAGCGCCACTTCGTAGCTGATCAGCTGAGCTCCGCTGCGCAACGCGCCGAGCAGAGCATAATGACTGTTCGAAGACCATCCGCCGAGCACGATGCCGAGCACGCCCACCGCCGACATGGCGCTGATCACCAGCAGCCCAACGTTGACGTCCGCTATGCGCACCAGTCCGGTGAAGGGAAGCACGGCAAACGCCGTCAGCGCGGTGAATGTCGAGACACAGGGCGCCATCCAGAAAATGAACTTGTCGGACTGCGCCGGGATGACGTCTTCCTTGATGATCAGCTTGAGCGCGTCGGCCAGCGGCTGCAGGATGCCGTGCGGGCCTACACGCATGGGCCCCAGGCGCACCTGGAAATCCGCCAGCAGCTTGCGCTCGGCCAGCACGATGTAGCCGGCCAGCAGCGGGAACACGCCGATAATCACCACGGTCAGCAGCAGCGTCGTCACCAGCGGGTTTTGAAGAAGGCTTTGCATCAGCGCACCACCTGGGCGAAGCGCAGGAACGGCTCGGGATAAATGCCGATCAGTACCGTCATCACGCCGGTCAGCGCAAGCGCCACGCGCAGGCCGAAGTTCGACGCGGCGGGCACCTTGTCCACCGCCTCGCTGACGAACATGGCCTTGACCATCCGGAAATAATAGTAAACCGCCACGGCCACGTACAGTACAGCCACGACCGCCAGCACGTTGTGGCCGGTCTCAATGAGCGAGAGGAAAATGTAGTACTTTCCCAGGAAGCCCGCCGTGGGCGGAATCCCGGCCAGCGACATCAGGAAGATCAGCATCAGCACGGCGTGGACCGGGCTCTTCTGCATCAGGCCGTTGAGGTCCTCGATTTCGTCGCCGATGATTCCCTGCCGCCGCAGCGACACGATCACCATGAACGCGCCGAGGTTCATGAAGGTGTAGACCATGATGTAGACGGCGATACCGCGGATGCCGGTCGAGTTGCCCGCGATCAGGCCCAGCAGCATGTAGCCCGCGTGCGAAATCGAGCTGTAGGCCAGCAGGCGCTTGACGTTGGTCTGGCTGATGGCGGCCAGGTTGCCGACGGTCATGGTAAGGACCGCGACCACGATGAGGACCGGCGTCCAGGCCACTCGCAGCGATGCGAAGGGGACAAGAAACATGCGCAGCAGAAACGCAATAGAAGCAGCTTTCGATGCCACCGAGAGGTAGGCCGTGATGGTGGTAGGCGCGCCCTCGTAAGCGTCCGGCGCCCACATGTGGAAAGGCACCGCCGAGATCTTGAAGAGCAGTCCCACCGTGGTGGTGACCAGCGCCAGGAGCACCAGCGGGTCCGTGAGGTTGCGCGTCGCGATGGCATCGGCCACGTCTTTGAGCCGGGTCGAGCCCGCGATCCCGTAGAGAACCGAGAAGCCGTAAACCAGGAACCCGCTCGAAAACGCGCCCAGCAGCAGGTACTTCATCGCGGCTTCGTTCGAGCGCTTGTCCGAGCGCAGGTAGCCCACCAGGATGTAGAAGCACAGCGCCATCAGCTCGAGTCCGATGAACAGCGTGATCAGGTCCGTACCGGTGGCCAGGAAAAACATTCCGCAATTGGCGAGCAGAACGAGGCCGTAGTATTCCCCGCGCGGCTCGTGTTCGGTCTCCAGGTATTTGTGGGACGCGAGCACGACGATCAGGGCCGCCACCAGGAAAATCCAGTTGAAGAACAGCGACAGGCCGTCGATGGTGAGCGATCCCTGAAATGCTGAGAACGGGCCGTGCGCGGCGAGGAAGATCTGCTGCTTGGCTAGCCCGCCCCCGGCGAAGGCGAGGCCGGCAACCACGAAAAGGAGCATCCATTTCCGGTGCTTCGGCTCCGGGAACACCCAGAAGTCGAACAATAGGGTGGCGCAACCGAACAGCCCCAGCATCAGGGCGGGCAGCAGCGCGAACTGGTCGACGGCGGTGTAATAGATCATCGGACCGCCTCCGCGAGAGACGCCCGTCGCCCGTCGCTGACGGCCGCTTGGCGGGCGGCATCAAAATAGTGCGGCTTCACACGCTCGACGATCTGCGCCACCGGTTTCTCCAGCACGTCGAAGAACGGTTTCGGGTAGACGCCGATCCAGATGGCCCACGCGATCAGCGGCAAAAATGTCGCCAGCTCGCGCAGGCTCAAATCCGGCAAGCCGCGGTTCTTCTCGTTGGTCACTTCGCCCAGCACGGTGCGCTGGTACATCCACAGCAGGTACGCCGCGCCGAAGATCACCCCGAGCACGGCCAGCGCCGCCCACATGCGGTTCGCCTCGAAGGCGCCTTGCAGGATGGTGAACTCGCCGATGAACCCGTTCAGCAACGGCAGCCCCGCCGAGCTCAGCATCGCGATGGCGAACACCACGGCGTAGACCGGCATCACGTGACCCAGCCCGCCGTATTCCTTCAGCTCGCGCGTGTGACGGCGCTCGTACATGATGCCCACCACCAGGAAGAGCATGCCGGTCGAGATGCCGTGGTTGATCTGCTGGATCACGCTGCCCGCCAGTCCGTTCGGATTCAGCGCGAAGATGCCGAGGGTGCAGAAGCCCAGGTGGCTCACCGAGGAGTACGCCACCAGCTTCTTCCAATCCTGCTGCATCAGGCTGACCAGCGCGCCGTAGAGGATGCCGATGATCGAGAGCCCGGCCAGGATCTGCACGATGGTGACGTCGTTGGAGGCATTCGGCAGCAGTGGCAGCGAGAAGCGAATGAAGCCGTAAGTGCCCATCTTCAGCAGCACGCTGGCGAGCACCACCGAGCCGGCCGTGGGCGCCTCGACGTGTGCGTCCGGCAGCCAGGTGTGGAACGGGAACATCGGCACCTTGATGGCGAAGCCGAGGAAGAACGCCCAGAACACCCACTGCTCCATGTGCAGCGGGGCGCGCGTCAGGTCCGTCTTCATCAACTCCGAGATTTCGAAAGTGTAGACGCCGAACTGGCGGAAGTGCTCGAAGTAGAGCGTCAGGATGCCGAGCAGCATCAGCGCGCCGCCGGCCAGCGTGTACAGGAAGAACTTGATGGCGGCGTACAGCTTCCGCGGCCCGCCCCAGACGCCGATGATGAAGTACATCGGCACCAGCACCGCTTCCCAGAACACGAAGAACAGGAAGAAGTCCATCGATACGAACACGCCGATGATTCCCGTCTGCTGCAACAGGAACATGATGTAGTATTCCTTGACGCGGGTGTCGATGGCGCGCCAGGAGGAGAGGATCGCGATGGCGCCGATCACCGTGGTCAGCATCACCAGCAGCAGGCTGATGCCGTCGATGCCGATGGCGTAGTGGGCGCCCAGCGCCGGAATCCAATCCACGCTCTCCTTGAACTGGAAGCCAACATCCTTGTTGAAGTTCAAGGCGAGCGGGAGCGACACCGCGAAGGCCGCCAGCGCAAAGACGTTCGCAAGAATCCGGATGAGGTTCTTCTTCGAGGCCGGGATCAGCAGCAGCACCGCCGCGCCGATGAGCGGTGTGAACAGGACCCAGCTTAGATAATGATTGCCCATTTAGTACCCGTCTTGTGGCGCAGGCACTCCTGCCTGCCGCCTCGACACTCGTGTCGAGGCACGTCCGCAACCTCCGGTTTTGTCACGTTCCATTTAGTGCACCAGGTAATATCCCAAAATCACGGCCACGCCGAGGACGAACGCCAGCGCGTAGGCCTGCACCGAACCGGTCTGGAAGATCCGCACCGGATAGGAGGACATCTTCACCGAGAACGCCGTCAGCCGCACCGCGCCGTCCACGATCCAGGTGTCCCACCACATGCTGACGGTCGAGGTGAAGCGCGTGAGCCAGCCCGCACCATTCACGCCGCCATCCACCACCTTCTGGTCGAAGCGCGAGAGCACGGTCCCGCCGCCCTTCGAAAGCCCGTTCACGAATAGAACGTCGTAAGCTTCGTCCACGTACCACTTGTTCAACGAGCCGGTGTAGACAGGTCCAAGCGCCTGAAGCGGCTCGACAGCCGGCGTCCTCTTCTGATACAGATTCCAGGCCAGCGCAATACCCGCGCCCGCCACCGCTACCGAAAGCAGCATCATCGCCCACTCGAGGCCAGTGTTCGGCTCGTGCTGCATTTCGCCGATGGTGTGCGCGTTGCCCAGCACGCCGGCCAGCCACGTCTCGAGCGTACGGAAGCCCTCGGGGAACATGCTCCACAGCTTCGGCACGCCGATCCATCCCGCCAGCACGCTGCCCGCGGCAAGCACCATGAGCGGCACCGTCATCACCTTGGGCGATTCGTGTATGTGCGCGGCCACCTTCGGATCCACGCGCGACTCGCCGTAGAAGGTGAGCGCCATGAGCCGCCACATGTAGAACGCGGTCATGCCCGCCGTCATGAGGCCGAGAGCATACACCACGCGGAACCAGGCGTGCGGATGCGAGTACGCCTGCCACAGAATCTCGTCCTTCGAGAAGAAGCCCGCCAGTCCGGGAATGCCCGAAATGGCCAGCGTGCCGATGAGCATGGTGGCGTACGTCACCGGGATCTTCTTCCTCAGCCCGCCCATCTTGCGCATATCCTGCTCGCCAGAGAGCGCATGAATCACCGAGCCGGAACCGAGGAACAGCAGGGCCTTGAAGAACGCATGCGTATAAAGATGGAAGATGCCGACCCAGTAAGCCCCCGCGCCCAGCGCCACGAACATGTAGCCGAGCTGGCTGACGGTGGAGTATGCCAGCACGCGCTTGATATCGTTCTGCGTCATCGCTATGGTGGCGGCGAAGAAAGCGGTCAACGCGCCCACCGTGCCCACGATCAGGCACGCATCCGGCGCCAGGCGGAACAACTGGTTCGACCGCGCTACCATGTAGACGCCCGCGGTCACCATGGTGGCCGCGTGGATCAGGGCCGAGACCGGCGTGGGGCCTTCCATCGCGTCCGGCAGCCAGACGTAGAGCGGAAGCTGCGCCGACTTTCCGGTCGCGCCCACGAACAGCAGCACCGCCATCGCGGTGAGCACACCGAAGTGCGTCTCCGGACTCATCGCCGCCAGCGCCTTATTGACGTCCAGAAAGCGCGTCGTGCCGAGCACGGAGAACATCAGCAGCATGCCCAGGATGAACCCCGAGTCGCCGATGCGATTTACGATGAATGCCTTCTTGCCCGCGTCCGCCGCCGATTTCTTGTGGAAGTAGAAACCGATCAGCAGGTAGCTGCACAGCCCCACGCCTTCCCAGCCCACGAACATCAGCACGTAGTTGTTGGCCAGCACCAACATCAGCATGAAGAACACGAACAGGTTCAAATAGCCGAAAAAGCGGTAGTATCCGCCGTCGTGGGCCATGTAGCCAATCGAGTACACGTGGATCAGGAACCCGATTCCGGTCACCACCAGGATCATGACCGAGCTGAGCGGATCGAGCAGAAAGCCGAAGTCGGCGGTGAACCGCGCCAGCGTTGCGGCGGCGGTGTGGAACGGCAAGCCGGCCAGCCAGGTGAACTGGATGATCTGGTGCGTGTGCGCCGGCAGATGGCCTCGCGCAGGGAGATCGACCAGTTGCCAGACGGCGCCGGCCGAGAAGAGGAACGAAAGCAGCACCGTGCCAGGGCACAGCAGGCTGATCAGGAATTTGGATTTGGGCGCGTGGTGATGGGCGTCGGCCGTCTGCGGATCGAGCTTGCGGCCCACCAGCAGCATCACCAGCGCCCCAAACAGCGGGAACAGCGGAATCAGCCCGATGGAATCGAGAAAGTTCATCGTGCTCGCCTCACCACTTCAAAATCTCGATCTCATCGGCCTGCACCGTTTCCTTGTTGCGGAACAGGGAGATCAGGATGCCCAGGCCGACGGCCGCTTCCGCCACCGCCACCGTGATCACGAAGATGGCGAACACCTGCCCGTTCACGTTGTTGAAGTGCTGCGAGAAGGCGACCAGGTTGATGTTCACGGCGTTGAGGATCAGCTCGATGGACATCAGAATGATGACGATGTTGCGCCGCGTCAGGACGCCGATGGTTCCAATAGCGAGCAGCGCCACGCTGAGGATCAGGTAGTGCAGGGTAGTAATGGGATGCATCAGACCCTCCTCTTGGCCATCAGCACGCCGCCCACCACGGCCGCCAGCAGCAGAACGGAAGCCACCTCGAAGGGCAGCAGGTATTGGGAGAACAGCACGTCGGCGATGCGCTCGACATTCCCGATCTTATCCGGAGCGGCCGCCGCGGCGTTGCCCAGCCGCAGCGTGTCCTCGGGCCGGCTCACGAAGTACACCAGTTCGCCGCCCACCGCGACGACGCAGGCCAGCGCCAGCCACCATTGCTTATTGAACTGCGCCACGCGAGCAGCATCGTCGAGGTTGACCAGCATGATGACGAAAAGGAACAGCACCATGATGCCGCCCACGTACAGGACAATCTGGACGGCAAACAGAAACTCCGCGTGCTGCAGCAGGAACAGGCCCGCCACCCCGATCAGAGAGAGGATGAGCGAAACCGCGCTGTGTATCGCGTTGCGGCGCGTGATGGTCAGGACCGCCCCGCCGAGCGTGAGCAGCGCGAAGAAGTAGAAGAAGACGGTGTCGAGCATGGCTAGTTCGTGCAAGCGCTCAGTAGTCGCATTTTAAGATCTTTGACAGCGTCCATGGCATGTCCTTCAACGAGGACACGTCATCCAGCATCCAGCGGCCGTCCATACGACGAAACTCGAAGTGGAGTTCCTGCGGCTTGCCGGTGTTGGCGAACTTCGCGATCACGACCTTCCGGTCCTGGCTCGCCATCGCTTCCGTAACTTCGATGTTGGTGAGCTTCCAGTCCTGGCCGTTGACCCAGTAATCAAAGTCGAGACATCCCTCTTCGCCGGCCGGCGCCTTTTTGCGGTCGTCCTCGAAAAGCTTGCTAAGTCGGGGAGTGTAGATGTCTGGCGGCGCGTCGTAACCTTGGGCTCGGGCCCCTACGTAGTGCGTGTAGACTCCTCGGACGAACGCCACGGGGTCGTCGATCCGCGTAGATGCAGTGAGCGGAAAAGCCCCCAGGAAGGCCGATGCCGGCAATGCGAGGAGGACGGTCCGCAGCGTGCTCATATCAGTATTTGTACTGCTTTGGCCTCGGCCCTTCTTCCAGCATCTGCCGGTCCCAGATCTGGCCGTCCCGGTTGTAGCTGGCCATCTCGAAATCCTGCGTCAGTTCGAGAGCGTCCACCGGGCAGGCATCCTCGCACAGGCCGCAGAACATGCAGCGCGAGGTGTCGTAGATGAACGTGGTCAGCTCCTTGCGCCGCGTCTGCTCGTTGCGCTCCGCGCCTACCACGATCAGGTTCTCCGGGCACGCCAGCGCGCACAGGTTGCAGGCAATGCACAGAGTCTCGCCGTTTTCGGGGTTGATATTCAGCCGCGGCGCGCCACGGTAGCGCTCCGCCACTTTCGGACGCTGGGCCGGATATTGTTCGGTGACGATGTACTTCGGGCGCTGGTAGTGGAAGGTGACCCACAGTCCTTCGATCAGATCGATCAGAAAGATTGTGCGCAGAAATTTACGCATGCCTCACCTGTCTACCTCACCGAGAACGATGTCGAGGGTGCCGATGATCGCCACCACGTCCGCCACCAGCGCGCCGCGCGTCATCTGGTCGAGCGCCTGAAGGTTGACGAAAGAAGGCGGTCGCACCCGCAGCCGGTAGGGCTGCGTCGAGCCATCGCTGACGATGAAGTATCCCAGCTCCCCCTTGGGAGCTTCAATCGAAACGTAAGCCTCGCCCACCGGCGGCTTGATCACCTTGGGGATCTTCGCCATGATGGGCCCTTCCGGAATCTTCTCCACGGCCTGGCGGATGATGCGCACCGATTGCCGCATCTCTTCCATGCGCACCGCGTACCGGTCGAAGGTGTCGCCGTGGGTTCCGGTGGGAATCTCGAAATCGTATTGCTGATAGCCAGAATAAGGCTGAGCCTGGCGCAGGTCCCACTTGACGCCCGCCGCGCGCAGCATGGGGCCGGTGACGCCATACTGCTTGCAGTCGGCGGCGTTCAGGACGCCCACGTTCGTCAGCCGGCCGATCCAGATGCGGTTTCCGGTGAGCAGCCGCTCGTACTCGTCGATCTTGGGCAGGACGTGCTCGCAGGCCGCCTTGACGTCCTCCTCGAGGCCGTCGTAAGTCTCGTACTGCAGGCCGCCGATGCGGAAGGCGTGCGTCGTCAGCCGTGCGCCGCAGTACTTCTCGAATATGTTCAGGATCTCTTCGCGCTCGCGCATCACGTAGAACAGCGGCGTGATGGCCCCGATGTCGAGCGCGTGCGTGCCCAGCCAGATCAGGTGGCTCGCGATCCGGTTCAGCTCGGTGAGGACGACGCGTACCGCCTGGGCCCGCGGCGGAGCTTCGACGTTCAGCAGTTTCTCTACCGCCAGGCAGTATCCCAGCCCGTTCGAGACCGCCGCGCAGTAGTCCATCCGGTCAACATAGGGAGCGAACTGCTGGTAGGTGCGGTTCTCGCCGATCTTCTCGACGCCCCGGTGCAGGTAGCCGATGACGCAGTCGGCGCCCAGCACCTTCTCGCCATCGAGCTTCAGGACCACGCGCAGCACGCCGTGCGTCGAGGGATGTTGCGGCCCCATGTTGAGGACGAGTTCGGTGGAATCCAGAAAGGTCTGATCCGGCATTTACTGGCCGCCCTCGATTCCCAGGTGTTCCTCTATCCACTTATTGTCGCAGTCGAGAATGCCCTTGTCCTTGCGCAGCGGGTAGCCTTCCCAGTCCTCCGGCAGCAGGATGCGGCGCATATCCGGATGCCCGGCGAACTCGATGCCGAACATGTCGAAGACCTCGCGCTCGAGCCAGTTCGCCGCCAGGTGCACCTTGGTGGCCGTGGCCGGCTTGTAGCCGTCGGCGATCTTGGTCTTCACTCGCATGCGCTCGTTGCGGGCGAAGCTGTAGAGAACGTAGACCAGGTCGAACCGCTCCGGGCGCTGCGGATAGTCCACCGCCGTGATGTCCACCAGGTAGTCGAAATCCGCTTCGAAGCGCAGGAACTCCAGGATGGGGATCGCGGCTTCCGGCGCGGCCACTACGAAATTCTGCCCCAGGTAGGTCGAGCACTCCGAAACCTGATCTGAGAAGCGTTGCCTGAGCAGCGCCGGCAGGTCGCCCTCCCAAGGGCTCACGGCCATGACAGCGGGAGGCTTCGCGGCGGGACGGGGGGCGGGTGGTTTTGCGGCTGCGGGCGGATCCGTCTGCGCAGGCTTAACCTCCGGCTTGTCTTCCTCAGGCATGGGCACCCCAGATGTCGAGAGATCCAACGTAGCACAGGGCGAGACCGGCTATCAAACAGCCCGCTATGGCGGATCGTTAACGCTCCGGCGCTCAAACTCCGTTATGTGGGCCGCGCCAACCGGGCCAATGGATCGGATGGAAGGCCATTGCGCGCCCCCGGCCAGAACATCTATACTGGCGGTCCACGATTCAACCAGCACACGTGCAGGAATCTGGCACGCAGAAGGACCAGTTTGAGTGGTGAATTGATGCGGTTTGTGCCTGATAGGCCGAAGCAGGAGGGCGGAGCCATCCCCACGCTCACGGGAACGCCCCTGCTCGCGTTTCTGGCGCCTTGCACTGCGTTGCTCTGCTATTTCGCGACTCCTGAGCGCCATTCCCCCTTCGACTACACGATGCGCATGGCAGAAGCTTTGCTTCACGGGCATCTCGGCGTGACAGAGCCTCCACCATCCTGGCTGAATGAGATGATCCCGCATCAGGGGACTTATTACAGCGCTTTTCCGCTTGGGGCAGTGCTGTCCATGATTCCGGTGGCGCTACTCAAAATGGCCGGGTTGGTCACGGCTTACCCCAGCGCAGGCATTGCCGCGATACAGGCCGGTGGGGCCGTGCTCTTTTGTTTCGGGCTCACATCCCTCTATGGAGATCGGTATGAACGGCGCATATTGCTGACGCTGTTTCCAGTGTTCGCCACTTGGACGTTCTGCAATCTGGCCTTCGGTGGCGCTTGGCAAATCGCACTGGGATTTGCGCTACTGGGACAGCTAGGGGCGCTCTACTTCGTACTGGTCGACCGCCGGCCACTGGCAGCCGGCCTCCTTTTCGCCATCGCCTGCGGTAACCGTACCGAAGTTATCCTTGCCGCGCCGGTCTTCCTTTACCTTCTGATGCGGTCCTCAGGCGGACCCTCTTCTAAGCGTGAGCGACTGGCGTCCACCGCGACGCCGTGCAAACCGCCGGTTACAGGCGCCGGCTCTGGCCGGCTCACGCGTACAGGCAGGGCACAGGTATCGTCCGCCTTGCGCTTTCTGGTCATCCCCGTCATGTTGGCCGCTTGCACCTTAGCGTATAACTACGAGCGGTTTGGCTCGGTCCGCGATTTCGGCTATTCTCGCATACCGGGCGTGTTGTCGGAAGCCGGCTACAGCGACGGCGTCTTCTCGCTTAAAGCGATTGCCATCAATTCTCGTGTGATGGTTCTCGGTGGTTGGAAACGGGTGAGCCATTACCCATACCTCGTACCCGACCCCTTTGGCGGGTCGATCTTTCTGAGTTGTCCGCTGCTGCTCCTTCTATTCCGTCCTGGAGCGCGCAGCCGAGACTCGGCCATGAGATGGTGCGGTTGGATCGCGATCATTGCGCTAACGCTTGTGTTGTGGACCCACGGCAACCCCGGTGGGTGGCAATATTCGTATAGGTACGCGATAGAATTGCTCCCCTGGATGTTCATGCTGCTGCTGGAGGCTGACTGGCGAAGCTGGCTCTGGATCGAACCTGCCCTATTCGGCCTGGCGGTGGCAATCAATGTTTGGGCCACCTACCTGTTCCTGTGGACGCAGTACGTCCGACCCTGAACCCCCGCACGGTCCTGAAAGGGCTACCTTCGCCAAGCCCAGGCTCTTCCCCGCAACACGCTCCCGGAGCACCCTCCGTAATGCGATCGAAAACTCCAGAAACAGTTCGGCACACTCTGAAGCGAGCTTCTCGACTCAATGGGTTTTGACTACGCCCGGCGAAGCCGTATTGCAGCCTTCCGGCCCGGGTGCTATTCTTGTGGACGAACGTGGAATGATTTAGGGCTGATGTCTGGGCCCTGCTAATTGCAACCACGTAAAACAAGTGCTAAAGGCAATCGGTCGCGGTTGTTGAAGACCCTGAGGCTTTTGGCCCAGGGTTTTTGTTTTTTTGGGCTGCCAGCAGGGCCGATTGCGCACGGAGGAATTATGAGCGCATGGCCCGTGAACCAGCATCCGTCCCTCTGCGGGACGGAAGGCGAGTTGGTTTCCGTCCGGATCACAGTCGAGCCGAGGTTGCTGGAGCGACTGTTGGACGTGCTCGCCGAGCTTAGCTTCCCCATCAACCCCCAGCTTTACCACGGCGCACCCGCCACCATCATCGAGTTTCCCGCCTGGGCCGGCCGCGTCCCGGAAATCGAGGGAGCTTTGGCGCGGTCCGGCTTCGACGGCGGCTGCCTCTCTGTCAGGGACATGCTGAGCGACATCCGCTGGCAGGAGCCTCTGAAGGCGATAGCGTAGAGGTGTGGGGCGGACCCCCTGGTCCGCGCGGGTCCCCCTGGACCAGCTTGCTGTTATCGGCGCTGCGGACCAGGCCGACGAGGACGTCGGCCGCGGACCAGGGGTCCGCCCCACTCTTGACGACGGCCTAGAATAAGGAGGGGTGGAAACATGCCAGTCGCTGGCGTTCATGTGTCACCCTTCAGCGGATCCTGGTACCCTGCCGGTCCTTCCGAGCTGAGGGATCTCCTCGAGCGGCTCTTTGCGGAGTCCGAACGCCGCACTGGCCCCTACCTTCCTGGGCGCGCCTCCGCCTTCGTCGTGCCTCACGCCGGCCTGGTCTACTCCGGCGCCGTTGCCGCGGCAGCCTATCGCCACCTGCGCGTTCACGAGCCGGAGCGCGTCGTCGTACTGGGCTTCTCCCACCATGGGGCGGCGCCGGGCGCCTGGATTTCCGACGTGCCTGCGCTCCGCACGCCGCTGGGAGACGTCGCGGTGGACAGCGAGTTTGCCGCCGCGCTGGCTGAAGGCGGCGCGTTCGGAAGGAAGGACGAAGAGGCCCTGTGCGACCATTCGGTCGAGCTCCAGCTTCCGTTCCTGCAATTCGCCGCCCCGGCGGCCAAGGTTGTGCCGGTCTACGTGAGCCGCCTGACTCACGAAGCCAGCGCCGCGGCGGCCCGCAAGCTGGCTTCCCTGCTGGGCCCGGGAACCGTGCTGGTGGCCAGTTCCGATTTCACGCACTACGGGCGGGACTTCTCCTACCAGCCGTTTGCCGCTGACGAATTCGCCGCGGAACGGTTGCGCGACATCGACGAAGGCGCCATCGAGGCGGCGGGCACGCTCTGCGCGGACCAGTTTCTGGCCGAGTTGCGCACCAGCGGCTCGACCGTCTGTGGGACCGAGCCCATCAGTCTGCTGCTCGAGACGCTGCGCCTCGCGGGACGGGACGAGGAGATCTTCCAGACTACCCTCGACTACCGGACCTCCGGCGAGATCACCGGGGACTACACGCACTCGGTCAGCTACGCGGCCCTGGGCTACTTTCCCTACCGTGCTCTGGACCTTGACCCCGAAGCCCAGCGGCTGCTTGTTGCCAGCGCCCGCGCGACCCTGGCGCGCTATCTCGAAACCGGCGACCGGCACCCGATTCCGGCACAGGGCGGAAACCCCGCGTTGGAGCGGCGTGCCGCGGCCTTCGTCACCCTCACGTCGCAGGGGGAGCTGCGGGGATGCGTGGGCCGCAAGGCATCGACGGAGCCGCTATCCAAGCTGGTCCCGTTGCTTGCGCTGTCCGCCGCCCTGGAAGACAGCCGGTTCGCGCCGGTCCGCAAGGGCGAGTCGGATCTCGAGCTGGAGGTTTCCGTGCTCTCGCCCATGAAGCGCATCGCCAGCCTGGACGACTTCCGGGTGAACGAGCACGGCGCGCTGCTTGAAGCCGGCGTGGACCACGGTCTCCTGCTTCCGCAGGTTGCCACCGAGCGCCAATGGACCGCCGGGCAGTTTCTGGACGCGCTGCTAAGAAAGGCCGGGGCCAGCCGGGACGCCTACCGCGATCCTTCGACGCGGTTGTATGTCTTTCGCGCGCAGATCATCCGGTAGGGGACGGCGGGCTTACGGCTCGATCCAGATCCGCACGCGGTTGCTCTGCTGGTCGCCGGAGCCGATGTAGAGCTCGGCGGGGCCGGCGTTGACCAGCGCCGGAAGCTGCACTTCCACCAGGTACAGGCCGATGTACCCGGGGGCCAGGACGGCCCGGGTGACCTCGACCGGAGCGCGGTCCAGGAACGCCTGGGTGGGCGCCACCACTTGCGGCGGGTCGTCGAATGGACCCGGCATGCCCGCCGGCCAGTCGGGCTTCACCGCTCCGAGGCCCGTGGCCAGAATCTGGAGCCGCGAGTTCGAGTGCGCGGTGTTCATGACGTCGAGCAGCACCCCAGTGTCTGCGTTCAGCACCAGCGGCGTGCCATCGCGGTCGACGAAGATCGCCGGCGAAACAGTCTCGACGGGGATCGCCATGCGGAAGCTTCCCGCGCTGGTCTCGAGGGCCATGGAGAGCGAGGACCCGTGCGCGCTGAACGGCACCTGGATCTGCGTCTCGGAATCCGACGCGGCCAGCACCGGGAGATCGAGCTCGCCTGCCCGGGCCGTCCGCACGCGTACGCCCAGCACGCTGAGCAGGGACCCCGGCGCCGCGGCGCGCTGGCTGAAATCCGCCGCGTTCACCAGGCGCAGGCTGCCCAGCCGGTGCGGCGCCAGCGCGGCGTACACCCCATAGCCTTGGACCGCTACGAAGAGCTGGTCGCCGCCCGAGTCGAGTTTCACGTCTAGCGCCGGAGTGGGCGGCAGCCCGGCCAGCGGAGTCCAGGGCGTAGCGGGCACGGCGGCGCTCAGATCGGCGTGCGTCGTGTACACGCCACGGCTCGTCGCCACGTAAATGGTTCCGCTCGGGCGGTCGGCCGTGATGCCGTGGGCTGCGGTCTCCGGAAGGTCGGCCGTGAGGTCGTCCCAGAACTGCCCGGCGTTCATGGTGCGCAAGACGTGCTGTCCGGCGACCCCGCGCGGGTTTGCGCCCAGGGCGGCGAGTGCTTGCCGCGGCTCGCGCGCGTCGGCGAAGATCGCCTCCACCGGGCCACGCCCGGCCGGCGACGTGGAGGTCCAGGTCCGGCCCTTGTCGGCGGAGACCCACAGGCGGCCGTCGGCTGAGCCGGCATACGAATAATCCCCGGCGGTCGCGACCGCGGTGACTTCGACTCCGAGGGTCTGGGACAGCGCGGACCGC
The DNA here is from genome assembly GCA_964493965.1 of uncultured Solibacteraceae bacterium. Classification (GTDB taxonomy): domain Bacteria; phylum Acidobacteriota; class Terriglobia; order Bryobacterales; family Bryobacteraceae; genus DASWZN01. Next base: position 23,195 of record CAZBQQ010000017.1, read on the forward strand.
GTTCCCGCGTCCTGGGCCGCCGCCGCGTCCTGCACTCTCCTCCAGGCCTGCTTTTCGCCGGGTGCCCATTCCAGGACGCCGAGCGCTCCGGCGACCACTTTGAGACCGTCGGTTCCTTGAGGCAGCGCCGCGATCCGCCGGGCGGGCAGGTTGGGCAGGGTTTCGTTCAGCCCGCTCCAGGATGCGCCGCCGTCGAGCGAGCGCCACACCCCGTTCTCGTTCGCGGCGACCACTTCCTCGCTGTCGAGCGGCGAAACCGCCAGATCGCGAATCCCGCCGCCGATGATGGAGTGTCCGGCGAACGAAGTGACGTTGGCCCAGGCGCGCCCGCCATCGTCCGCGCGCAGGACCTCTTCTCCGTAAGCGTAAAGGCGCCGGCCGTCCGCCGGGGCAGCCCGCACGCCGCGCGTGCCGCCGGGGACCAATGCCGCCGCGGCGTTGGGATCGGCAGCCGGAGGAACCGCCGAGCTGGCCTGCCACTTCTCGAAATCCGCGGTTTCGAAGACGGTGCCTGCGGCGGTCCGGACATACAGACGTGAACCATCGGGGGAGTACCACAAGCGCTCGACCGGGCCGGAGGCGGGCGCCGCCAACGCCATTCCGACGACCGAGTTACCGATGTGCCGCCAGTCCGGATGCACCACTCCCGGCGTTTGGGCCAGGGCCGCGCCGGCCGTCGCCAGGGTTGCGAACACACTGAGGGCCAGCCCTTCCAAACGCTGGCGCCCAGCGGGCAGGAGTGTACTGCGCTGACACATGGGTCTAGTTTATTCTACCCCGGATCGCCGCTCGGGCACCGGCGTAACCGGCGCAATGTGGTTTGCGGTCCTTGGGTCTGGCGGGCTCCCGGGAAGAAAAATGACCAAACGAACCCATAAGTCCTGTTGATTCAGCACGGTCTTGAAAACGAACCCACCACATCGCGTGGACAGCGACTGCGCCTGACTGCGTCGCCGGCCAGAGGGAGGGACTTTTGCGTGCGTAAGACATTCGGTTACCCAGAGGCATGGTAACGCGGGGGCGATCCATGCAGGCGACGGGAAAGGCGGAAGTGGTTGAGGGTGTGGGAAATAGAATTGCGGGAGTCGTGGGACCGGGCTGGCGAGCGCTCATCAAACCAGGGAGGGGCAGTTGTCAAAGGCCTCCCGGTTGCGCTATCCTGACCTGAGAAAGACTCCGATCTAGATGGCAAACCATTTCTCTGCGCTGAAACGTGTACGACAGGAAGAACGGCGGACGGTAATCAACCGCGCGCGTAAATCGCGCTTACGCCACCAGATCCGTGCGATGCGCCGCCTGCTCGAGCAGAAGGACGCGGGCGCGGCCCAAGCCCAGCTCCCGCTAACCTTTTCGATCATCGACCGCGCCGCCCGTTGGGGCATCGTGAAGAAGAATACCGCCGCGCGGTACAAGTCCCGTCTGAGCAAGCGCCTGAAGACCCTTACCCCGGCCGCCTAGTCGAAAGCGCCTGCCGAACCGCGCGCGTCAGCAAGCGGTCTAGCCCGTCAACCGCAGGATAAACTCCTCCATCATCAGCCGGTCTCGATCAGCGCGCGAACCCGCCCGCGCATAGCCGGATCGTCGGCCGTCCTAACGCGAAATTATTGATGACGATCGCCGATGACCGCGAGATCGCCGGTCGGCATGCTCCGGCACGTTGTGTATGTCCACGTCGTTCCATCCCTAACGGGAAGGGAACTGGGGTGGGGACGACGATTGAGCCGGAGATTTGACTGGCTTATAAGCAAAACGCCCCGCTGGAGGGAATCCGGCGAGGCGTTGAGCTAAAACGTGCGGCGCTTGAAGCGGTGGGCGGTTAGCTTCGGGCTAGCCTTTCGTCGCGAACCTCCCGCGCCCGATTGACACAAAGCCCAGAAGTGCGGTGCCGAGGAGGAGCAACGAGCCAGGTTCTGGCACTGCACTGCCGTCGCTGGAGTTTACGCTGATTTGGAAGCTGGTGCCATTTACGCCGTCATTGATGATTGGCAAGGACTGGAACACGCCCGGCGTCTCCAAGACGTTCGTGCCGCCGGGTAGGGGAGCGGCAGGATTGTCCAAGAAAGAAAGAGTGAAGGCCTCTTGCCATACGTCGCCGTTCGGTTGACCAGATCCATCGAATACCAGATGGATCGTGTCGCTAAGTGTACTGTCCGGATCTATCAGGTTGAAGCTCTGGTCGCAGCCCCCATCCACATTGCACATCGTACCGCCGCCTAAGGGGATGTTGAAGAGCCCAGTGAGTGTTAGGGCTCCGGGTATGTCGGTGACGGCGGCTACGCCGACGATGTCGCCCGACACCGTATACGTTGGTCTCCGGCTAGGCCGTCAACCGCAGGATAAACTCCTCCATCACCAGCCGGTCGTCGGGGCGCGTGTCGCGCAGCGCCTTGTCCGTCTGGAAGATCAGCGTCAAGGCGCCGG